>CAKSZM010000043.1 GCA_934525735.1 uncultured Faecalibacterium sp. | reverse complement strand
ACAGCCAAGACACCAAACGCTGAAACCCCTTGAAAATCAAGGAAAATCGAAGGAGAATGAGTACAAATGAAATTAGGTATCGTCGGCCTGCCCAACGTCGGCAAGTCCACTCTGTTCAACGCCATCACCTCCACCAAGAATGCAGAAGCCGCCAACTATCCCTTCTGCACCATCGAGCCCAACAGCGGCATCGTGGCCGTGCCGGACAAGCGTCTGGACAAGCTGGCTGAGGTATGGCAGACCAACAAAAAGACCCCCGCCATCGTGGAGTTCGTGGATATCGCAGGCCTTGTGAAGGGTGCCAGCCAGGGTGCAGGCCTTGGCAACAAGTTCCTGGGCCACATCCGCGAGTGCGACGCCATCGTGCACGTGGTGCGCTGCTTTGACGATGACAACATCATCCATGTGGTGGAGGATGTGACCAAGGCCGAGGCCGTGGACCCCATCGCCGACATTGACGCCATCGATTACGAGCTGATCCTGTCCGACCTGGAAGTGGTGCAGAACCGCGCCGGCCGCATGGCCAAGGCCGCCAAGAGCGGCAACAACAAGGGCGCTGCCGCCGAGGCTGCATGGCTGCAGAAGCTGGCCGACCACCTGAGCACCGGCAAGCCCGCCCGCAGCTTTGACTTTGATGAGAACGACGCTGAGCAGCAGACCGTTCTGCACGAGATGGGCCTGCTGAGCGCAAAGCCGGTGCTGTACGCATGCAACGTGGGCGAGGACGACCTGATGGAGGGCATCGAGAACAACAAGTATGTCCCGCTGGTGGCCGCCCGCGCCAAGGAAGAGGGCGCCCGCTACATCCCCATCTGCGCCAAGACCGAAGAGGATATCGCCGATTACTCCCCCGAGGAAAAGAAGGAATTCCTGGCCGAGATGGGCATCGAGGCCAGCGGCCTGGACAATCTCATCACCGCCAGCTACGACCTGCTGGGCCTGATCTCCTTCCTGACCGACGGCAAGAAGGAGTGCCGTGCCTGGACCATCCGCAAGGGCACCAAGGCTCCGCAGGCTGCCGGTAAGATCCACAGCGATTTTGAGCGCGGCTTCATCCGTGCCAGCGTCATCGGCTACAAGGATCTGGAAGCCAACAACTTCGACTACGCCGCCGTCAAGGCCAAGGGCCTGCAGCGCACCGAAGGCAAGGAGTACGTCGTGAACGACGGCGACGTGATCGAGTTCCTGTTCAACGTGTAAGGAGAGTTCTATGATTTTTGGTATTATGGGTGCCATGCCCGATGAAGTGGATCAGCTGTGTGCAAAGCTGGAAAATGTCACCGTAGAGCCCTACGGCGGCGTGGAGTATCACAAGGGCACGCTGGCTGGCAAGCAGGTGGTTGTGTGCTGCGCCGGTATGGGTAAGGCCAACGCCGCCGCTGCCACGCAGGTTCTGATCACCAAGTTCGGTGCGGAGAAGATCATCTTCTCCGGCATTGCGGGCAATATGACCAGCAAGATCGGCATCGGCGATGTTGTCATCGGCAAAACGGTGCTGTACCACGACGCCCAGCTGGATATGATCTGCCAGAACCCGCCGTTCCTGAAGGAATACACCGGTGATCCCGAGCTGATCGCCGCCGCCGAAAAGGCCTGCGCCGATGCCGGTGTCAAGGCTCTGGTGGGCAAGATCGCCACCGGCGACCTGTTCGTGGGCGACAGCGCCACCAAGGCCGCCATCGAGGCCAAGTGCGCCCCGGACTGCGTGGAGATGGAAGGCGCCGCCGTGAGCCAGATTGCCGCAAAGAACGGCGTGCCCTGCGTCATCCTGCGCGCCATGAGCGACAACGCCGACGAGGACGGCCACGAGGTGCTGGTGGTGAAGAAATTCAGCATCGCCGAGTATGTTGCCACCGCAACCAAGATCGTTGCGGCCATGGTGGAAGCACTGTAAGCTGAGCGATAATCGAAAGAAGCCGGGCATATGCCCGGCTTCTTTCGATTATCATAAAAACTGTTCCAACCGTACCCGGTTATCCTCTTCAAATTCCATCAGTCTTTGAGCAAGGCGTTTGGAGCCGGGCGCAGCGTTGGGATAGTCCTTCTGCGCTTTCACGCAGTCCACCACGCCCATGCCGCTGCCCTGCGTGAGCATCTCGGCCAGATTGCGGGTGGATTTGTCGGTAAGGGTCTTCATACTGATGCCCATCTTTGTGTTCAGCTTTGCCATGGCGCTCTGCCCCTGCGCGGTGCCGCCGCAGGCTTCGATGGCGGTGTGGGCTTCCTGATTGAGCTGGTGGTAGATGTTGCGCTGGCGCAGCAGCTCCGCCTTGAACTGGGTGTCCTCGGTCATGGGCACGATCTGTTCCAGCGTGTTCTTGCCCATTTCCGTATTCTGCACCACGGCTTCCAGCAGATTCAGATTATCGTTTTTCTGGTTTTCCATACAAAAATCCCCCTTTTGGCCTTAGTCTGCGCCAAAAGGGGGAGTTTATTCAGCCTTCCCCCTTGGGGAAAGACTCTCCCCGGTCGGGGAGAGATGTTGCATTCGCAACAGAGAGAGGAACAGGTGGCATTGCTCTGCAATGACGGATGAGGGGAGCTGTGTAAGTTCCCTCTTTATTCTCCGCACACCCGGTCGCCGCCGGCAGCCTGTGCCGCGCGCAGGCGCTCGTCGCACTTCTCGTAAAGACCCTGCCAGTTTTTGGCCTGCGCATCCTCCAGCCCGGCCACACCGCAGCTGAGGGTAAAGGGCACCCGGTGCATCAGGCCCACCGTGGTGATGCAGGCATGGGGCATCTGCTCGTAGAGATTGCGCATCTCCTCGGCCAGCTGCTTTGCATCGGTGTCCACGCAGCCCACCACAAAGATGCTGCCGGTCAGGCGGCAGACGATGCGGGCGGCGGGAACGTCAAAGCTCTTCTTCCACTGGTTGCCCACAAAGCAGTGCAGCTGATCCATCACCGGCTGGCCGTAGCTGTCCCGCAGCTTCTGGCCGTTGTCGATGGTCACAAGCGCCACCGCAGCCTTGCGGCCCTCGGCGGCGCACTGCTCCAGCTTTTCGGCAAACACGGTCTCCAGATAGCGGCGGTTGTACACGCCGGTCAGGAAATCGTGGCTCAGGTCGTCGCGGCACAGCTCCCTCTCGCGGGGGGTCATGCGCTCTTCCGGCAGGATATTGCCCGCCAGCGGTGCCGACATCTGCAGTTCAAAGCACTTGCCGTCTGCTTCCACATGGCGGCGCAGCACGCAGTCCACACGGCCGTTCCGCAATTCATAATCCACATGCAGGCCCGCGTCCTGCCAACCTTCGCCGGGCTGCTCTTCGGTCAGGGTCACAGTCTCGAACGCTGCCTGTGCCGATTGCGCAAGGCTGCGCAGATCCTGTTCCGTCCATTCTTTCTTCATGTTTTCATTTTCCCCATCATCTGCGCACAGCACTCCCATACGCCGTGTGCCAATCCATACCCCCGCTTTTCCCGGGGGAGCTTTGCTCCATTGTACCACGTTTACCGTTTTCGTTCTGTTGCCGGGAACACCGGGAACGCATCAACAAAAAATGGTATAACGCCGCTTTAGCGACATTATACCATTGAAGCACGGATTTTGCCAGCAAATCGCACAAATTTTTGCAGAAGTTTTTACATTTTCGTCAGATTGCCAAACAATCCGAACCCTTCCGGCACACTTTAGACACGGCAGTACACGTCGCACTCTTCCCGGATGGTTTTTGCCAGCGCTTTTTCCTCAAAGCCGTTGGCAGCACGCCATGCCCAGTTGCCGCCCAGCTTGCCCGGGGTGTTCAGATGCGCCTCGGCGCCAAGGCCCAGCCAGTCGTACATGGGGATGATGGCCCGGTCGGCGCAGCTGCCAAGCGCTGCGCGCAGCAGGGCGATGCGGGCATCGTCGGTCTTGACGGCAGCCAGCTGCTTTGCGGTGGGCTTTGCGCCCGTCAGGTGCAGGTAAGCGGCGGCGGTGGCCTTTTCCTTTTTGGATGCGCCGTTCTCCCACCAGTCTGCGAGGGTGGTGTTGTCGTGGGTGCCCGGGTAGACCACGCTGTTCTTGACGTGGTTATGGGGCAGATACTCGTTGTCGCCGCCGCTGAACGCAAACTGCAGCACCTTCATGCCCGGAAAGGTACTGTCGGCCAGCAGTTCCCGCACGCTGGGGAACAGCTCGCCCAGGTCTTCTGCGATGATGGGCAGCTTGCCGAGAGCTGCTTCCAGCGCGTTGAACAGCTCCATGCGGGGGCCGGTCTCCCACTTGCCGGTCTTGGCGGTGGCACTGTCGGCAGGGATGGCCCAGTAGGTGTCAAAGCCCCGGAAATGGTCGATGCGCAGCAGATCGTAGATGCCCAGCGCGTGGCGCACCCGCTTGATCCACCATGCATAGCCGGTCTTTTTGTGGTAGGCCCAGTCGTACAGCGGGTTGCCCCACAGCTGGCCGTCGGCGGAGAAGTAGTCCGGCGGGCAGCCTGCCACCCGGGCAAAGCCGCCGTCGCGGTCCAGCTCGAACAGCTCACCGCCCACCCAGGCGTCCACCGAGTCGGCAGAGACGTAGATGGGGATGTCGCCCAAAATCTTCACGCCCTTTTCGTTGGCGTAGCGTTTCACGGCCTGCCACTGGACGCTGAACTTGTACTGCACGAACTTCCAGAAGCCGATCTCTTCCTCGTTTTCGGCGGCGAACTGCGCCAGCGCGTTTTTGTCGCGCAGGCGGTAGGGCTTTGCCCACTCCACCCAGTTCTTCATGCCGTTGGCAGTCTTGAGCGCCATGTACAGGGCGTAGTCGTCCAGCCAGTCCTCATTGGCGAGGGTGAATGCATAGTAGTCATCCGGGAAGTAATAGCTGCAGCCGTGCAGCCCCTTGCAGGCTTTGCGCCAGGCCGCGTAGGCGGTGCGCAGCACCTTGTAGCGGCTGACATACAGGGTGCCGTAGTCCACCTGCTTCGAATCGGCACCCCAGTCCTCCGCCTTGAGCTGGGCGGCGGTGAGCAGGCCTTCTTCCTTCAGGGCGTCAAGGTCGATGAAATAGGGGTTGCCCGCAAAAGCCGAACAGCTCTGATAGGGGCTGTCGCCGTAGCCGGTGGGGCTGAGGGGCAGCAACTGCCAGATCTTCTGGCCCGCATCGGCCAGAAAATCCACAAACTTGAACGCTTCCTTGCCAAAGCAGCCGATTCCATAAGGGCCGGGCAGGCTGGACACCGGCATCAGGATTCCACTTTCACGCATGCTATTACCTTCCTCATTTTTAACACGTTATGGGAATATCGTTGTTTCTTATCATAACATATCCGGAGACTATTTTCCACAGGCAAAAAACGTGGTATACTTAATTTTACGGGATGACCCTCTCAGTCGCTTCGCGCCAGCTCCCCCGAAGGGGGGAGCCTTTGGCATGGCGGGAAAGTTTGCGGCTCAACCGCAAAGCTTGTGGACGTGCTTGCTCCCCGGGGGGAGCTGTCGCGCAGCGACTGAAGGGCTTCAAATCGGCGGAGCCGGAAAAAACGGTTAAAAGATTTTCACGCCGAACAGGCGTGAATCTTCAGTTTTTTTCCGGTGCAGCCCACTTCTTTAGGGTTAAAAGGGGCGAGCAGCCCCTTTTTCGTGGCTCCAGCGCGTCGAAATCGCTGGCACTTTTCTGGTTCTCTTTTAGTGTCAAAAGAGAACATCCCTCGGCAAGACACTTTCCCCCATTGTCAATCGTTCTATTTACAGGAGGTACCCGCGCCATGCAGCGCACAGAAAAATATTTTGAACAGGACGCCTTCCGCACCGAAGGCGAAAGCCGCATCCTTGCCGCCGAACCGGACGAAAAGACCGGCGGCGGGCGCATTGCGCTGGACGGCACGGTGTTTTATCCCGAAGGCGGCGGCCAGCCCGCCGACCGCGGCACCCTGACCCTGCCGGACGGCACCGCCCTTGCCGTTACCGACGTGCACGAGCACGAGGGCGTCATCTGGCACAGCGTGGCTGCTCTGCCTGCTGCCGCCGCACCCGGAGTGGTCGTCACCGGCCGCATCGACTGGGCGTGGCGGTTCGACAAGATGCAGCAGCACACCGGCGAACACATCCTCTCCGGCATCCTGCACCAGATGTTCGGAGCGGAGAATGTGGGCTTCCACATCGGGTCGGACGCCGTGCGCATGGATACCAGCGTGCCCATCTCCGCCGACGGCCTGCGGGAAGCCGAGCTTGCCGCCAACCGCATCGTCTGGCAGGATGTGCCGGTGGTCATCACCTACCCCACCCGGGAAGAGCTGGCGGCGCTGACCTACCGCTCCAAAAAGGAGATCGAAGGTCAGGTGCGCATCGTGACCATCCCCGGGGCGGATGTCTGTGCCTGCTGCGGAACCCACACGGCCACTACCGGTCAGGTGGGACAGATCAAAATTCTGGCGTCCGAAAACTACAAGGGCGGCGTGCGTCTGAGCGTGGTGTGCGGGCAGCGCGCCCTGCTGGCGGCGCAGGCCATGCGCGGGCGGCAGGCCGATATCGGCGCGCTGCTCTCGGCCAAGGCCGACCAGACCGCTGCAGCGGTGCATCGCGTTTACGACGAGTATACTGCGCTCAAGTTTACACATTTCGGCATCTGCAATCAGCTGTTCGATGCCCTTGCGCAGAGCACAGCGCCCGGCGAGAATGCCATCCGCACCGTACCCGGGCTGGATCCGGACGGTCTGCACCGGCTGGCCGCCCGCCTGACCGAAGCCACCTCCGGCCTGTGCGCGGCCCTGACCCCCACCGAGAAGGGCACCGGCTACTGCATCGCGCAGAAAGACGGCGATGTGCGCGCCCTGACCAAAGCTCTGAACGCCGCCCTCAACGGCCGCGGCGGCGGCAAGCCCGGCATCTGTCAGGGCAGCTGCGCCGCAAGACCGGAAGAAGTAGAAGAATTTTTGAAGGAGAATATCCAATTATGAGAATGCGTTTCAAACCCTATGCCCACGACGAGCTGATGGCCGCAGACTTCCATGTCCATGAACCCCTGATCTGGGGCGGCAAATGGCACGCCCAGTACGCCCGCCCGGAACAGCCCTTTATTCTGGAGCTGGGCTGCGGCAAGGGCGGCTTCATCTCCCAGCTGGCCTGCGCCCACCCGGAAAACAACTATCTGGGCATCGACATCACCGACAAAGTCCTCATCCTCGCCAAGCGCAAGATCGAGGCCGCCTATCAGGCCGCAAACCGCCCCATCGATAACGTCAAGATCATGAGCACCGATATCGAGCGCATCAAGGGCGTCATCACCGCCGAGGACGAGGTGAGCCGCATCTACATCAACTTCTGCAACCCGTGGAGCAAGAACGGCTCTTCCCACAAGCACCGGCTCACCTACCCCCGCCAGCTCATCGCCTACCGCGAGTTCCTGAAGGACGGCGGCGAGATCTACTTCAAGACCGATGATGATGACCTGTTCCGCGACAGCGTGGAGTACTTCCCCGCTGCCGGCTACGAAATCGAGTGGATCACCTACGACCTGCACGAGAACGAGCCGGAGTGGAACATCCGCACCGAGCACGAGGGCATGTTCACCGAGATGGGCATCAAGATCAAGGCGCTGATCGCCCGCAAGAAGCCCGGCGATGACAGCGTGACCTGGATCGAGCCGAAGGTGCTCAAGCGGATGGCGCGCGAAGCCGCCGAGGCCGAGGCCGCCGCGCAGGAAGGCCAGAGCCATGACTGACCCCTGTGAAGTGTGCCTGAACAACGTGCAGGACGAGTACGGCAGCTATTACTGCGCCGAGGGTGGTTCTCTCGACGAGGACGAGATGGCGCGGTATCTCTCCCGCAGCACCGCCGCCTGCCCTTTCTTTGAGCCGGGCGACGAATATAAGATCGTGCACAAACAGAACTGAGCGGCTTTGCTAAAAGGCTTCCCCCGAGGGGGACGGCTTATTTGGAGGTGTTTTTTTGCTTTCCTTTCTGACGGATACCATGGTATGCGGGTTTTCGCTGTACCATATCTTTGCGTTTTTCCTCATCTACTCCTGTCTGGGGTGGTGCCTTGAGGTCATCTACGCCGCCGCCACCACCGGCCAGCTGGTGAACCGCGGCTTCCTCAACGGGCCGGTGTGCCCCATCTACGGCTTCGGCATGATCATCGTGCTGTTTGCCCTCACGCCGCTGCAGAACAGCGTTTTGGCGCTGTACATCGGCGGCGTCATCCTGCCCAGCGCGCTGGAACTTGTGGGCGGCTGGGCGCTGGAAAAGATCTACCACACCCGCTGGTGGGATTACAGCGACTTCCCGTTCAACATCGGGGGCTACATCTGCCTTGAGTTCTGCCTGCTGTGGGGCGTGGGCACGCTGGTGGTGATGAAAGTCATCCACCCGGTGATCGCCGGGTTCGTGGATATGATCCCGCAGTTCGCGGGGCTGATCCTCATGTGTATTCTGTACGCGGTATACGCCGTGGACGTGGTGGCCACCGCCATTGCGGCGTCCGGCCTGAGCAAGACGCTGGACACCATGGAGCAGCTGGCCGACAGCATCCACGCCGTGAGCGACGCCATGACCCAGCTGCTGGGCACCACCACCCTGAACGCCGACCAGAAGCTGGACGAACAGCGCCTGCAGCTGAAGCTGGCCGCCGCGCAGGCCCGCGAGAATGCGCCCGAAAAGCGCAGTATGCGGGATACGCTGGCTGCGGTGCGCGCCAAGGCCGACGAAGCCATGGACGCCGCCAGACATGCCTCTGAGACGGCCAAGCTGAATGCCGCCGAAGCCGCCGAAGCCGCAAAGCTGGCCGCAAAAGGCACCGCCGAGCGCGCCGCCGAACTGCTGCGGCTGGAGGAGCTGGCCGAAGATCTGCAGGCCCGCAGCGACGAGATGCAGGCGCAGCTGCTCAAAGCGCCCCGCATCGTCGGCCCGCGGCGCATGATTCGCGCCTTCCCGGACCTGAAACACGGCGTGAAAAAGACCAGCCTGAAAGTTCTGCGCTCCCGCCTGACCCGCAAATCCGGCGAGGACGAGCAGGACAAGAAGGACGCATAAGCGGACGGACCCTCTCCGTCAAAGCCTTGCGGCTTTGCCAGCTCCCCCGAGGGGGGCTTGTACAGCCCGCCGGACAGATGCAAAAAGCTCTCCCTTTCGGGATCACTGGCATCGCGCGGCGATGACTGAGAGTTTTTTCTGAGAAGCTTTGTCAAGGGGCTGTTGCACATGCGACAGCCTCTATTTTTGTACGAATAGGCGTAAGAATCAAACAGCATCAATGTCTAACAAAAAAGCATGTGCAACAAATTTTCTCGAAAATCAGAAATTTTCGATGGATTTGTGATGCACATGCTTTTTTGAATTGTTTGATTATACGTTTGATTTTGAAAAAGGCTGCTGCACTTTCGGCTAAAACGATGTGCAACAGCCTCTTTTATACGGGAGAATTACTCCCAGAGGTTTTCCGGGTACTGGCCCTCGGCGGTCTTGCGGGCGATGGCCTGCACCACCAGCGGCTTATCCTCGCGGTAGGTCACACCGTACCACTTATCGGTGCTGCGCAGCACCTGGATTTTCGCCTTGCCTTCTTCGATCAGCTCGGTCACGACCAGCGGCAGATAGTACTCGCCCTTGAGCGGGTTTTCCGGCAGCGCTTCGCGGAGCCAGCCGGCAAAGCGCTGTTCGGCCTCGTCCAGAAAGCTTTTGCCGAAACCCCACAGGTTCATGCTGACGGGGGTATCGCCGGGCAGGTCGGTCCAGCTCTCGCCGCCGTCCTCGGTGTAGTGCACGCCGCCCTCATAGGTCTCGATGCGGGTGCGCTCGGTAACGCTGTGCAGGGTACCGTCGGGGTTGGTGATGCACACGCCGCGGGAAACGCTGCCGTTTTCCGACACGGTGTTCTGCAGCAGGTAGCTCACCATGCAGTAGTCGTAGCATTCGCCGTCCTCGTGGGTGGACAGGTAATCGTACATCACCCGGAACGCCTCGGGGCCGTAGTAGTCATCGGCATTGATGACTGCAAAGGGGCCGTCAATGAGGTCTTTGGCCGCCAGCACGGCGTGGCAGGTGCCCCAGGGCTTGACCCGGCCTTCCGGCACGGAGAAGCCTGCAGGCAGCTCGTCCAGCTGTTGGAAAGCATATTTCACGTTCATCACGCTGGACAGTCGGTCGCCGATGGCGGCCTTGAATGCATCCTCGATCTCGTGCTTGATGACGAAGATCACCGTGTCAAAACCCGCGCGGTGGGCATCATAGATGGAATAATCGATGATGACCTGACCGTTCGGCCCCACCGGGTCGATCTGCTTCATGCCGCCGTAGCGGCTGCCCATGCCGGCCGCCATCACGACCAATACCGGTTTGTTCATATAGGGTTCCTCCTGTTTTTCCAAAGCCGCAGCGCGGCAGACATTTCATGGGTCAATTATACTCCTGTTCCTGGTTTCAGGCAAGGGGCGGAGTTCCTCTGAGGAGCGTCCGGGGGTGGAGTTTCCTTGCCCGTCCCGCGTGTGTATCAGCAATTTAAATTTTCCAAAATATGCAATTTAACGTTGCCAAAATCTTGTTTTCTGTAGGAAAATATTGTATACTGGTTTCATCAATTGCAGGTTTTTCCTGTCAAAATCGAGATTTCGCAAACTTTTCCTTGCATTACAACAAGAAAGAAGGACACAACCATGAACGAAACTGTTACCAAGCGCTTCCTGCTGTACTTCCGCCTGATGCTGCTGGTGTGGATCCTCATCGCCAACGCCGTCATCCATGTCACCGGAATGGAGTACAGCTGGCTGATCTTTTTGAGCAACATCATGATGTTCACACTGGAGGGCGATGTGAAAGACCGCTTCGTCACGGTGGAGCTGGGCGGTCTTGTGGGCCTTATCCTCACTGTGGTCGCGCTGCTGTCCATCACGGCTCTGACCCCGGTCCTGGGTGATTTCTTCGGCTTCCTCATCCCGCTGGCCGTGGTGCTGTTCATCCTCATCATCCTGCATCCCTATGCCCCCAAGGTGCTGAATAACGTCGGCTTTGCCTACCTGACCGTGGCCTGCATCGATACCACCGCTCTGGCCACGCATCTGCCCCAGTTCTTCATCACCTTTATCGTAGGTTCCGTGCTTTTCAACGGCGTATGCGTGCTGCTGATGAAACCCGCCAAAGCACTGGCCGTGAAGAGCGTGCAGAAAGAGAATGCCTGATTCCCTCCTTACAGAGACATATAGTACCAAAGGGCGCTGCCTCGTCAAAAGCAGCGCCCTTTGGCATTTTTACCGCGCAAAAAGCGCCGCCCTCCCGGCAAAAGGGAGAGCGGCGCTCTGCGTTTATTCAGTTCGATCAGGCGTTGTAGGTGCGGTTCTTGATCTCGTCGGTCACCTTTGCGATGAAGTCGTTCAGCTCCATCGTGGTGGTCTCGCCCTTGCGGTCACGCACAGAGATGTTACCGGCCTCAGCTTCCTTGGCACCCAGAACCAGCATATAGGGCACACGGTCCACCTGCTGTGCGGCACGGATCTTGTAGCCGATCTTCTGGTTGTCGTCGTCCAGAGCCACGCGGACACCGGCCTCCACCAGCTTCTCGGTCACATCCTGTGCGTAGTCCAGCGTCTTTTCGGAGACGGGCAGGACCTTGACCTGCACCGGAGCCAGCCAGGTGGGGAACTTGCCCTTGGTCTCTTCGATCAGGTAAGCCATGAAGCGGTCCAGAGAGCCCAGAATTGCACGGTGCAGCACCACGGGGGTCTTCTCGGTACCGTCCTTGTCCACATAGGTCAGGTGGAACTTTGCGGGCAGGCAGAAGTCCAGCTGGCAGGTGGACAGGGTGTACTCAGCGCCCACAGCGGGCTTGACGTTCACGTCCAGCTTCGGGCCGTAGAAGGCAGCCTCGCCGATCTCCTCGGTGAACTGGATGCCCAGCTCGGTCAGCACTTCGCGCAGAGCGCTCTCGGCGTGGTTCCACATGGCGTCATCGTCGTGGTACTTCTTCTTGTCGGCGGGGTCACGCAGGCTCAGTACGCAGCGGTAGTCGGTGATGTTGAAGTCCTTGTAGGTCTCAAAGATCAGATTGCAGACGTCAGCGACCTCGCTCTTGATCTGCTCCGGAGTGCAGAACAGGTGGGCGTCGTTCTGGCAGAAGTGACGGCCGCGCTCGATGCCCTTCAGGGTGCCGGAGGACTCGTAACGGAAGTCGTGTGCGATCTCGCCGATGCGCATGGGCAGATCACGGTAAGAGTGGGGATGATTTGCATAGATCATCATGTGGTGGGGGCAGTTCATCGGGCGCAGGACATAGCTCTCGCCCTCCATCTCCATGGCGGGGAACATGTTCTCACGGTAGTGATCCCAGTGGCCGGAAGTCTTGTACAGGTTCACGGTGCCGATGCAGGGGGTCATGACGTGCAGGTAGCCGCGTGCGCGCTCCTTGGCCTTGATATAGTTCTCCAGCTCCTGCCAGACGGTGTAGCCTGCGGGCAGGAACATGGGCAGGCCGCGGCCCACCAGATCATCGGTCATGAACAGGCCCATCTCCTTGCCGATCTTGCGGTGATCGCGCTCGCGGGCCTCCTGCTGCTCCTTCTCCCAGGCGTCCAGCTCTTCCTGATTGCGGAAGGCCACGCCGTTGATACGGGTCAGCATCTTGTTTTCCTTGTCGTTCTTCCAGTATGCGCCGGACTGCTGGGTGATCTTGAAGGCCTTCAGCGCCTTGGTGTAGGTCAGGTGGGGTCCGATGCACATATCAACGTACTCGCCCT
This sequence comes from uncultured Faecalibacterium sp., assembly GCA_934525735.1. Classification (GTDB taxonomy): domain Bacteria; phylum Bacillota; class Clostridia; order Oscillospirales; family Ruminococcaceae; genus Faecalibacterium. The sequence continues at coordinate 2,262 of CAKSZM010000043.1, read as the reverse complement.
GCTGGAAGAAGCTGAACTCGGTCTCATCGGCCAGATCTGCCATGTGCTCGATCTTGTAGTTTTCCTTGCGCTCTTCCATCAGCTTCACGGCCTCGGCACGGGGCAGGATGAAGGGCTTGATGGGCAGATTTTCCTTGACGATCTTGCGCATCTCTTTTTCGATGTTGGCCAGATCTTCGTCGGAGAGCTTCTGGTCGCCCAGATCGACGTCGTAGTAGAAGCCGTTCTCGGTAGCCGGGCCGAAGGCAAAGTCAGCCTGCGGATACAGGCGCTTGATGGCCTGTGCCATGATGTGGGCTGCGGTGTGGCGGATAACGTGCAGTTCCTGGTCCTGCGGGCACTCGTCCACATGGCCGTCCTTATAGATGATCTTCATGATGCATACTCCTTTGACAGATAAAAGATACGAAAAAAGCGCTCCATCCCGCACACATTCACACGGGATGAAGCGCCTGAAAAATACTCAAACGTTCCACGGTTCCACCCGAATTGCACGCCTAAGCGTGCCACTCGCTGTGCTGTAACGGGCGCACCCGGCAGAGGTTCACCTCTGCGCTCTGCGGTGGTAGAGATCCGGTACACGGCAGGCTGCTTGCAGCACCCTTGCGGGGCAGCCCTCTCTGAGTCGCGGAGACGGGATATCAGTTTGTCCGCATCATTGCTTTTGTCAGGATGAAACTACGCTGATTGTAGCACGCCCGGGGCAAAAAATCAAGTGAAAGATGCAGGAAATCAAAATTTTCTGCGCAGGGTTGCTCTTTTACGCCAAAGGCCCCGCTCCTTTGTGCGCAGGAGCGGGGCCTTTAAGTTGGTTGCCATTTTGAGATTCGGATCAGAAAAAAGGAAAAAGGAGAACAAATCTATTACCACGTCATCACGACGGGGTGGCTGTTAGAATTGCGGAGCTTACTCCACATCCTGCAGAGCGGCAAAGTCCTCTTCGCCGGTGCGGATCTTGACCACACGGGTCACGTTGTAAACAAAGATCTTGCCGTCGCCGATGTGGCCGGTGTACAGAGCCTTCTTGGCGGCCTCCACCACAGCGTCTACGCTGATCTTGGAGACGATGACCTCCACCTTGATCTTGGGCAGCAGGGTGGAATCCACAGGAACGCCGCGGTACTTCTCGGTGGTGCCCTTCTGGATGCCGCAGCCCATCACCTGGGTCACGGTCATGCCGGTGACGCCCAGATCATTGAGGGCCGTCTTGAGCTGATCGAACTTGGACAGCTTTGCGATGATGGAAACTTTATGCATACCGGTATCGTAAACACCGTCGTGAATGACAGGCGAAGCTTCGCGCACCACCGGCACTGCTGCATTGATCTGTGCAGCGGATGCCTTTGCGGCATCGTCCTCGCCCAGATCGGTGTTCTCGTTGGGCACCATGACGGCAGAGTTTGCATCGGAGATGGAGAAGCCGGCGTAAGCGGAGGCCAAACCATGCTCGTGGATATCCAGACCGTCGATCTCCACCTCTGCGGGGACACGCAGGCCGATGGTCTTATCAATGATCTTGAAAATGATGAACATCACGATCACAACATAGAGATCGACCGTGACCAGACCCAGCAGCTGGGTGCCCAGCTGCGCCACACCGCCGCCGTAGAACAGGCCGGCGTGCTCGGTGTTGGCACCGGTGGAGAACAGACCCACAGCAATGGTGCCCCACACGCCGTTTGCAAAGTGGACGGAGACAGCGCCGACCGGGTCATCCACCTTGGCGATGTTATCGAAGAATTCGACGCTCAGCACCACAAGGATACCAGCCACAAAGCCGATGAAGAATGCGCCGAAGGGTGAAACGGTGTCGCAGCCTGCGGTGATAGCCACAAGACCTGCCAGAGAGCCGTTCAGGGTCATGGAGACATCGGGCTTGCCGTAGCGCAGCCAGGTGAAGATCATGGTCACGCAGGTGGCAACAGCGGCTGCAAGGTTGGTGTTGAAGCAGACCAGACCAGTCAGGGTCATGGTGGCATCGGTGGACAGACTCAGGGAAGAACCGCCGTTGAAGCCGAACCAGCAGAACCACAGGATGAACACGCCCAGAGCACCGGCCGTCAGGTTGTGGCCTGGGATGGCATGGGGCTTGCCGTCCTTGTCGTACTTGCCGATGCGGGGGCCAAGCATCCATGCGCCCAGCAGAGCGATGACGCCGCCCACATTGTGCACGGCTGCGGAACCGGCAAAATCGTGGAAGCCCATGCTCTGCAGCCAGCCGCCGCCCCACATCCAGTGGCCGCAGATGGGGTACACCACCAG
>CAKSZM010000042.1 GCA_934525735.1 uncultured Faecalibacterium sp. | reverse complement strand
GCGCCCACCGGCCGCGCCGCCAAGCGGCTCAGCGAGCTGACCGGCCGCAAGGCCAGCACCATCCACCGCCTGCTGGAAGTGGACTATACCGGCGGGGTGGTCAGCTTCATCCACAACGACAAGAACCTGCTCAAGTACGACGTGGTCATACTGGACGAGATGAGCATGGTGGATGTCAAGCTGTTTCAGGCCCTGATCGCGGCGCTGCGCTACAGCTGCCGCATCATCATGGTGGGCGACGCCGACCAGCTGCCCAGCGTGGGGCCGGGCAACATTCTGGGCGAGATCATCCGCTCGGGTCTGGTGCCCACGGTCTGCCTGAACGAGATCTTCCGGCAGGCGGCACGCAGCCTGATCGTGGAAAATGCCCACCGCATCATCAGCGGCGAACCGCTGAAAAAAGGCAGAAAAACGGACGATTTCTTTTTTCTCGAAGCGGACGGCGACGTCGCCCGGCAGCTGGTGTGCGACCTCGTTACCACCCGGCTGCCCCGCAGCTACGGCTTTGACCCTATCCGGGACATTCAGGTGCTTTGCCCCACCAAGCTCGGCCCCACCGGCACCCAGGCGCTGAACGTGGAGCTGCAGAACCTGCTCAACCCGGAGCAGAAGGGCAAACCCCAGCTGCAAAGCGCATCCCGGGTGTTCCGGGTAGGCGACAAGGTGATGCAGGTGCGCAACAACTACGAGATCGTCTGGAACCGCATTGGCGGGGAACAGGGCGTGGGCGCTTACAACGGCGACATCGGCATCGTGGAGAGCATCAACCAGCGCGACCGCTCCATGGTGGTGCGCATGGACGACCGGCGGCTCATCTATCCGGCGGAGAACCTCAACGAGCTGGAGATCGCCTACGCCATCACGGTGCACAAGAGCCAGGGCAGCGAGTTCCCGGCGGTGATTTTGCCGGTGGCGCAGGTGCCGCCGCGGCTGTGCTACCGCAACCTGTTCTACACCGGCGTCACCCGCGCGCGCAAGCTGTGCATCGTTGCGGGCCGGCGCGACATTGCCAACCGCATGATGGGCAACGTGCGCCAGAATCTGCGCTACAGCGGCCTTGCCCATCTGCTGGCCGCCGAGCTGCCCCCGGAGCAGACGGAAGCGGGGGAATAAGAGGATCACGAAAAGGCTTCCCCCAAGGGGGAAGGCTTTGAGAGGGTTTTACTATACTTTTCCCCTCAATTATGCTATACTGAAAAATGGTATGATTTCCGGCTCCGGCATTGCCGGGCCGTCGTCGATAGAGGAACCCAGAGAAAGGAACAGAGATTTTTATGGCACAGAACGATATCGGTATCGATCTCGGTACCACCACCATCATCATTGCGCAGAAGGACAAGGGCGTCGTGCTCAACCAGCCCAGCGTCGTGGCTATGGACACCCGCAAGAACACCGTGCTGGAAGCCGGCGACAAGGCGCTGGCCATGGTGGGCCGCACCCCCAATTATATTTCCGCCATCTTCCCGCTGAAGGACGGCGTCATCAGCGACCACACCATGACCCGCGAGCTGATCTGCCGCTTCGTCAAGCAGGTGTACAGCTCCCACATGGTCAAGCCCCGGGTGGCGGTGTGCGTGCCCGCCGCCATCACCGGCATCGAGAGCGACGCCGTGGTGGAGGCCGTGGTGGCCGCCGGTGCCCGTCAGGTCTACCTGATCGACGAGCCCATCGCCGCCGCCCTCGGCTCCGGCATCGACATCACCCAGCCCGACGGCCGCATGATCATCGACATCGGCGGCGGCACCACCGATATCGCCGTGCTGAGCCTGGGCGGCAAGGTCAAGGCCACCAGTGTGCGCGTGGCCGGCAACCACTATGACGAAGAGATCCTCAAGTTCGTGCGCAACAAGTACAGCGTGGCCATCGGCCAGCGCACCGCCGAAGAGCTGAAAAAGAATGTGGCCTGCTGCCCCCAGAAGACCGATTTCCACGAAACCATGGAGATCAAGGGCCGCAGCCTGCTCACCGGTCTGCCGGTGCGCGTCAACGTCTCCACCGATGACCTGTACGACCCGGTCATGATGCTGAGCGAGCAGATCGGCACCGCCGCCCATCAGGTGCTGGAAAAGACCCCGCCGGAGCTGGCAGGCGATATCTTCCGCAACGGTGTCATGCTCACCGGCGGCGGCGCACAGCTGCACGGCCTGACCGAGTACCTGAGCGAAGAGCTGAAGGTGGACGTGACCGTCTCGCCCGACCCCGTCAACTGTGTGGCGCTGGGCACGGCCATGAGCCTGGGCCTGAACGACAAGCTGGAGACCGGTTTTCAGGACGCAACACCCCGCATCGGCCGCCGCTGAGGCAGGGGAGTGCACGTTTTATCCATCTGACGTCACAAAGCGCCAAAAAGAAAAATTGTCCATTTTTGTTGAAATAAATGGGAAAATAAGGTATACTATACCCAAATTGATTTTCTGCTGACGAACTTGTATCGGACGCAGTATCCAAGAAACAGGAGGAAAACCCATGGATTTAGGTTTTGATCTGGTCGTTACGCTGACCGGCATCGTGCTGGTGTTCCTGATCCTCATCCTGCTGATGGCGATCATCACGCTGGAAGGTAAGATCTTCGACTCGATGGATGCGAAGAAGAAGGCCGCCAAGGAAGCGGAGAAAGCCGCCAAGGCTGCTCCTGCCGCCAAGCCTGCTGCCGCTGCGCAGCCTGCCGCAGCTCCCGCTCCTCAGGTGGAAGAGGGCATCCCCGGCGACGTCGTGGCCGCTATCATGGCAGCCATCCACGCAATGGGCAACGGCAAGTATACCCTCAGAGCCGTGCGCCGCAGCAAGAACGGCTGGGGCAATGCGGGTGTCAACGACACCACGGCACCGTTTTAACAGAGGAGGAAGAGCATGACACAGTTTATTGATACTCTGGTCGGTATTTTCCAAAGTTCCGGCTTTGCACAGTTCGGTGAGCCGGGCGGCTACCTGTACGCGATCATGATCTGCGTGGGCTGCTTTTTGCTGTACCTGGCCATCGTCAAGGAGTTTGAGCCGCTGATCCTGCTGCCCATGGCATTCGGCATGATCCTGGCAAACCTGCCCGGTAGCGGCATCATCCACATGCAGTATTTCGTCGGCGACGGTCTGGAACACCCCATGTGGGTGGAGATCCTGAACAACGGCGGTCTGGCTGATATGCTCTACATGGGCGTCAAGCTGGGCATCTACCCGCCGCTGATCTTCCTGGGCATCGGCACCATGACCGACTTCGCACCCCTGATCTCCAACCCCAAGAGCCTGCTGCTGGGCGCTGCCGCACAGTTCGGCATCTTCGGTACTTACATGGGCGCCCGCCTGCTGACCGCTACCGGTCTGGTGGACTTCACCCAGAAGCAGTCCGCTGCCATCGCCATCATCGGCGGTGCCGACGGCCCCACCGCCATCTTTGTTACTTCCCGTCTGGCTCCGGAGCTGCTGGGCTCCATCGCCGTGGCAGCTTACAGCTACATGGCTCTGGTGCCCGTTATCCAGCCGCCCATCATGAAGGCACTGACCACCAAGAAAGAGCGTACCGTTGTGATGAAGCAGCTGCGCACCGTCTCCAAGACCGAGAAGATCATCTTCCCCATCATGGTCACCATCGTGGTCTCCCTGATCGTGCCTGACGCCGCCGTTCTGGTCGGTATGCTGATGCTGGGCAACCTGATGAGGGAGTGCGGCGTCGTGGACCGTATCCAGAAGACCGCCGGCAATGAGCTGATGAACATCATCACCATCTTCCTGGCACTGTCCGTTGGCTGCACCACCTCTGCAAACACTTTCCTGAACACCCGCACCCTGTTCATCATCGTGCTGGGCCTGATCGCCTTCTCCTTCGGCACTGCCGCAGGCGTGCTGTTCGGCAAGCTGATGTACGTGCTGACCGGCGGCCAGGTGAACCCCCTGATCGGTTCCGCAGGCGTTTCCGCTGTGCCTATGGCTGCCCGTGTTTCTCAGAAGGTCGGCCAGAGCGAGAACCCCTCCAACTTCCTGCTGATGCACGCCATGGGCCCCAATGTGGCCGGCGTTATCGGCTCCGCCGTTGCTGCTGGTATCCTGATCAACATCTTCGGCTAAGCGTTTTCTGAAAAAAGCTTCCCGCCCGGTGGTTTCAGCTGCCGGGCGGGTTTTGTTTTTATGTACAACCATTTCAAATTGTGGTATACTATTCTTTAAGAGTAAATGTTAAAGGAACAGGGGAACCCATGGCTAAAGATCTGACTCAGGAATTTTGCGCTCTGCGTGATACTTACATTGAAAAACAGTTCGGCCGCCTGAACGAGATGCAGCGCCGGGCGGTGTTCACCACCGATGGCCCGCTGCTCATTCTGGCGGGTGCCGGCAGCGGCAAGACCACCGTGCTGGTCAACCGCATTGCAAACCTCATCCGGTTCGGCTCGGCCCACGGCTCGAAGCAGACGCCCCGTCCCGCCACCGAAGAGGACGTCAAGGCTCTGCGCAACGCCATCATGACCGGCACCGATGCGCCTTTCTGGCTGGACGGCATGCTCAAACAGAACGCCGTGCGCAGCTGGAACGTGATGGCCATCACCTTTACCAACAAGGCGGCCGGGGAGCTGAAAGAACGCCTGCGCCGGATGCTGGGCGGGGAAGAGGGCGACGAGGTGTTCGCCTCCACCTTCCACTCGGCCTGTGTGCGCATCCTGCGCCGCTGGGCGGAGGAGATCGGCTACCCGCGCAGCTTTACCATTTATGACACCGACGATGCCCAGCGGGTGATGAAAAACGTCTATAAGGAACTGAACGTGGACGACAAGTTCCTGCCCGTCAAGGCGGCCATCAACCAGATGAGCCGCTGGAAAGACCAGCTGGTCAGCCCGGAACAGGCCGTCGGCACCGCAAGAGACACCAAAGGAAGCCTGACTGCCCGCATCTATGCGGCCTACGAGAAAAAGCTCAAGGAAGCCGGTGCCTTCGACTTCGACGACCTCATTTACCAGACCGTACTGCTGCTGGCCGAACACCCCGACGTGCGGGAGTATTACCAGAACAAATACCGCTACCTGCTGGTGGACGAGTATCAGGACACCAGCGTGGCGCAGTTCCGTCTGGTCAGCCTGCTCACCGGCCCGGAGCGCAACATCTGCGTGGTGGGCGACGATGACCAGAGCATCTACCGCTTCCGCGGCGCCACCATCGAGAACATCCTCAACTTCGAAAAGCTCTACCCCGGCACCAAGACCATCCGTCTGGAGCAGAACTACCGCTCGACCTCCAATATCCTCAACGCCGCCAACTGCGTCATCCAGCACAACACCGAGCGCAAGGGCAAGACCCTGTGGACGGACAACGGCGAGGGCGACAAGGTACAGGTGTACACCGCCGAGAACGAGCAGGACGAAGCCAGCCACATCGCAGACGTTATCGGCCAGCACCTGAAAGAGGGCGGGCACCTGGCAGACCATGCCATCCTCTACCGCATGAATGCCCAGTCGGCCCCCATCGAAAGCTACTTTACCCGCGCAGGCATCCCCCACAAGATCGTGGGCGGCCAGCGCTTCAACGACCGCAAAGAGGTCAAGGACATCCACTCCTATATGTCCATCGTGGCGAATCCCCGCGATGATGTGCGGCTGCGCCGCATCATCAACGAGCCTGCGCGAAAAATCGGCAACACCACCGTGGAGGTCATCGCAGATCTTGCTGCGCAGGAGGGTGTGAGCATGCTGGACATCATCGGCCGCGCCGACCAGTACGCCAAGCTCAGCCGCGCCGTGATGCCCCTGCTCAAGTTCTGGCGGATCTACCAGAGTCTGCAGGAGTCGCTCGAGACCCGTACACTGGACGAATTTGCCGCCGACGTCATCGAGCTGACCGGCTACAAAGCCATGCTGGAAGCCGATGCCGCCAAGGGCCACGAGGACGCCGCCGACCGCATCCAGAACCTGGGCCAGCTGGTCAACAACGTCAAAAACTACTGCGACCAGCACGGCGAGGAAGCCACGCTGGAGGGCTATCTGGAAGATATCGCCCTCATCAGCGACATTGACAGCTACAACGAGAGCGCCGATCAGGTGGTGCTCATGACCATCCACTCCGCCAAGGGGTTGGAGTTCCCCTATGTGTTCCTCATCGGCATGGAAGAGGGCGTGTTCCCCAGCGAGATGAGCAAGTATTCCGAAGCCGACCTCGAAGAGGAGCGCCGCCTTGCCTATGTGGGCATTACCCGCGCCAAAAAGGAGCTGTACATCTCCAATAGCGTCTCCCGGATGCTCTACGGCCGCACCCAGCGCAACGAGCCGAGCCGCTTTTTGCGGGAGATCGAACCGGAGTACATCGAGGAGACCCGCAGCCCGGTGCTGGAACAGCGCGCCCGCATGGGCGGCTGGGGCGACCGCTGCAGCGACACCGTGCCGGGCGGTGCGTCCGGTTACTCCGGGCCGTCTGGCTATGGCCGCAGCAGCTACGGCGGGTATGGCTCCGGCTACAGCAATGCAAACCGGGGCAGCTACCTGAACCGGGACTACAACGCGGGCGAGAGCCGGGGCTTCGGCGCAGCCTATGCAGGCCGGGGCAGCGCATCCGGCGGCTACGGCAGCAGCCGCGGCACCGGTTACGGTGCGGGCTACGGCTCCGGATACAGTTCTGCAAAAACAAACGCATCCACGCAGAGAAGTTCTGCAAAGCATATTGACTTTACAGGCGCGCCAACGGCTCCGAAGCCGGTTTCCGCCGGTGCAAAGCACTATGAGCCGGGCGATATCGTGGAGCACAAGGTGTTCGGCCGGGGCAGGGTCGTCTCGGTGAAAGCCGCCGCAGGCGACCAGATCGTGGAGATCAACTTTGAAAAGGTCGGCATCAAAAAGACCATGGCCAATTTTGCGCCCCTGACCAAGATCACGGAGGATTGAGATAGATTATGATGACAGTTCGTTTGATCGCCCATACCTCGGAGCCGGAAAAGGTGGTGGCCGCCGCCGCAAAGCTGTGTTATTCCGACGCCCACATCACCGACCTGCTGGACGGGCTGGACGAGGAAAAGACCGCGAAGTTCCTGACCATGCTCAGCGATCTCGGCCACGCCAGCCCCATCGAGCACGCCAGCTTCACCTTCGGCATCGAGGGGGTCAGCCGCACGTTGCTTGCCCAGATCACCCGCCACCGCATCGCGTCCTTCAGCGTGCAGAGCCAGCGCTATGTGCGTCTGGACGACTTCCGCTATGTGGTGCCGCCTGAGATCGAAGCCATCCCGGAAGCAAAGGCGGCTTTTATTGAGAGCATGAACGAGGACGCCAAGCGTTACCTCGACCTTGCCCACAAGCTGGAAGAAGGCCACACCGCCCGCCTGATGGCCGAGGGCATGCCGGAAAAACAGGCCCGCGCCAAGGCCAGCAAGCAGGCCAACGAGGACGCCCGCTTTGTGCTGCCCAACGCCTGCGAGACCAAGATGGTGGTCACGATGAACGCCCGCAGCCTGCAGAACTTCTTCCACCTGCGCTGCTGCAGCCGCGCCCAGTGGGAGATCCGGGAGCTGGCCGAGAAGATGTTTGAGCTGGTGTACCCGGTGGCACCCCATATTTTTGCCAAGGCAGGCCCGGCCTGCGTCAGCGGCCCCTGCCCGGAGGGAAAGATGTGCTGCGGCAAGACCGCCGAGGTGCGCGCAAAATACGCCGCTATTAAAGAAGGTGCCGCCGTATGAGCAGCGGAAAACTGATCGTCATTGAAGGGCTGGACGGCAGCGGCAAGGCCACGCAGGCAAAGCTGCTGGCAAAGCACCTGACCGAACAGGGGCTTGCCGTGCGGGAAGTCACCTTCCCGGATTACGCCAGCGATTCCAGCGCGCTGATCAAGATGTATCTGGCCGGGCAGTTCGGCCAGCACCCGGACGATGTGAACGCCTATGCCGCGTCCAGCTTCTACGCGGTGGATCGCTATGCCAGCTATAAAACCGGCTGGGGCCGCTTTTACGAGGAAGGCGGTGTGGTCATTGCCGACCGCTACACTACCTCCAACGCGGTGCATCAGTGCTCCAAGCTCCCGCCCGAGCAGTGGGAGGCGTTCCTGCACTGGCTGTTCGACTATGAGTTCCATCTGCTGGGTCTGCCTGCACCGGACAGCGTTATTTACCTGCAGGTGGACCCGGCGGTGAGCCAGCGGCTCATGACCGGGCGCTACCACGGCGACGAGAGCAAAAAGGACGTGCATGAGCGGGACACCGGCTATCTTGCCCGCAGCCGCAGCGCTGCAGAGTACTGCGCAGCCCATCTGGGCTGGCAGACGGTGCACTGCACCCACGGTGACGCCATGCGCAGCATCGAGGATATCCAGGCCGAAGTGCAGGGTATCGTGAAAACGCAGCTGGAAAAGTAAAGACATGATGCGCTCCGGGGCAGGCGACTGAGAGGGCGAGGACGCTGCCCGTGAGCGGATCCTCGGAGAAACTCCCGGCACACAGGCCGGACACCAATATAAAATTTGATAAGAGGGGGCATCCTGACAGATGTATCGTTTGATGCAGCCGGAAGACAAACCGGCTATCCTGACTTTGTGGCAGAGCCAGCGCAAGGAATCGGAAGAGTTTGCCCGCAAGGCGATCGAGCAGTTCGCCGGAGAGCAGAACGTTTATGTCGCGGAGGAGAACGACGAGATCACCGCGGTAGCGCTGGCCGTCCCGGTCACGCTGCAGGGGCGCACCGGCAGCTATCTCTACGGCCTGTGCGGCGAGGGCAGCCTGATCCTTGCAGGCCTATTGGACTATCTGTGCGCTCAGCAGAAGCTGCGGGGCGCAGGTTTTACGGTGGCGGTGCCCGCCGGGGCAGAACAGGCGGCATTTTTGCAGGATAAGGGCTTTGCATGGGCGTTTGCCCTGCGGTGCCTGCCGCGCGAAGTGGAGCGCAATCTGTGGAGCCAGGCCGAGTTCGACTCGGTCACGGCCAAAAAGCTCTGCGAGCTGCGGACAAAATTCTGGCCGGACACGGTGCAGCTGGACCCGGAGCGGATGGCTGTGGTGCTGGGGGATCTGTACTCCGCCGGTGCCACCATCGTCTCCAACGAGCACGGCTACGGCATTTACTTCCGCAAGGAGGACACCCTCTATTTTGTGGAGCTGCAGACCGACAGCGACCGCGCCGCCGAGGTGCTCATGGAAGCTGCCCGCGAGAAGGAAGTCATCGTGGAAAAGGCCGTCATCACGGTGGGCGCAGCCCAGCCGCTGTTCCTCGGCGAGGGCACCCGGCAGGACTACGGCATGATCCGCTTCGACGCCGAACCATTCGACGTCAGCGAGAGCTACATGCGTCTGATGCTGGAAAACTGAGACGAACAAAGGAGTGCGTATGGCACAGAAAAGTTCCCATTCTGCCCCGAAAAAGGGCGGTGCACTGAAAATTCTTCTCGTCATTCTGCTGCTGGCCGTGCTGGCGGAAGGGGCGGGGCTGCTGTTTGCCCATAGTGAGATCAACGGCAGCGGCAAGCCCGGCACCGAAGTGACGGTCAGCATCCCGCAGGGCAGCGGCGTTTCTGCCATTGCGCAAAAGCTCAAGGATGCGGGAGTAATCCGCTCGGCGTATCTGTTCCGCTGGTATGTGGGGCAAAAGGGCGCGGCGTCAAAGCTGCAGTATGGCGATTTCACCCTGCAAAAGAGCGCCTGTTCTTACGATGCCATCATTGCGACCCTGTCCACCTACGCCAAAGCCGAGACGGTGCGCGTCACCATCCCGGAGGGCACCACGGCCATTGCCATCGCGCAGAAGATGGAAGCCGCCGGGCTGTGCTCTGCAGAGGATTTTCTCAAGGAAGCCAACGAGGGCGATTTCAGCGAGTACACCTTCTGGCAGTATGTGCCGGACGATGCCGCCGCCCCGGACCGCTTTATGAAGTGCGAGGGGTATCTCTTCCCGGAAACCTATGAATTTTTAAAGAACGATACGGTGCACAATTACGTTGCAACGTTCTATGCCCAGTTCGATGCGCAGATCACAGAGGAAATGTACGCCGAGCTGAAAGCACAGGACATGACCCTGCCGGAGCTGATCACGCTGGCATCCTTCGTGCAGGAGGAAGCGGGCAACGCGCAGGACTCCAATGTGGCGCAGGTGTTCCGCAACCGTCTGGCCGAGGGTTCGCCCTATCCGCGCCTGCAGAGCAACACCTCCAGCTACATCCAGAGCGACGCCGACAACAACTATCTCTGGAACTGGGTGGCACCTTACTGCGGCGGCTGGGATAATATCCCGGAAAACATTGCGTCTGCGTATGATACCTATCACACGGCAGGCCTGACCCCCGGCCCCATCTCGAACCCCGGCCTTGCCGCCATCAAAGCGGCGCTGCACCCGGAGCCGGACGAGGACGCGAAGGACGCCTATTTCTTCGTTACCGACCTCAAGGGCAACTACTACTATGCCCGCACCCTCACCGAGCACAACGCCAACTGCCAGACTGCGGCAAACGTGAATAAAAGTATGAACTGAAAAAAGAGAGGAACATCTACTATGTTACAGATCCCGGAACTGCTCGCCCCGGCGGGCGATCTGGAACGCCTGCGCTATGCTATCAACTACGGTGCCGACGCCGTTTACTGCGGCCTGCCGGAGTTCGGTATGCGCTCCGCCCCGGCAAACTTCACACCGGAACAGCTGGCCGAGGGCGTCATCTACGCCCATGCCCGCGGCCGCAAGGTCTACCTGACCATGAACACCCTGCCCACCAACGAGGAGGCCGACCGCCTGCCCGAGGCCATCAAGGAAGCAGCCAAGGCCGGCATCGATGCCTTTATCGTGGCTGACCTCGGCGTACTGGACGCCTGCAAGACCTTTGCGCCGGACATCGACGTGCATATGTCCACCCAGACCGGCATCACCAACTGGGCCGCCGCCCGCGCCGCCTACAACATGGGCGCAAAGCGTGTGGTGCTTGCCCGGGAAATGACCCTGCAGGACATTGCCATCCTGCGCGACAAGACCCCGCCGGAACTGGAGATCGAGGCCTTTGTACACGGTGCCATGTGCATGAGCGTATCGGGCCGGTGCCTGCTGTCCAACTACATGGCGGGCCGCGACGCAAACCGGGGCCAGTGCGCCCAGCCCTGCCGCTGGAAATACTATCTCAGCGAGGAGACCCGCCCCGGCCAGCTGTACGAGATCGGAGAAAACGAGAACGGCAGCTACATCCTCAACGCCAACGATATGTGCACCGCGCCTTTCATCGACCTGATCTGCAAGGCGGGCGTGGACAGCCTGAAGATCGAAGGCCGCGCCAAGACCTTCTACTATGTGGCCAGCGTCACCGCCGCCTACCGCAAGGCGCTGGACGCCTATCTGGCCGACCCGGCAAACGACAACTTCGAGCTGCCCGCCGAGGTCTACGAGGAACTCACCCGCACCAGCCACCGCCACTACTCGCCGGGCTTCTACTTCGGCCGCGAACAGGCAAAACAGGCCACCGACAGTGCCACCTACATCCGCGAGTGGGAGTTCGTGGGCACAGTGGAAGGCTGGGCAGACGGCATTGCCTCCTGCCAGCAGCGGGGCAAGTGGAGCCTGGGCGATACGCTGGAAGCCCTCTGCCCGGACGGCCGCAGCATCCCGCTGACGCCGGAATGGATCAAAAACGAGGCAGGCGAACCCATGGAGAGCACCCCTCACGCGATGGAAAAGTACACCATCCCCACGCCCGAGCTGCCGCCCATGAGCCTGCTGCGCCGCAAGACGGTGTAAGATAAAAAGGGGGAGAACCTATGCAACAGGCACGACTGTGCCCTTACTGCCTGCAGCCGCTGGAAGACGGGGCGCAGGGCTGCCCGCACTGCGGCAAGAGCTTTGCCGGGCGCAACACCGGCGGCACCCTGCCTGTGGGCACCCTGCTGGCCGGGCGCTACACCGTGGGCGAGATGCTCAGCCGCGACGGCGAGGGCGTCCTCTACTGGGGCGCCGAAGATCTGGGCGGTTTCCGGGTGACCATCCGGGAATATCTGCCGGTCACGCTGGCAGCTGAGCGCACCGACGGCAGCGCTGTGCTGCGCCCCAAACAGGGCAGCGAGGTGCTGTTCAAGACCACCCGCATGGATTTTGCCGACCTGTACCGTTCCATCCAGCGCATCACCCCGGCCAACGGTCTGGAAGCTGTGCTGGATGTGGTGGAAGCCAACAATACCGTTTATGCCGTCATGGAAAACCCCGGCGGAACCCCGCTGGATCAGTGGCTGGAAAACCGCCCCGGCACCATCCGCCCGGACGACGCCTGCGCCATGCTGCAGCCGGTGTTTGAGGGCGTGGCCGCGATGCACAAGATCGGTCTGGTGCATCGCGGCATCTGCCCGCAGAATATCCGCGTCATGGAGAACGGCCGCTGCCGTCTGGCGGGCTATGCCACCGTGGGTCTGCGCACGGCGGGCAGCGGCCTGCACGAACAGCTCTACGAGGGCTATTCCGCCCCGGAACAGTATTCCACCGCCGAGTTCGAAGGCCGCTACACCGACGAATACAGCCTTGCCGCCGTGTTCTACCGCATGGTGTGCGGGCAGGCGCCGATGCCGGCTGCGCAGCGCATGGTGTCGGACTCCAACCCCCGCGCCAGGACGATGAACAGCAGCCTGCCGGCGCACATCTCGCAGGTGCTGCAGCTGGGGCTGCGCCTGCGCCCCATGGAGCGCATCCAGACTGTGCCCCAGCTGTATCAGGCACTTTCTTCCAAAGAATACACCGAAGAACTGACCCGCACCATGAAGCCGGAGACCCCGGTGCGCAGCGAGCCGGAAGAGCCGGAGCACAAGCATCTGCTCAGCCTGAAGGCGCTGCTGTCCGGCATCCTGATCCTGCTGGCCATCCTGATCCTGCTGATGGTATGGGGCATGGTCAGCCGGAACCTGCCGGAACCGGCGTCCTCGGTAGAGCCGGAACCGGCCAGCAGCGCGGTCATGGAGCCGCAGAACCTTGTGCCGGACTTCGTGGGTATGGATTACGCACAGGTGCAGAACAACCGGGAATACACCGGCATGTATCTGTTCTACGTCACCGAAGAGTACAGCGACACCGCTCCGGCGGGGCAGATCATCCGGCAGGAGCCGGACGCCGACACGGTGCTCAAGGCAGGGGAGACCATCCGCCTTGTGGTCAGCAAAGGCCCCGAGACGGTGGAAATGCCGAGCATTTTTGGTTTTTCTCAGGATGCAGCTGTGGATATGCTGCAAAAACGCGGCCTGATCGCCAGCTGCTTCATGGTGGTGAACGATGGCTCTTATGCATCGGGGTGCGTCGTTTCGGCCAGCGAAGAGCCGGGGGCGAAAGTGACGGTCGGTTCGGTCATCACCGTGTATATCGCGGCAGACCCCAGCGTGCAGATCACCCAGACCCCGGAGGAACCGGCAGCTACCGAACCCACCGCTGAGCCGCAGCCGGAAACGCCTGCCGAGGGCGATGCTGCCGGGCAGGAACAGAGCGCGGAGTGAGAGCGAGAAAACTCCCTCAGTCTCGCTATCGCTCGACAGCTCCCTCTGAGAGGGTGCCTTTACCTGTGGCGCGAGTTTGCCGTACCGCAAAAAGGCCCCATCCCAGAGGGGGCTGGCACGGCGCAGCCGTGACTGGGGGAGTTCCAACAACAAAAGCAGAAGCGGGAGTCTTTTCAGGCTCCCGCTTCTGCTTGTTTAGGATAGGAAAGAGAATGGCTTGATAAATTTCCCGCTTACAGGTTCGTGTAACCCATCAGATAGCGGTCCACCTCGGCGGCGCAGTCGCGGCCCTCGCGCAGGCCCCAGACCACAAGGCTCTGGCCGCGGCGCATATCGCCGCAGACGAATACCTTTTCCACGTTGGTTTTAAAACTGTGGTCGGCCACGTTGCCGCGGGCGGTCAGCTCCACGCCGAAGGCGTCGGCAACGTAATTCTCACAGCCGGTAAAGCCTGCGGCGATGAACGCCAGCTGGCACTCGTAGGTGAATTCCTCGCCCGTGGGCACCATGTTGGTGCGGCCGGTCTCCGGGTCGCGCTCCGGCTTCAGGGTGCTGATGACAGCCCCGGTCAGGTTGCCGGCCTCGTCCTTCAGAAACTCCTTGACGGTGGTCTGATAGACGCGCGGGTCCTTGCCGAACTTTGCCATGCACTCGGTCTGGCCGTAGTCCACCTTCAGCACCCGGGGCCACTCCGGCCAGGGGTTGGAGGCCGCGCGCTCTTTGGGCGGCTGGGGCATCATTTCCAGTGCCACCAGGTCGGTGCAGCCCTGCCGCAGGGCGGTGCCCTGGCAGTCGTTGCCGGTGTCGCCGCCGCCGATGACCAGCACGTTTTTGCCCTTGGCGTCGATGGCCTTGCCGTCAGCAAACTTCGAGTCCAGCAGACTCTTCGTCACGCTGGTCAGATAGTCCACCGCAAAGTGCACGCCGTTTGCGTCCCGGCCGGGTACATTCAGGTCGCGGGCTTTCTTGGCACCGCAGCACAGCACCACAGCGTCAAAACCGTTCAGCAGTTCTTCTGCCGCCACGGCCCCGCCGATGTCCATATTGGTGCGGAACTCCACGCCCTCGGCCTGCATGATCCTGATGCGGCGCTCGATGACCGATTTATCCAGCTTCATATTGGGGATGCCGTACATCAGCAGGCCGCCCACGCGGTCCGCCCGCTCGAACACGGTCACGGAATGGCCGCGCTTGTTCAGATACTCGGCCACGGAAAGGCCGGACGGGCCGCTGCCCACAACGGCCACGGCCTTGCCGGTGCGTGCCGGGGGCGGTGCGGCGTGCAGCCAGCCCTTTGCATAAGCGGTTTCAATGATGGCGTGCTCGTTCTCGCGCACGGTCACGCTGCTGCCGGTCACGTCCCCGCAGGTGCAGGCGGCCTCGCACAGGGCGGGGCACACCCGGCTGGTGAACTCCGGGAACCGGTTGGTGGCCATCAGCCGGTGCATGGCCAGCTCCCACTTGCCGTGGTAGACCAGATCGTTCCACTCCGGGATGAGGTTGTTCAGCGGGCAGCCGGAGGCCATGCCGCCGATCATCATGCCCGCCTGGCAGAAGGGGACGCCGCAGTCCATGCAGCG
>CAKSZM010000041.1 GCA_934525735.1 uncultured Faecalibacterium sp. | reverse complement strand
ATGTTCAGCGCACCGGCGTTGTCCATCACCTGCTGCGGGGTGCGGGCACCGCACAGCACATGCAGGCCCGGGATCATGCGGGCGGTCATGGCGATGACCAGCTGCGCCATGGTACAGTTGTACTTTTCGGTCAGGTCGCCCCACTTTGCCAGCATGTCCAGCGCCTGTGCCCGGCGTGCGGGCTGGAAGCTGGGGTTCGTGTTGCGGGTGCTGCCCTCGGGGTAGGTGGTATCCATGGTCACCTTGCCGGTCAGAAGGCCCTGCTCCAGCGGGGAGTAGGCCTGCACCGACACGCCCAGCTCCTTGCAGGTGGGCAGCAGCTGCTTTTCCACCCGGCGGGTCAGCAGGCTGTACTTTTCCTGAATAACGTCCAGCTGGCCGTACTTGCAGTAGCCGCGGATGATGTCGGCGGTGACGTTGGAGGCACCGATGGCGCGGATCTTGCCCTGCTCCTTCAGCTTCATCATGGCTTCCACGGTCTCTTCCAGCGGGTACAGGCCGAAGTCCGGTGACTGCCAGTGGGTGTACAGCACATCCAGATGGTCGGTGCCCAGACGGCGCAGGCTGTCCTCCACATCCTCGATGATGCTCTGGGCAGACAGGTCGCGGTAGACCGGGGTGCCGTCCACCACCTTATGCAGGATGGGGGTCTCGTGACGCCACTCCAGACCGCACTTGGTGGAGAGCACCACCTTGTCGCGGTCGATGTGCTTCAGCGCCTCGCCCACCACTTCCTCGCTGTGGTACAGGCCGTAGATGGGCGCGGTGTCGATCCACCGGATGCCCTGTTCCACGGCAGTCTGGATGGCCTTGACCGACAGGCTGTCGTCGTTGTCGCCCCACCATGCACCGCCGCCGATGGCCCAGGTGCCCATGCCGAGGAAGGGCACCGAGATGCCGCTTTTGCCGATTTCAATGTTCTTCATATACTTTCCCTCCATGCCAGCAGTGTTCCCCGCAATGGGAAGCAATCATACAAACACTGGCATTCTTTGTTGTATTCTTGAGACTTTATGAAAAAAGAGCCGCAGCTCCGGGACTTTTCCCGTACCGCAGCTCTCTTTCAACAAATTAAATATTGCCGAACTCGCTCAGTTTCAGCTCGTCGTTGTGGGTCTCGGCCCAGCGCACGGCCCAGTCAGAGGTGAACAGCAGCAGGCGGTTGCCCTTCATGTCCTCCACAGCCTTGGTGTCGCTGGTCAGGTCGAGGTCACGCAGATTGTAGGTGTCGGGGTCGTTCTGTACCCAGCGCAGTTGCTCGAAGGGCAGCTGCTGCATACGGATCTCCACGTTGTACTCGGTGTTCAGGCGGTACTCCAGCACTTCCAGCTGCAGCACGCCGACCACGCCGACCACCACTTCTTCCATGCCGCCGCCCACTTCGCGGAAGATCTGGATGGCGCCCTCCTGGGCGATCTGCTCCATGCCCTTCACGAACTGCTTGCGCTTCATGGTGTCCTTCTGCTCAATGCGGGCAAAGTGCTCCGGCGAGAAGGTGGGGATGCCTGCGAACTGGACCTTCTTTTTGCCGGTGCACAAGGTGTCGCCGATGGAGAAGATGCCCGGGTCGAACAGGCCGATGATGTCGCCGGCGTAGGCTTCGTCCACGATGGCGCGGTCCTGCGCCATCAGCTGGGTGCCGGTGGCCAGCTTGATGTTCTTGCCCTCCTGCACATGGTAGGCTTCCATGCCGCGCTCGAACTTGCCGGAGCAGATGCGCATGAAGGCGATGCGGTCGCGGTGGGCCTTGTTCATGTTGGCCTGGATCTTGAAGATGAAGGCCGAGAACTCTTCGCGGCAGGGGTCCACCGGCTCCCCGGTCAGGCTGTCCACACGGGCCAGCGGGGTGGGGGTGAGGCGGAGGAAGTTCTCCAGGAACGGCTCGACGCCGAAGTTGGTCAGCGCAGAGCCGAAGAAGACGGGGCTGAGCTCGCCGCGCAGCACCTTGTCCAGGTCAAATTCCTCGGCGGCACCGTCCAGCAGCTCGATCTCATCGGAGAGCTGCTGGTGCAGATAGGGGGTCAGCAGCTCGTCCAGTGCGGGATCGCCCAGCTCGGCCTCGGTCTCCTCGACCTTCTTGACGCCGTTGGCGCGGCCGTCGCTGGAGAAGGCCAGCACCTTGCGGGTGTTGCGGTCGAACACGCCCTTGAACTCCTTGCCGCAGCCGATGGGCCAGTTCATGGGGTAGGTCTTGATGCCCAGGATCTCCTCGATGTTCTCCATCAGCTCAAAGGGGTCGCGGGCTTCGCGGTCCATCTTGTTGATGAAGGTAAAGATGGGGATGTGGCGCAGGGTGCACACCTTGAACAGCTTGATGGTCTGCGCCTCGACGCCCTTGGCTGCGTCGATGACCATGACGGCGGAGTCTGCCGCCATCAGGGTGCGGTAGGTATCCTCCGAGAAGTCCTGATGGCCCGGGGTGTCCAGAATGTTCACGCACTTGCCGGCATAGTTGAACTGCAGCACCGAGGAAGTGACGGAAATACCGCGCTGCTTCTCGATGTCCATCCAGTCGGAGACGGCATGTTTTGCGCTCTGCTTGCCCTTGACGGAACCTGCCTGATTGATGGCTCCGCCGTACAGCAGCAGCTTTTCGGTCAGAGTGGTCTTACCGGCGTCGGGATGGCTGATGATCGCAAACGTCCGGCGGCGCTCGATTTCTTCACGATTTGTCATAGATAAAAGTTCTCCTGAAAGAGGGTGAAGTTCCCGGTGCGCCTGCACAGCAGGCACACCGGGAACATATTTTTACACATACTCATCTTATTCTATCCGAAAATGCGTCATAATGCAAGAGTTTTCGTTATTTTTTCAGGATGATGCAGGGCAGGGGCGCAGTTTCGGCCCAGTTGGCAAAATCACACACCAGAACGGTGAAATCTTTCAGCGGAAGTGCACGGAGAAATTCCAGCACGGTCTGCTTTTCGCCCGAGCCGATCACCTGCCCGCTGTAGAGGATAGCGCTCACAGCGCCGCCGGGGCGTACCGCCTGCAGAGCGGCCCGCAGCGCCGGGATACTGCTGTCGGCTGTAGAAAACACCGAATGGTCTGCCCCCGGCAGCCAGCCGAAGTTGAACATGACAGCGTCCGCCGTGCCGGGCTGGACGTACTGCAAAAGGTTTGCGTGGCTGTCGCAGTGCAGCTCGTATTTTCCGGCGGGAATGCCTTTCTGCTCCAGGTGCTTCCGGGTGGAGGCGATGGCTTCGGGCTGGATGTCAAAGCCCAGAACCTTGCCTTCCGGGGCGGTGATGCCGCACAGAAAGGCCGTGTCGCCGCCGTTGCCGCAGGTAGCGTCGATGCACAGCCGGGGCAACACCAGCCGCGCGGCCAGAAAATCCTGAATGAACTTCACGGCGGTCAGGTCCGGCGTGCGGCGGCGCACCAGCTGCCCGTTTTCCGGCGCAAAGCCGAACTTTGCCCAGAACGCAGTCTCTCCGGCATCGCCCGGCAGAGGGGCAGTGAACACGGTGGCTTTTTGCCGGTCATATCCGGCAAAGGCGCGCAATACTTCTTTTAACAGATAGGAGCCGTAGCCCTTGCGCCGCCACTGCGGCTCGATGCACAGCGCGGTAAGGGCGGCTCCGTCCGGGGCAGGCTGCAGGGCGCAGGCCCCGATCTGTGTTTTTTCCTTATAAAGGGCAAAGCCCTCCGGCGTGCGGCAAAGTTCCATGGCGGTTTCCTCCTGTCTGATGCTCCTACAATAGCAAGGCGCGAAGCTGCTGTCAAGGGCAGAAAGTGCGTCTTTATTTCACAGTTTCTTCACTGGGCGCGCGATTGATTTTCACAATTGGCGGTTACAATAGGGGCAGTTCAAAGGAGTGCAGCTTCTACGGACATATCCCTTACGGAAAGGAAGTATCAACATGGATAACGAGAACAAATGGGAATATGATTATTCCTCTCAGAATAAACCCGAAAGCGGCGATACTGGTTACCCCAACGTGGGCAGCAGCGGCATGAACACCGCCAACCAGTACAATGACCCGCAGCCGGAACCGGAGAACAGCGCTCCGCAGAGCGACGGCGGCGCAGGCGGCACCACGCCCCCGGAGCATCCGGTGCAGCAGGCGGAACCTGAAAAGCCGAAGAAAAAGAAGAAGGTCAACGGCAAGCGCATCGCCCGCAGCGCCGTGGCGCTGGTTCTGGCAGCTGCCATGGGCTTTGCCGGCGGCTTTGTGGGCGCACAGGTCGGCGGCCGCGGCAAGGTAGTCATCCAGCAGGTGGCGCCCTCTTCGGTCAGCAGCTCCGGTAGCTCTGACAGCTCCATCACCTCGGCTTCGGCTTCCGGCAGTGCCCTGAGCACCGAGCAGGTGGCCGACCTGGTCAGCCCCAGCGTGGTGGTCATCACTACCGAGCAGGTGGTCTACTCCCAGTGGTCGTGGTACGGCCAGAATCAGGTGGAGAGCGGCGCCGGCAGCGGCGTCATCATCAGCTCGGACGGTTATATCCTCACCTGTGCGCATGTCGTGGACGGCGCTTCCACCATCACCGTGACCATCGGTGACAAGGACTACACCGCTACCCTCGTGGGCGAGGACACCACCAGTGACATCGCCGTGATCAAGATCGATGCCGACGGCCTGACTCCCGCTACTGTGGGCAACAGCGACAGCCTGAAGGTCGGTCAGAGTGTTATGGCCGTGGGCAACCCGCTGGGTGAGCTGGGCGGCACCGTCACCGGCGGTATGATCAGTGCACTGAACCGCAGCGTGACCATTCAGGGCAGCAGCTCTACCAACACCATGTCTCTGATCCAGATGGATGCCTCGGTCAGCCCCGGCAACTCCGGCGGCGGCCTGTTCAACATGAACGGTGAACTGATCGGCATCGTCAACGCAAAATCCTCTTCCAGCGACGCCGAAGGTCTGGGCTTCGCAATCCCCATCAACGACGCCATCAAGGTGGCGCAGGAACTGATGGAGAACGGCTATGTGACCGGACGCCCCTATCTGGGCATCACCTATGTGGCCGTTGAGGACGCACAGACCGCTGCTCAGCTGGGCGTGAACGCCTACGGTGTCTACATCGTGGATGTGGTCAAGGGCGGCCCCGCGGAAAAGGCGGGTCTGCAGGCCGGCGACCGCATCGTCAGCATCGACGGCAGTGAGATCGCCGAAAAGGATGATCTCGGCACCCTGATGCAGAAGCATGCTGCGGGCGACACCCTGTCCTTCACGGTGGCCCGTGACGGTCAGATGCAGACGGTCAGTGTAACGCTGGGCGAAAAGACTGCATCCAACAGCTGAAAACCGAAAAATCTCTCTACGGCGGCAGACCATTGCAGGCGGTCTGCCGCCGCTTTTTTGATTTGATTGTACATATTGCATAGTTTGATCGTCGCTGCTGCTGGCGGCGCCGCTCTGATGTTGACCAACACCATGGCTTACCGTATGGCTGGTATGGGCGTGTTCGCATGGCCTCAGTTCATCGGCAATGACAACAACATCTCCGGCATGATCGCGGCTATTATCATCAGTCTGATCTGCACCGTTGCTGCGTTCATCCTGACCTGCCTGGCCTACAGCGACGAGTCTGCCAAGGCAAAAAAGTAATTCCTCCGGCACGAGCAGGGCACTCTCTTGCAGACCGTGCAGGGTCTGTGATAAAATAATGATCGGAGCGCCCCGCTTTTCGGGGCAGCCATTGATAAGAAGATATGAAGGAGAAAAATATGAGCGTTTTCCGTGACGATTTTCTGTGGGGCGGCGCCTGCGCAGCAAACCAGTTCGAGGGTGCATGGGACGCGGACGGCAAAGGCCCCAGCGTGCCGGATATGTGCACCAACGGCTCCCATACCGTGCCGAAATGGGTGACCACCAGCATCCACCCCGACCGCTTGTACCCCAGCCATGAGGCCATTGATTTCTATCATCACTACGAAGAGGACATTGCCCTGTTCGCAGAGATGGGCTTCAAGACCTTCCGCACCTCCATCAACTGGACCCGCATCTTCCCCACCGGCATGGAGAGCGAGCCGAACGAGAAGGGTCTGGAGTTCTACGACCGCGTGTTCGACTGCTGCAAGAAGCACGGCATCGAGCCGCTGGTCACCATCAGCCACTATGAGCTGCCCTATGCTCTGGTGGAAAAGTACAACGGCTGGGCAAGCCGCGAGCTGATCGGCTTCTTTATGAACTATTGCAAGGCCATCTTTGAGCGGTACAAGGACAAAGTCCGTTACTGGCTGACCTTCAACGAGATCAACGCCGGCATGATGGGTGCCATGGGTCAGGTTCTGTCCACCGGTACCTTCAAGGGCTACGAAGGCCCCATGATCGGCATGCCGGACAATGTGCAGAACCGTTATCAGGCGCTGCATCACCAGTTCCTTGCCAGCGCCGAGGCCATCATTTATGCCCACGAGCACTATCCGCAGTTCAAGATGGGCTGCATGCTGGCTTACAGCCAGAGCTACGCCCTGACCTGCGACCCCGATGATCAGCTGGCCGACCAGCAGAACATGAACGTGCACAACTGGTACTGCGGCGATGTGCATGTGCGCGGCGAGTATCCCTACTTTGCAAAGCGCCTGTGGGCTGAGCAGGGTGTCGAGATCAAAATGGAGCCGGGCGATGCCGAGATCCTGAAGAAAGGCACCGTGGATTTCTTCACCTTCAGCTACTACATGACCAACTGTGTCACTACCCACAAGGATCAGGCAACCACCAGCGGAAACCTGCTGAGCGGCGTGAAGAACCCCTACCTGAAAGCCTCCGACTGGGGCTGGCAGATCGACCCGAAGGGCCTGCGCTATGCGCTGAACGAGATATACGGCCGCTACCACATCCCGCTGATGGTGGTGGAGAACGGTCTGGGCGCCTTCGACAAGAAGGACGAGGATGGCAAGATCCACGACAGCTACCGCATCGATTATCTGCGCGATCACATCGCACAGATGGCCGAGGCCGTCAAGGACGGTGTGGACCTGATGGGCTACACCCCCTGGGGCTGCATCGATCTGGTGAGTGCTTCCACCGGCGAAATGGCAAAGCGCTACGGCTTTATCTATGTCAACAAGTTTGACGATGGCACCGGCGACCTGAGCCGCGAGAAGAAGGATTCCTTCTACTGGTACAAGAAGGTCATTGCCACTAACGGCGAAGATCTGGCATAACTGCATCTGAAAAAGGCTCCGGCAGCGAAAGCTGCCGGAGCCTTTTGGCGTATTCGGATGATTTTCACACCTGCCCGAACACCGTTGCGCTGCAGGGCATGAGCACGGCCTCGTGCTCGTACACCCGCGCCGGGCCGCGCCACAGGCTGGACGAGGTGCCGTCGCTCAGCAGCTGCCACCGTCCGCCGGGCAGCGGCACGGTGCGGCTGGTCTGGGTGGGGTTATAGAACACGCACAGCGCACCCCACGCGGCGCCGTCGCCCCACTGGGCGGGCAGCGTCCAGCCCACAAGGGGCTGCTTCAGCGAGAAGAACTGCAGTGCATCCGGGGCGTTGCGGTCGGCGCCGCCCAGCCGCGGGAACCTTGCCCGCAGCGCCAGCAGACCCCGGTAATAGTCCACCAAGTGGTGGTACTGCTCGGCGCGGTTCCAGTCCAGCCGGTTCAGCGAGGGCGAGGAACGGTAGCTGTTGCCCACGCCCTTTTTGGTGCGGGCAAACTCCTCGCCTGCCTGCAGGAAGGGCAGGCCGAAGCTGGTCAGGTAGATGCCCGCCGCCAGCCGGTTCTGTGCCAGCGCCACCGGGTCGGATGCAGTGAACTCGGGCTTTTCGTGCCGGACGAGCAGCAGCTTGTCCCACAGGGTGAAGTTGTCGTGCGCCGAAACATAGCTCACGATCTGGCCCGGGGCGTGGGGCGGCAGACGGTCGCTGCGGCACCACGCCGCCACCGCCGCGCCGATATCCCAGAAGCTGCCGGGCTTGCCCTCCACATAGCCCGGCTCCCGGGCATCGAAGCAGCCGCCCTTGATGGCGTCGCGGGTGTCGTCGCAGAAGATGCCGATGCGCTCGTTCAGCATGGCCAGATTCGCCTTGTTGGCCTCGTACCGGTGCAGCTGGCTGCCGCCGCCCTGCCACGGCTCGCCGTACATCAGGATATCCCGCCCGCCGGGCAGGCGGTCCAGCGCGGCGCGCACCGCGTTGATGGTCTCCACATCGTACAGACCCATCAGGTCGAACCGGAAGCCGTCGATGTGGTACTCCTGCGCCCAGTAGAGGATGGAATCGATCATATACCGCCGCGCCATCACCCGCTCGCTGGCAAACTCGTTGCCGCAGCCGCTGCCGTTGGAAAAGCTGCCGTCCTCGTTCTGGCGGAAGAAGTAGCAGGGCACGGTGTCGTTCAGCGGGTTTTCGTTGCGGTACATGTGGTTGTACACAACGTCCATCACCACGCCGATGCCCGCCGCGTGCAGGGCGGCGATCATCTCCTTACACTCCCGGATGCGAACCTCGCCCCGGGTGGGGTCGGTGGAGTAGCTGCCCTCGGGGACGTTGTAGTTGGTGGGGTCGTAGCCCCAGTTGTACTGGCGCATCAGGGGCTTAGCCTCGTCCACGCTGCCGAAATCGAAGATGGGCATCAGCTGGACGTATTTCACCCCCAGCCGCTTGAGGTAGTTCAGGCAGGTGGGGTGGATGCCGTCGCCGTGCAGGGTGGTGTTCTGCTGGGTAAAGGCCATGAACTTGCCGCGCCACGCCGGGCGCACGCCGCTGGCGGCGTCCTGCGAGAAGTCCCGCACGCTCACCTCCCATACAGCCCGCTGGCTGGGCGGGATCACCGGGCGCACATCTCGCTCCCAGCCGGGCGGGTCGGTGCGGCCGAGATCCACGATCATGCCGCGCTTGCCGTTGACGCCCGCCGCCCGGGCATAGGGGTCGATGGTCTGGCGGCTCACGCCGTCCGCTGTGACCGTATAGGTGTAGTAGCGCCCGTGCTGGTCGCCGGGCAGCCAGATGCTCCACACGCCCTGCGGGCCGCGCTCCATCGGCAGGGTGCCCATGGCGGCGCTGCTGTCGCCCTTGCGGTAGAGGTTCACGGCCACGCTCTGGGCGGTAGGTGCCCACAGCCGCAGCCGGGTGCCGGAGAGGGTGTAGTCCTGCCCCAGAGGGCCGGTGTAGGTGGTCTGCCAGGCAAAGGCATCGCTTTCAAACAGAGCTTTGCGTTCGGCGGGGGTTGCTGCGCACATATTCCGTCATTCCTTCTTACGAATTTCCTATAAAATAAGTGTAAACAACTGCTGTGTATTTTGCAAGAGGGAATTGCAAAACCGCCCTGCCTGCTCTATACTGGAAGAAAACGATCCGACGGAGGGCAAAACCATGGCATATACCGACGATTGGGAAAACCTTATGAACGGCGTGTTCGGCGCGGGCGGGCGGCCGCGCTTCGGCGGCAGCCCGGCCAGGCCTGAAGCAAAGCCGGGTGCTTCCGCCCCGGCAGACCTGAACGCCGCATTGCTGGAAAATCAGAAGCAGCTGGATGAGCTGCTCCGGCAGCAGAACGCCCGCCTGAAACAGCAGGACGCCGCCGCCCGCTCGGCGCTGGACGACTCCCGCCGCCTTGTACGGGATATGGAGCAGGACGGCCTGCTGGCAAAGGGCACCGCCGATGTGCCCGCCGAGCATCTGGGCAGCTTTGAAGGCCTTGCCGCCGAGGTGAAAAAGACCGTCCTCGGGCAGGATGCCTTTGTGGAAAGCGTAGTGCGCGCCATGCGGCGCCCCTTTGTGCTGGGCACCGAGCGCCCCGCCGCCCGGAACGTGATCCTCATCAGCGGCGGATCGGGCACCGGGCGGCATTTTGCACTGGAAGAGACCGCCCGCATCATGGCGGCGCGGGGGCTTTTGCAAAGCGACAAAACGGCGGTGATGGATCTGGCGCTTTACGGCAATTCCGGCGCGGAAAAGCTGTTTCTGCAGGATCTGTACGCCGCCCTCCACGCTCCCGGTGAGATCGTGATCTTTGAACATTACGAAAGCTGCTACCCGGGTTTCCTCAAGACGTTGTCTGACCTCGCGGTCAGGGGCAGCGCGCCGCTTTCCAGCCGGTACCTCGTCAACAAGGAGGGCATTCTGGTGGACGCCGGCACGGCGCTTGCCCCCGGGGCTGTGAGCAGCATCACCCCCTGCGGCAAGTACCTCATCTTCTTCTCCCGCAAGGGGCGTGATGCGCTGGCGGATAAATTCGGTGCGCCCTTTGTGGCGGCGGTGGGCGATGTGTGCACGACCGCGCCCTTTGCCCGCGAAGATCTTGCCGCGCTGGCGGCGCAGCAGCTCAACGCTCTCGCCCAGAAGGTGAGCACCCGCCTCGGCCTGACCCTTTCCGCCGGGGCGGATGTGCGGGACTACGTGGCCGCCCAGTGCTCCAAGGAAAAAGGCGCGGCCGGCCTTGCCGAAGCCTGCGGCCGCATCTTCCGCGCCCTGAGCGAATACTGCCTGCAGACCGATGCAAAGCTTTCCGGCACCGTCGCCCTGACCGCAAAGCCGGAGGGCGTGTGGTTCCGCCTGAACGACGGGCCGGAGAGCGAACTGTTCGCCCTGCTGCCCGCCGAGTATACCGGCGCAGTGGATGAGATCCGCGCTGAGCTGAACGATCTTGTGGGCCTTGCCCCGGTCAAGGAGTATGTGTTCGGTCTGGCCGACAACCTGCAGGTGCAGCAGCGCCGGGCAGCGGCAGGCTTTAAGACGGCCAGCCTGTCCATGCACATGATCTTCACCGGCAACCCCGGCACCGGCAAGACCACCATTGCCCGGCTGGTGGCAAAGTACCTCAAGGCCATCGGTGCGCTCAAGGGCGGCCAGCTGGTGGAAGTGAGCCGCGGCGACCTTGTGGGCCGCTACACCGGCCACACCGCCCCGCTGACCAACAGCGTCATCGAGAGTGCGCTGGGCGGCGTGCTGTTCATCGATGAGGCCTACAGCCTCTACCGCGGCGAACAGGACAGCTTCGGGCTGGAAGCCATCGACACCCTTGTCAAGGGCATGGAGGATCACCGGGACGAGCTGGTGGTCATTCTGGCGGGCTATACCAAAGAGATGGAAACCTTCCTCACCGCCAACAGCGGCCTTGCCAGCCGCTTCCCGAACAAGATCGAGTTCCCGGATTACACCGCCGACGAGCTGCTGGACATCACCGCTGTGCTGGCAAAGGGCAAGGGCTACCGCCTTGCCGAGAGCTGTACCTTCCCGCTGCTGGGCTACTACAAGCGCCGTCAGGCGCTGGACAGCCGCACCGCCGGCAACGGCCGCCTTGCCCGCAACACGCTGGAAAAGGCCATCTTCAACCAGAGCCGCCGCCTTGTGGCGGAACCCGCTGCCGAGCTGGATCTGATCCTGCCCAGTGATCTGGAGTTTGAGGAATAAGAAAGAAACGCGCAAGACTCCTGCCCAATTGAAATGGGCAGGAGCCTTGCGTGTTTTCTGTCACTGATGCTGCTGTGCCAGCTGTACCGCCAGATCATGCAGTCCCTGCCGGACCTCGGCGGGAGATGTCACTTCTACTTTTCCGGAAAAGCCGCATACCCAGCCGTAGAACTGCGGGCTGACGCACACCGGCACGTCAAAATGAAAATGGGTGCCGTCGCTTTCCGGGATAAAGGCCGGAGCCTTGCCGAAGCGGTCCCGCATGGCAGCCTCAAGGTCGGCGGTGCACCGCAGGGTGACCCGGTGCTCCGGCCCGCCGTACATGTTGAAGTGCTTGCGCAGGTAGGCGGGCAGGTCGAACTGGCGGAACTCTGCCCTGCCCCGGCGGGACGTGTCCAGCACGGTCACGCCGGACATGCGGTCCACCCGGTAGTTGCGGATGCCTGCGGGCTGCTTTTCGTCCTGATAGGCGATGAGGTAATAGCAGCCGTTCTCCCACGCCAGCTGCCACGGGCTGACGGTGCGGGTGCCGTCGTTCTTGTAGCGGAACTTTACCATCCTGCCCGCGTTGATGGCGCTGTGCAGCGCATCGATGCTGTACAGCATGGCTTTGCTGTCGGTTTTGGGGCGGCCGTCCACATACACCTGACGCTGCAGCTGGGTGCCTTCGTAGTCGGAACAGAGGGCTTCCAGCTTGTGGATGAGCCGGTTGCTGGTGCCGGCCGAGATCACCTTGCTGGACTGCACGGCGTCCACCAGCAGTTTCAGCTCCGAAAGCTCAAAGGTGCGTCCGGCCAGCCAGTAGCCGCCGCCCCGGCCACGCTGCAGCTGGATGTCGTAGCCCAGACTGCGCAGCGTTTCGATGTCGCTGTAGATGCTCTTGCGCTCGGCAAGGATGCTCTGCTGCTCCAGCAGCTGCACCAACTGCGGCACGTTGAGCCGGTGGTTCTCGTCGGTCTTTTGCTCAAAGATATGCAAAAGGGTCAACAGCTTGGATTTCTGGCCTTCCTGCTTGGGCATGGGGAACACCTCCGCTCACAGATTATTCCGGCAGCTTTTTGTCAAATGCTGCACGGCGCTGGGTGGACAGGCGGAACATCTCTTCCAGCTTATCCCGGTCATCTGCCACCATGGCGGCGCGCATCTCCTGCAGAGCAGCGCCGAACTGGTCGATCTCGCTGATGAGGTTCTCCTTGTTCCACAAAAACAGTTCTGCCCACATTTTGTCGTTGATGCGTGCAATGCGGGTCAGGTCCCGGAAGGAGTCACCGGTGTACTCGCACAGCGAGGTGTTGTCGTTGGCGCACATCAGGCTCACGGCGATGGCGTGGCACAGCTGGCTGACATAGCCGATCATTTTGTCGTGCTCCTGCACCGTCAGGGTGCAGATGTGGTGGAAGCCCAGCACTCCGGCCAGCTCCTTTGCCCACTGGATTGCTTCAGGGGTGTTCTTTTCGGTGGGGGTGATGATGAAGTTGGCCGGGGCAAAATTCACCTCGGCGGCGTGCTCCACGCTGGAAGTTTCGCGGCCCGCCATGGGGTGGCTGGCAATGAACTCCACGCCCGCCGGGCACATGGCCTGCACCGGCTCCACAAGGCCGGTCTTGACGCCGGACACATCGGTGAAGATGCAGCCGGGCTTGAGGAGCTGCCCGTAGGTCTTGAACCATTCCAGCAGCGCCGTGGGGTACAGGCCGAAGATAATGTGGTCGGCCTGCGAGACCAGATCCTCAAAATCGTGGGTCTTGCCGCTTGCAATGTAGCCGTGGTCGAGGGCGTACTGCAGATGCCCTTCGCTGCGGTTGATGCCGTCCACATGGAACCCGGCTTTCGTCAGCTCCATGGCGTACTTGCCGCCCAGCAGGCCAAGACCCACAATGAGATAACGTTTTGTTTTATCCAGCATATTCCACCTCCGCGCCCAAGGGCTTGATGGCTTCAAAAAAGTTCGGCCAGCTTTTTGTGATGGCCTCGGCATCGTCCACGGTCAAAGGCAGACCCGTGCTCAGCGCCAGCACCGCAAGGCTCATGACCACCCGGTGGTCGTTGTGGCCGTGCAGCGGGGCAGCCGGTGCGTGCAGCCTGCCGGCGCAGCCGTGCACCGTGATGGTGCCGCCTTCGCTTTCCAGCTCACCGCCGCAGGCACGCAGTTCCTGCTCCATGGCCGCGATGCGGTCGCTCTCCTTCAGGCGCAGGCGCTCGGCGTTGCGGATGACCGTGGTGCCCTCGCACAGCAGCCCCAGAACCATCAGCACGGGGCCGAGGTCCGGACAGTCGGCGAGGTCGATGTCCACGCCGTGCAGCGGGGCCTTTTCGAAGGCGATGCCCTGCTCGGTGCGGGTGAATTTTGCTCCGCACCGGCGCAGGATGTCCAGAATGGCCGCGTCGCCCTGCAGTGTTTCCGGGGAAAGCCCGGCGATGGTCACGCCGCCGCACACGGCACCCAGCACAGCCGGGAACGAGGCCTGACTGTAATCGCCCTCTACGGTATAATCACAGGAATGATAGCGTTGTCCGCCCGGGATGGCGAGGGTGGTGTCATCCAGCCAGCGGCTTTCCACGCCGAAAGCGGCCTGCACCGAGCGGGTCATGTCGATGTAGCTGCGGCTCTCCACCGGCGGGATGAGGTGCAGGTTACTGCCGCCGGAAAGCAGCGGCAGCGCGAACAGCAGTCCGCTGATGAACTGGCTGGACACATTGCCCGCAAGGCTGTATTCGCCCGGGGTCAGCGCGCCTTCCACGGTCAGACCGGCAGAAGACTGCTCAAACCGTAAATTCTGCTTCCGGTATAACGCCTCGTAAACCGACTGGGGCCGCTCCATGAGCCGCCCCCGGCCGGTAAAGGTGACTGACTGCCCGGTCAGGCTGGCGATGGGGATGAGAAAGCGCAGGGTGCTGCCGCTTTCGCAGCAGTCCACCGGCGCGGTGACGGTTTCGAACCGGCCAAGCCCTTCCACCTCGGCATCTGCCGTACCGGTGTGTACCCGGGCACACAGCTGCCCGGCGGCAGACAAGGTGGCGGAGATATCCTTGCTGAACTCCAGATTGGTGATGCGGCTGCGCCCTTTGGCAAGGGCCGCGCAGAGCACCGCCCGGTGCGCCATGCTCTTGCTGGGCGGGGCAGTGATGGTGCCGCCCACGGGACGCGCGTTTTGAATCGTTACCAGCATAGGCCGTTACATATCCCGGCCGATGGCCCATGCGACCTGACGGCACTTGGCCATGGCCTGTGCAAAGCTGTCGGGGGTCAGGCACTGGGCACCGTCGCTCCATGCGTGCTGGGGGTCGTAGTGCACTTCCACTTCCAGACCGTCGGCACCGGCGGCCACAGCGGCGATCATCATCGGCTCAACGAGATTTGCCTTGCCGGTGGCGTGGCTGGGGTCCACGATGATGGGCAGGTGGGTCTTTTCGTGGATGATGGGCACGGCGGACAGATCCAGCGTGTTGCGGGTGTACTTCTCAAAGGTACGGATGCCGCGCTCGCACAGGATGACCTGCTCGTTGCCGCCGGCCATGATGTACTCGGCACTCATGATCCACTCTTCGATGGTGTTGCACAGGCCGCGCTTGAGCAGCACGGGCTTGTGCATCTTGCCCACGGCCTTGAGCAACTGGAAGTTCTGCATGTTGCGGGCACCGATCTGCACCACGTCCACATACTCCTCAAATTCGGGGATGCGGTCCTCGCTCATCAGCTCGGAGACGATGGGCATACCGGTAGCCTCGCGGGCCTTTACCATGTCCAGAATGCCCTCGGTCTCAAGGCCCTGGAAGGAGTAGGGAGAGGTGCGGGGCTTGTAAGCGCCGCCGCGGAACAGGGTGGCGCCGCCGGCCTTGACGCCCTGTGCGATGCGCAGAGCCTGCTCGGCGCTCTCGATGCTGCAGGGGCCTGCCATGACGGCGATCTTTTCCTTGCCGCCGATCTTCACGCCGCCGCAGTCGATGACTGAATCTGCCGGGTGGAACAGGCGGTTGGCGCGCTTATAGGGGGCAGACACGCGGGTCACATTATCGATCCAGGGGTTGGCCAGCACGTCGCGCTCGTCGATCTTGGTGGTGTCGCCCACAAGGCCGAACACGTTGTAGTCCTTGCCGGTGATGAGGGTCACGTCCAGGCCCTGATGCTCGAATTTGTCAACGATCTTTTCCAGTTCGTCCTTCGGAGTGCCTTTCTTGGTGGAGATGATCATGGGAGTGTTTTCCTTTCCTGTTCTGATAATAGCCTTCCCCCAAGGGGGAAGCCTTTTTATATCGTTACATCACAATATGCGCCTTACTTGACCCGTCGCTGCGCAGCAGCTGAGCCAGATAAATGCAGGCGTGCAGGTAGCCCTGCGGGCCTTCGCCGATAAAGTGCCCCTGACAGCCGAAGGACACCACATCCGTCTTGCGGAAGGGCTCCCGCTCGTCCGGGGCGCGGAGCATCACTTCCACGGCGGGCACGCCGCACAGCCGCAGCGCGTCCAGAATGGCCA
>CAKSZM010000040.1 GCA_934525735.1 uncultured Faecalibacterium sp. | reverse complement strand
CAATCAGATGAGCAAGGAACTGTACGAATGAGCAAAAAAGAAGCACGAAGGCTGGAACCTTCGTGCTTTTTTGGTGGGCCAGGCAGGACTCGAACCCGCGATAACCCCGTTATGAGCGGGGAGTTCTAACCACTGAACTACTGGCCCGTATACTGCAGCATCTATAAGTATAGCAAAAATTCCGGCAAAAGAAAAGTAGTTTGCCCCAAAATCATTTGGTGCGGTGAGCGCACAATTTCTGCTCCATGAAGCGGTCCAGCATCTCCTGCGGGAAGAGCGGCTCCTTGTAGCCAAAGGATTCCCGGATGAAGATCAGGGTCACGACGGTCTGGCGGCCGGGGTCCAGCCGCAGGGTGTAGAGGGTGTCCAGCGGCTGCTGGGTGGGCTGGTGCAGAGTCAGGTGCAGCAGAAAGCCGCCGTCGTTCTCCCGGCGGCACTCGTAGACGAACTCGTCGGTGCTGTTGTGCTCGTCCAGACGGTCAAAACACTCGTCCAGCGGCAGGTCAGTGCGGAACTCCGACAGGCCGGAAGGGCCGTACTGGCTGCGGCGGTTGTTCTCCCGCCGGGAGAGAAGAAAAACGATCACGCCCAGCACGGCGGCAAGCAGAAGGATGGAAACAGCAGCGTTCATGACGCACCTCCGGGAAGAGTTTTCCTTATTGTAACACAACGCGCGAGGTTTTGTGCTATAATATTTTTAATTCTTTGAAAAATTTGTCAGGAGCCTGCGCAACACCGCAGGCGGGAGGAACGCAATGAAGCTCAAATTCACACGCAAGACCTGGTACTTTTTCCTGCTGGCGGCTGCGGCAATGTCCATGCTGGGCGGCTTTGCCGTTCTGGGCGGCATGGATTTTTCCGGTCTGGAGTTGATCGTGTTCTGCATCACGGGCATCGCGGTGCTGTTTCTTGCGGCGCAGAAGGGCGCGCCGGCCAAGGATAAGAGGAACTACACCCTTGATTTCGTGCTGCTGATGATCAGCAAGCTTGCAGCCAACGGCTGGGCAGGCGACCTGTGTTCGGCGCTGGTGTGGCCGGTGCTGCTGGGCATCGAGTACAGCCACGGCAAGCCCATCCAGCGGCCGCTGCAGCTGGTGTGCATCTCGGAAGCGCTGCGTCTGCTGTTCTGGCTGCTCACCCGCTATGCGGGCATGAGCGGGCTGGCCTTCTGGACGAACATCATGTTCGTGCTGCTCACCTGCGCCCGCGGCTGGGCTGCACTGACCTTGTATAAAACACAGGAGGAGACGCTGTGACCCAGCAGCGCAAGTCCAAAACAAAGGATGTACAGGGCCGGTTCGGCCGCAGAGCGTTTTTGTGCGGAGCCGGTGCGGCGGTATGCGCCGGGGCCGGGCTGTGGCTGCGGCACCGGCAGCAGGCAGAGCCGACGCCGGAACCGCAGCCTGCAGCACCGAACCCGGCTCTGCCTGCCGGAGAGTGGCGGGCGGTCTGGGTGAGCTATCTGGAATGGGCGCAGATGGATTTTTCATCGGAGGCGGCTTTCCGTGCCGGGTGTGCGCAGATGCTGGACAACTGCACGGGGCTGGGGCTGAACACTGTTCTTGCGCAGGTACGGCCCTTCGGGGATGCACTGTACAAGAGCAGCCTGTTCCCGTGGAGCCATTTGTGCACCGGCACGCAGGGCGAAGACCCCGGGTTCGACCCGCTGGATGTCCTTTTACAGGAAGCACACAGCCGGGGGCTTTCAGTGGAGGCGTGGCTGAACCCCTACCGGCTGCGCTCCTCGGCCGCGATGCCGCCGAATTTTGCGGCCGATAACCTTGCCAACACCCATCCGGAGTGGGTGTGCGCGGTGGGGGAAGGGCTGTACCTGAACCCTGCAGAGCCTGCCGCTGCAGATTATGTGGTGCAGGGGGTAGCGGAGCTTTTGCAGAACTACGCCGTGGACGGCATCCATTTTGACGATTACTTTTACCCGACGACGGAATCTTCCATCGATGCGGCGCAGTTTGCGGCGTCCGGTGCGGCAGACCTTGCCGCCTGGCGAAGGGAGAATGTGACTGCGCTGGTGCGGGCTGTGCACGATACGGTGAAAGCGGCAGACCCGACTTTGCGGTTTGGAATCAGTCCGCAGGGGAATCCGGATAACGATCTCAATAGCCAGTATAGCGATGTGACGGCGTGGCTGGCGGCGGAAGGGGAGAATGCGGTCATCGATTACCTCTGTCCGCAGGTCTACTGGGGCTACGGCTACACCCTGCAGAGCGGCAGCACCCGCTTCGCCTTTGAGAACATCGTCCCGGTGTGGCTGGCGTACCCGAGGGCAGAGGGCGTGGCCCTGTATTTCGGGCTGGGGGCATACCGGGTCGGCGCGGGCGACGGCGGGGCGAACCCCGACAGCGTGAGCGGGTGGAGCACCGGCGGAGCGCTGGCAAAGCAGGTGCAGGACCTGCGGGCGCAGGACGCCGGGGGCTGGGCGCTGTACCGGTACGGCAGTCTGTTCGGGGCAGGGGCACCGGAGCTTGCTGCGGCGGAATGTGCGGCCCTGCGTGCGCTGAACGGCAAAGAAGCATAAAATAAAGCGGCAAACCGCACAAAACAAAAGCGAATATCTTGTGCAGTGCGGCAAAATGCGGTATACTATAACTGTATCTGCCCTGACGAAAAACAGGGCGGCGGAACGAAAAAACAAGAGGAAGCATCTGCTTCGTGAGGAACAGTATGAAGATGAAAAAAAGAATCGCCGCGCTGCTGCTGGCGGCGGTGCTCGCGATGAGCCTGACCGGCTGCAAGGACGCCCTGAAGAGCATCGTGCACAAGGCGACGGGCACTTCCGACGAAGTGCAGGAAGAGGACACTACCCGCTGGGCCGAGCAGACCAGCGAACCGCTGATCATTCAGGGCATTGCGGACGCCTCGGCCAAGTTTGCCACAGCCACGGCAGACGGCTGCCTGTATGCGGTGTTCAACGGGATCTGGAGCCGCCAGACCAGCTACTTCACCGTGCCTTCCGGCACGCTGAACATCATGGCCTGCGGCACCGCCGAGGGCACTCAGAAGTTCAAGGTGGCGCTGTGGAAAAAGGTGGACGGCGGGGCCGAGTATGTGCCGGAAAGCACCTACTACGTCAAGACCGACGGCACCGACTACCGCTGCACCGTCTCCGGGCTGGACCCGGCGGCGCAGTACCGGGTGACCATCTCCTATGACTCCAGCCGGTATTATCTCTACGGCCTGCTGAAGGCGGAGGGAGTCGCCTGATGAACACCCAGACCAAAAACTCTCTTTTGCTGCTGCTGTGCTCATTTATCTGGGGCACGGCCTTTGTAGCGCAGAGCGCCGGCTCCGGCATGGGAGCCTACAGCTTTCTGGCCGGGCGCAGCTGGCTTGCGGTGCTGGTGCTCATCCCCACGATGCTGGTGTTCGATGCGGTGAACCGCCGCAGGACCGGCACCGACGGCCGCCCGAAGACGGAAGCGGAAAAAAAGCAGCTTGTTGTGGCGGGCTTTGTGTGCGGCACCTTTCTGTTTGCGGCGTCTGCTGCTCAGCAGATCGGCATCACCATCAACCCGTCCACGGCCAAGGCCGGTTTTCTGACCGCCATGTATGTGGTGCTGGTGCCGGTGTTCGGCCTGTTTCTGGGCCGGAAGGGCAGCGCTCAGCTGTGGGTCAGCATGGTCGTTGCGGTGCTGGGGCTGTATCTTCTGTGCATGAAGAACGGCTTTACCGGCATCGAGTCCAGCGACTGGATCCTGCTGAGCTGCGCGGTGCTGTTCAGCTTTCAGATCATGGCGGTGGATCATTTTTCCCCGCAGATGGACGGCGTGCGGCTGAGCCTGGCTGAGTTCCTTGTGGTGTCGGTGGAAAGCACCGTTGCCGCATTTCTGTTTGAAACGCCTACTGCGGCTGAGTTCGCGGCCAATGCGCTGCCCATCCTTTACTGCGGCGTGCTGTCCAGCGGTGTGGCCTACACCCTGCAGATCCTGGGCCAGCGGGATCTGAACCCCGCCATTGCCAGCCTGATCATGTGTCTGGAAAGTGTGTTCAGCGCGCTGGGCGGCTGGCTGCTGCTGCGCCAGAGCCTTTCCGGCCGGGAAGTGTTCGGCTGTGCACTGATCTTTGCCGCTGTGGTGCTGGCTCAGCTGCCGCTGGAGCAGCTCCGCCGCGCAAAAAAGGCGTCCTGACCGATGGCGCAGAAAAAGCCGGAAGTCCAGATGCGCTGCGTGGGCGGCATCTGGTACGAAGCGTCCCGCAAAAAGGTGAAAAACCTGAACATCCATGTGCGGCGGGACGGCACCGTTGCGGTGAGCATTCCGCAGCGGATGCCGTGGGAAGCAGCGGACGGCTATCTGGCCGAGCGCGCCCAGTGGGTGCGCGAAGCGCAGCAGCGCCAGAAGCAGCGCGCCGCCCGGGACGCACAGCCGCTGCCGGACAAGGCCGAAGCGCTGGCCTATTTCACTGCCATGAGCGATAAGGTCTATCCGGCCTTTGCTGAGGTGCTGGGCGGGCAGAAGCCCGTTCTGAAGGTGCGCAGCATGACCAGCTGTTGGGGCGTATGCTGCCCGGGCAAGCGGCGGATCACGCTGGCTTTGCAGCTGTACAACCAGCCGCCCGCGGCGCAGATCTATGTGGTGGTGCACGAGTACTGCCATTTTCTGCAGCTGAACCACAGCCCGGCGTTCTGGGCCGAGGTGGAAAAACTGCTGCCGGACTGGAAGGCCCGGCGGGAACTACTGAAGAAGTAAAACAGGAGGCACTCTTCCCTTGGAAAATGAAAAAAAGACCGGCGACAAATACTCCAAACTGGCCGGTAATACCCTGATCTTTGCAATTTCCAGCTTTTCGTCAAAGCTGCTCACCCTGATCGTCCAGCCGTTTCTGACCTACGCCATGGCGGAGATCTCGGATCTGGGCCTGTCCAAGATCCTGAGCCAGTACGCAAACCTGCTGATCCCCTTTGTCTCCATGGGCATGTCCAACGCCATCATCCGGTTTGGTCTGGATAAGGGCAACAGCGAAAAACAGGTGTTCACCAACGGCCTGCTCACCATTCTGGGCGGCTTCGGCATTCTGGTGCTGTGCTGGCCCATCGCCCGGTTTCTGCCCGACATGGCGCAGTACGGCCTGCTCATTTACATCTATGTGCTCATGAGCTGCCTGCGCACCCTGTGCACCCAGTTCGTGCGCAGCCGCCAGTGGAACAAGCTGGTGGCCGTGGACGGCGTGCTGTGCACCGTGGCTACCATGGCGTTCTATGTGCTGTATCTGGTGGGCTTCAAGTGGGGTGCCAACGGCTATCTGCTGGCCATCATCAGCGGCGACTTTGTGAGCGTGCTGTTCCTGATGTTCACCGGCAAGCTGTGGAATTACATTGAGCTGAAGGGCATCAACAAAAATCTGTGGAAGCAGATGCTGCACTTCTCGCTGCCCATGATCCCGGCGCAGATCAGCTTCTGGATCATCAACGCATCGGATCTGTTCTTTGTCCGTGAGATGTGCAACGGTCTGGACGGCCGCGACGGCAATGCATGGAGCGGCCTGCTTTCCACCGGCTACTTCCTGCCCACCATCCTCACCACGCTGGGCCTGATCTTCTACGACGCATGGCAGCTTTCGGCGGTCACGGAGGAAGAGGGAAGAGCAAAGTTCTTTACCCAGATCTTCCGCACCTATTCCAGTGTGCTGTTCTGCTGTGCGGCGGGCATCATCTGGCTATGCCGCCCGGTCATGCACATCATGAAGTCCAACTACTACTATGCCTGGCACTTTGTGCCGTTCCTCGTCATGGCGTCCACCTGCAGCTGCTTCAACCAGTTCATGAACAGCGTGTACGTGGTGAACAAGAAGTCCAGCCGCAGCATGGTGACGATGATGGCGGGCGCCATCAGCAACTGCATCATGAACTACTTCTTCATCAAGTGGTGGGGCCCCATCGGCGCGACCTATGCTTCTTTCTTAGGGCTGGCGCTGGTGTTTACCCTGCGTGCCATCGACGCCCACCGGATGATCGGGATGCATGTGCACCCCAAGCGTGTGGTAATCAACGCCATTGCACTGGTGGTTGAAGCGTTGGTGCTGCTGGCAGAACCCCCGGTCTATGGCCTGTGGACCGGCCTGATCACGGCAGCCGTGATCCTGTACAACTTTGCCGGCGTGTGGGCCATGGCCCGCATGCTGCTGCCCAGACTGCTGGGCCGCCGCGGCAAGGCGATGGTAAATGTGATCGACGGCTGGATCGCACCCAAGAAAGCATAACAGCATAACTGAAAATAAACGCAGAAAGTCCCCGGAACGCTGGTTCCGGGGACTTTTTCAGCAATCGGGAAAACTTTCAGTGCCGGGCATTTTTGCCGGTCAGGCTGGCAAAAGCGCCGCCAGCCATTAGGGCAAAAAATACCGCCATTCCTCAGAATGACGGTAAAACGGATGCGGCAGATCAGGCAAGCTGCTTTTCCAGCCAGCTGCCGATATCCTCAAATACTTCCTGACGGTTCGTTTCCACCAGAAGTTCGTGC
The DNA here is from genome assembly GCA_934525735.1 of uncultured Faecalibacterium sp. GTDB lineage: Bacteria > Bacillota > Clostridia > Oscillospirales > Ruminococcaceae > Faecalibacterium. The sequence continues at coordinate 9,514 of CAKSZM010000040.1, read as the reverse complement.
CGGGCACCGGGGTAGAACTTGCTCTCGATGTTCTGTACGCCGGCAGCCTTCAGGCTCTGGATGGCGCGGCGCACGCCCTTGCCCTGTTCGCCCACGGGGTCGGCGTCGCCGGAAAGGAACAGCAGGGGCAGGTCTTTGGGCATCTTTGCAAGGAACGCCGGGTCGTGCAGGCGCAGGATGCCGCTGAACATGCTGTAGTAGGCGTTCAGCGTAAAGGTGAAGGTGCAGCGCTCGTCGGCCAGATACTTGTCCACTTCACTCTGGTCGCGGTTGAGCCAGTCGTGAGTGGTGCGGCCCTCCAGCCCCTTGTTGTAGCCCAGGAACGAGAGGTTTGCCACCAGCTTGCTGCGGTAGTGCCAGCCGCGGAACGCCGCCAGCACCCGGCAGGTGGTCTTGGCAAACTGCACCAGCGCTTTGGGCTGGAAGCCGGTGCCCATGATGATGGCTCCGTCCAGCTCGCGGCCGTACTCGCACAGGTACTGCCGGGCGTAGAAGGAACCCATACTGTGCCCCAGCAGGAAATACGGCACACCGGGGTACTGCTCTTTGGTGCGCACGGTCATGGCGTGCAGGTCGGCCAGAACGGCGCGGTTGCCGTCCGGCTCGGCGAAGTAGCCGTAGTCCTCTTTGGCGCGGACGGAGCCGCCGTGGCCTAAGTGGTCGTGTCCGGTGACAAGGATGCCCCGCCCGGCCAGATACTCGGCCAGCGGTTTGTACCGGTCGATGAACTCCACCATGCCGTGGGAGAGCTGCAGAACGGCCCGCACCTCGCCGTCCGGCTCGCAGCGGAAGGCGTGCAAAGTCCGCCCCGGCACGGTGGACGGGACGGTGAAATCGATCATGCGGCTCATGGGCAGAGCCTCCTTTTCGGCGTATTACAGGGCGCTGATGCGGCGGCGGCAGGCCTGACAGATGCAGTAGCCCTCATACTGCAGTGCGTTTTCATCCACCTCGCCGCAGAAATCGCAGCTGCCGGCGGGGCGGTGTTTCTTGAGGACGATGTTGTCGCCGTCCACAAAGATCTCCAGTTTGGTGTCGGTGTCCAGGCGCATGCTGGTGCGCAGCTCTTTGGGCAGAACGATGCGCCCCAGTGCATCGATGCCGCGGACAATGCCGGTGCTTTTCATAGTATACCATTCTCCTTCGTCTGATCCTGCAATGACAGCCTGTGACACTACAGGAAAATCGTGCCAGTGTTGATATGCCCAGTATACAAAAAATAGCACTCTTCGTCAATGATTGCGGGCAATTTCGACAAAAATCAACCGAAGCTGTAAAAGAGTACAAAAACAGGGCTGCCGCACACGAACTGTGCGGCAGCCCTGCCGGGGCAAATTTTCAGCTTACATCGCCGGCGGGTTCCGGCTTGTTTTCCACGCGGGCGCTGGTGCGGCCCTCGGGGCGGATCTCTCCGGCAGCGGTCAGCGAGAGCTTGGCCAGGGTGGGGCCGACCAGCTCATACACCAGCACCGAGAACAGCACCACGTTGCGCACCATGTGGCCGTCCGACAGCTGGGAGGCCGTGGCCGCCATGCCGAGGGCGACACCGGCCTGCGGCAGCAGGGTGATGCCCAGATACTTCTGGATGTCGCCGCTGCAGCGGGCAGCGCGGCTGCTGAGGAAAGAACCGCTGATCTTACCGGCGGAGCGGGCGATGATGTACACCACGCCGATGAACAGCACGAAGGGGTTGGCCAGAATGGTCAGGTCCAGCTCTGCGCCGGAGAGCACGAAGAACAGGATATTGATGGGAGATACCCAGCGATCCAGACGGTCCATCAGCTCCTCCGAGGTGGGGCAGATGTTGCAGAACACGGTGCCGGTCATCATGCAGACCAGCAGCAGGGAGAAGCCGCAGCGGGTGCCTGCGATCTCGAACTCGGTCATGGACAGACCCACTGTCAGCAGCACGAACGCCACCGACAGGCTCATGCGCTTGGAGCGGGAGTGGAAGTGGACTTCCAGCAGGTTGAGCAGATAACCGGCGGCTGCGCCCAGCGCGAGGGAGAGCAGGATCTCCAGCAGCGGCTCCAGAATGACGCTCACCGGATCGATGCGGCCCTGCTCCAGTGCATTTGCCACGCCGTAGGAAGCGGAGAACAGCACCAGACCCACGGCGTCATCGATGGCGACCACCATCAGCAGCAGGTGGGTCAGCGGACCGGAAGCCTTGTACTGCTTGACCACCATCAGGGTGGCGGCGGGAGCCGTGGCCGCTGCAATGGCGCCCAGCGTGATGGCCGAGGCCAGCGAGATGACGTCCGGGCGGATGAAATGCAGCACGATGAGGGCAACATCCACCAACGCCGTTGTGATGACGGCCTGCGCGATGCCCACGGTGAGGGCCTGACGGCCCATCCGCTTCAGGGTGCTGAGCCGGAATTCGTTGCCGATGACGAAGGCGATGAAGCCCAGCGCCACCTGCGTGATGATGCCGTAGCCTTCCACCTGCGCCAGCGACCCAAAACCGAAGCCAAAGCCGCTCAGCCCCAGCCGCCCCAAAAAGAACGGCCCCAGCAGCAGCCCGGCGATGAGATAGGATGTGACGGCCGGCAGGTTGACCGCTTTGGCCAGACGGGACATCAGCAGGCCCGCGATCAGCGCAAGGGACAGACAAATCAACATTTGTTCCATGGTGTCGGTTGTGCGGGAGCGCGCCGGAATCCGCAAGCGGCTCCCATTCCTCCTTGTCAAAAAAATATCGGAGCCGCGCGCGAAAGGGAGACCAGCGAGGGGAAAGACCGCGCAGCTTTGGAAAAAACGCATACGACCCCAGTATACTGGACGGAACGGCAAAATGCAACATCTGTCTGCCGATTCGGAAAAGAAATTTTGCCTGCAGGCGCAGAAAAAAGCCCTCCGGCATCAAAACACGATGCCGAAGGGCGAAAAATACAGGATTTAGTTGAACTTGAAGATCTTGCGGGCGGCGCGGTAAGCGCCCAGAATGACCTTGTCGCTGCCGGGGAACTTCATGTTGGTCAGACCGCCCAGATTGTACTTGACCGCGTTGTACACGCCGGTGCTGGTGTTGGCCTTGAGGTACTGCCACAGCTCGGTGCGCTTTTCGTGGGCTTCGGCGCTGCCGTCCAGCAGCAGGAAGATATCGCTGACGGCCATCATCACGGACAGGTAGTGCACCATGTAGGCGCGCAGACGCTTCTGCCCCTTCAGCGCGTCCAGATCCTGGCAGTCGATCATGTGCTTTGTCACCCGCAGCTGCTGGTCCACACGCTTGACCATGACGCTCTCGTTGACGCTCTGGTCGGCACGGCCGATGAAGTAGCGGTACAGGTCCAGATCCATATAGTACATGCTCTTGACGTAGGGCAGGGGCTGATAGACGAAGATGTTGTCCACGTAGAACGTGTGCTTGGGCAGCACCATGCCGCACTGGCGCAGCACCTCGGTGCGGTACATCACCGAATGCATCAAGATGTTCTGGTCCGGGCGGAAGTGGCCCACATGCATCCAGCTGAACAGGCGGTTCTCCGGGAACACATTGGTGTAGCGCACGGTGTGGCTGGTGCCGTCCTCCACATGCTCGTACACATAGTTGCAGATCATCAAATCGGGCGCCGTGCCGCGGGCCACAAGGGCGGACAGCCGTGCAAGAACCTTTTTGAGGGCATCGGTGTTCAGCCAGTCGTCGCTGTCCACGACCTTATAGTACAGGCCGGTGGCGTTGCGGATGCCCTGATTGACGCCCTCGCCGTGGCCGCCGTTCTCCTGATGGATGGCCTTGACGATGGTGGGATATTTGGCGGCATATTCGTCGCAGATGGCCGGGGTCTCGTCCTTGACGGAACCGTCGTCCACCAGAATGATCTCAGCCTGCTCGCCTGCAGACAGCAGCGTTTCGATGCAGTGGCGCATATAAGCTGCGGAATTGTAGCAGGGAACGGCAAAGGTGATCAGTTTCTGCATAAAAGTAAAGCTCCTTTGTTCTATCATGCCGGCAAAGGATGTGCCGGCATGGAGATATGTACTGCTATTATAGCATTTTCGCGCCTGAAAAGCTATCCTTCCGGAAAAAGAAGCATGGCTTTCCGTACTTTTTGCGCGAAAGTGATGCTTTTCGGTGCCCAAACATCCCATTTTGTGGTATACTGATAAAGTTTTGAGCGTTCCGCACACAGAACGCATTCATACAATATAACGGAGGAACTCATGGAAAACCCGCACAGCATCCTGAAAAAAGTTTTTGGTTACGATTCCTTCCGCTCCGGACAGGAGGAGATCGTCAGCCGTCTGCTTGCCGGGCAGGATGTGCTGGCCGTGATGCCCACCGGCGCGGGCAAGTCCATCTGTTATCAGGTGCCGGCGCTGCTGCTGCCGGGCATTACCATCGTGGTGTCCCCGCTGGTGAGCCTGATGAAGGATCAGGTGGGGGCGCTGGTGCAGGCCGGTGTGGCGGCGGCGTTCCTGAACAACAGCCTGACGGACAACCAGAAGGCCCTGATGCTGCACCGCGCCCGGGAGGGCTGGTACAAGATCATCTATGTGGCGCCGGAACGGCTGGAGATGCCGGGGTTCCAGCGGTTCGTGCAGGAGCGGGAGATCAGCATGGTGACGGTGGACGAAGCCCACTGCATCAGCCAGTGGGGGCAGGATTTCCGCCCCAGCTACCTGCGCATCAAGGACTTTGTGGACAGCCTGCCCCGGCGGCCGGTGGTGGGCGCGTTCACGGCCACCGCTACCGCCCATGTGCGGGAGGATATCCGCACCCATCTGGCGCTGCAAAGCCCCTATGAGGTAACGACCAGCTTTGACCGGCCGAACCTTTACTTTGAGACCCGGCGCGCTCTGCCCAGCCAAAAGCCGCAGGAATTGCTGGACCTTGTGCTGAAGGAGCGGGACAACGCGGGTATTGTGTACTGCAGCACCACAAAACAGGTGGATGAGACCGCCCGCCTGCTGCAGAGCCGGGGGATCCGGGCGGCGGCGTACCACGCCAAGCTGGACGCCGACACCCGGCGGAAGAATCAGGACGATTTCCTCTACGACCGGGTGCAGATCATGGTGGCGACCAATGCCTTCGGCATGGGCATCGACAAGCCCAATGTGCGGTTCGTCATCCACTATAATATGCCCAAGGATCTGGAAAGCTACTATCAGGAGGCCGGGCGCGCCGGCCGCGACGGTCAGCCCGCGCGGTGTACGCTGCTGTATTCCGGCACCGATGTGCGCACAATCCGGTTCTTCATCGACAAGGAGATGGAAGCGGACAACGGCCTGCCCGCCGACGTCAAGGCTGAAGCGGCCCGCAAAGCCGAAGAGCGGCTCAAGTACATGACCTTCTATTCCACGACCCAGAAATGCCTGCGGGGCTTTTTGCTGCAGTATTTTGGTGAAGCTGCGCCCCAGAAATGCGGCAACTGCTCCTGCTGTCTGGCGGCAGAGCAGGAAGCACAGGTGCAGCTGGAAGATTCCCGCCAACGCGCAGCGGACAACGCCCGCCGCCTGGCGAATCCGGCAAAATCCCGCCGTGCAAAGTCCGACGCGGTACCGCTCAGCGAGTTTGACGAAAAGCTGTTGAGCGCGCTGTATGCTCTGCGCAAGCGGCTGGCAGGAAAACAGAATATCCCGGCCTTTATGGTATTCAGCGATGCGACCTTGCGGGAGATGGCAGAGAAAAAGCCGCTGAGTGTCGATGAGCTGCTCAACATCAGCGGTGTGGGCGAAAAGAAAGCCGCCCGCTATGGCAATGCCTTCCTGCGCCTCATCGAGGACGCCGTGGGCAGCCGGGAGTAAGAAAAGAGATAAGAGTAACGGGCTCGCCCTCTCCGTCTTTGCTTCGCAAATCCACCTCTCCCAAAGGGGAGAGGCCTTGGCAAAGAGATGAAGTTTGCGTGGACTGCCAAAGGCTCTCCCTTTGGGAGAGCTGGCATCGAGCAAAGCAAGATGACTGAGAGGGCGAGCCTGCTAAAGAAAGAAGCCGCTGCAATGGATTTTTCGGCGTTTTGCAAACCGGAAAAATTGCAGCGGCTTCTTTTGTTTAACGTTCCATGGTATGGGTGGCGAACACCTTTTCATCTTCCCACCACACCGGCTCCCCGGCGGCAAGGCTCTTTTGCACATCCAGCAGACGCTGGTTGCTGCTGCCCCGGAACCGGAGGGAAATGTCGTGCTGCGCCTCGACAAATTCGCCGTCCACCAGCACATCCAGCAGGCCCAGAAGTTCGTCGGTGGCTTCGCACCGGGCAATGCTCGGCTCTTTGCCAGTCAGCTGCTCCCAGGTGTAGCCGGAGTAGCACCAGACCGTCTTTTCCGGGTACAGCGCCTTGAAGTTGCGCACAAAGGGCAGCAGCTCCCGCTGGTTTTCCGGCTCGAACGGCTCGCCGCCCAGCAGCGAAAGTCCGGCAATGTAATCCGGCTGGCAGGAAGCAAACACCTGATTGCGGGTGGCTTTGTCAAAGGGATGCCCGTAGTCAAAATTCCAGGCAATGGCATTGAAGCACCCCGGACAGTGGTGGCGGCAGCCGGACACGAACACGCTGGTGCGCACCCCCGGGCCATTGGCGATATCATAATATTTAATGGTTGCGTAGTTCATAGCTTCATTTCAAGCTGGCTCGCCCTCTCCGTCACCTGCGGTGCCACCTCTCCCAAAGGGAGAGGCCTTGGCAAATTGGCAAAGTTTGCCGTACTGCCAAAGGCTCCCACTTTGGGGGAGCTGGCAAAACCGCAAGGTTTTGACTGAGAGGGCGAGGACGCTTTCCTTTATGCAAAAATTACAGATGCAGCACGCGATCCTTGATCTCCTGCGTGCGGCCCTGGTTCCAGAACTGGGTGCCGATATAACCGCAGGTGCGGCGGGCGACGTTCAGCTTGTTCTGGTCGCGGTTGCCGCACTTGGGGCACTCCCATACCAGTTTGCCGTCGTCCTCCACGATCTTGATCTCGCCGTCGTAGCCGCACACCTGGCAATAGTCGGACTTGGTGTTCAGCTCGGCATACATGATGTTGTCATAGATGAACTGCAGCACGCTCATGACGGCTTCCAGATTGTCCTGCATGTTGGGCACTTCCACATAGCTGATGGCGCCGCCCGGGGACAGCTTCTGGAACTCGGACTCGAACTTCAGCTTGGTGAATGCATCGATGTGCTCCGACACATGGACATGGTAGCTGTTGGTGATATAGTTCTTGTCGGTAATGCCGGGCACGATGCCGAACCGCTTCTGCAGGCACTTGGCGAACTTGTAGGTGGTGGATTCCAGCGGGGTGCCGTAGAGGGAATAGTCGATGTTCTCGGCCTTCTTCCACTCGTTGCACTTGTCGTTCATGTGCTGCATCACGCTCAGAGCAAAAGGCTTTGCACCGGCGTCGGTGTGGCTCTTGCCGGTCATATACTTCACGCACTCGTACAGGCCGGCATAGCCCAGGCTGATGGTGGAGTAGCCGCCGAACAGCAGCTTGTCGATCTTTTCGCCCTTCTTCAGGCGGGCCAGTGCACCGTACTGCCACAGGATGGGAGCGGCATCGCTGGGGGTGCCCAGCAGACGCTTGTGGCGTGCCTGCAGGGCGCGGTGGCACAGAGCAAGACGCTCGTCGAAGATCTTCCAGAACTTTTCAAAGTTGCCCTTGGAACTGAGCGCAACATCCACCAGATTGATGGTCACAACGCCCTGATTGAAGCGGCCGTAGTACTTGGGCTTACCGGTCTCGGGATCCACGTAGGGGGTCAGGAAGCTGCGGCAGCCCATGCATGTGTAGCAGTGACCCTCGCCGTTCTTGTCAACCTTCATCTCCAGCATCTTTTTCTCGGAGATGTAGTCAGGCACCATGCGCTTGGCAGTGCACTTTGCGGCCAGCTCGGTCAGGTAATAGTAAGGAGTGCCGGGGCGGATGTTGTCCTCTTCCAACACATAGATCAGTTTCGGGAAGGCGGGGGTGATCCACACGCCCGCTTCGTTCTTCACGCCCTGATAGCGCTGACGGATGGTCTCCTCGATGATGATGGCGAGGTCGGCCTTCTCCTGCGCGTTGCGGGCTTCACCCAGATACATGAACACGGTGATGAAGGGGGCCTGACCGTTGGTGGTCATCAGGGTAACGACCTGGTACTGGATGGTCTGCACGCCGCGATTGATCTCGTTGCGCAGGCGGCGCTCGACGATCTCACGCTTGCGCTCGGCGGAAACGTCCAGACCTTCCATCTCAACCTCGACCTCGGCGGCGATCTTCTTGCGGGAGACATCCACAAAAGGAGCCAGATGGGTCAGGCTGATGCTCTGGCCGCCGTACTGGTTGGAAGCCACCTGTGCAATGATCTGAGTGGCAATGTTGCAGGCGGTGGAGAAGCTGTGGGGCTTCTCAATATAGGTGCCGGAAATGACGGTGCCGTTCTGCAGCATGTCCTCCAGATTCACCAGATCGCAGTTGTGCATGTGCTGTGCAAAGTAGTCGGAGTCGTGGAAGTGGATCAGGCCTTCCTGATGAGCCTTGACGATCTCCGGATCCAGCAGCAGGCGGGCGGTCAGATCCTTGGAGATCTCGCCGGCCATATAGTCACGCTGTACGCTGTTAACGGTGGGGTTCTTGTTGGCGTTTTCCTGCTTGACCTCTTCGTTCTGGCATTCGATTAGGCTCAGGATGCGCTCGTCAGTGGTGTTGGTCTGACGCTTCAGGCTTTGAACATAACGGTAGGTGATATAATGACGGGCAATGTCGTGGGCGCGGATGTCCATAAGCTGGTTTTCCACCATATCCTGCACTTCTTCCACGCTGACGGCACGGTTCAGCGACTGGCACTGATCGGTCACAGCGTCCGCAATCCCGTTGATCTGCTCCTTGGTCAGACGGCTCTGCCCGCCCACAGAATCACTGGCCTTTGTTACAGCCGTGATGATTTTGGTAATATCAAAGGGAACTTCTGCACCGTTTCGTTTAATGATCTTCATCGGTTCTCCTCCTTAAATCTGACAGTGTGAACGGGTATCTCTTACAATAAGAGATACCCGTCTGCGCACACGATATCCAACAAACTGAATGTAGCTCTATTCTATCACTATCTAGTGGCAAGTCAAGAAAAATACCACTACATTTTGCGTTTTGGAGTTTTAGCCAAAATTGCGGGAGTTTTTTCAGGACAAAATTTCGGGCCTTGCCTCTTGACAGCCGGACTGCATTTCCGAGGTGTAATATCCGAAAATATCTATACGTGTTCCCTTTATATACATTATAGAAGACAAGAGCAGACCGATGGGACGATGTCAAAACAGAACGGATCCGTCCGATGAAAACTGGTCAAAATTCCAAAGGACGAAAAAAGTCCAAAAAGTTTGGAAAAAGCACTTGCAAAGTGCAGGGGAATATGGTATTATACTTGAGCGCCAAGCGCTGAGACAAAAGAATGACTTCCGAAGTCCTCAGCACGAAGCCTTTGAAAAGAACCAATAGGCGTTCAAAAACACCAGCTGACACTGAGAGCCGAGAACGCTCCAAGTTCAGAAAAATTCAAAAGCTTCGAAAAAAGACTTGACAAAAAACCACTTCGGTGGTAAAATGA
>CAKSZM010000039.1 GCA_934525735.1 uncultured Faecalibacterium sp. | reverse complement strand
GCGCGGGCGCTGACAATGCCCAGCACGATGCCGATCAGGATCACGTCCACCATGCTGTCCGGGTCCACGCCGAACTCGACGCTGTGGCGGAAGGCGAATACCAGCGCCAGACAGATGCCGAAGGCGATGCACACGCCGTACCAGTAAATGTTGAACCCGCCGATGGAAAAGGCCACGCGGTTGATCTCAAAGCTCAGGCCCAGACCCGGGAATTGTACCAGATTTGTCATTCTGCTTCCTCCTCATCCCCTGCCAGCGGCGCAGTGCCGTCCGGCTGGATGTACATGGTGGCCATACGGTCGGTGGAGAGGATCTTCTGCAGAGCGGCGTCTGCATCCTCTGCGGTCAGCCCCGCCAGCATGGAGATCTGCTGCGCCACGGTCTGGCCGGAGAGGGCAAAGTCTGCCATCTGGCTGGCCGAGTCCTCCGCGTTTTCCAGATTTTCGATCAGCTGGCCATATTTTTCGTTTTTGCACAGGGTAAAGATCTCGCGGTCCACGCCCTCGGCGCGGATGCGGGCGATCTCGTCCAGCAGCATCTGTTTCACGGTGTCCGGCTCGTCGCTCTCGCCGGTGAAGAGGATGCAGCAGCAGCCATCCACCCGCAGCACTTCCCCGCCGAAACCGGGGTTCACAAGGCTGCCGTCGTACAGGCGGCGGTACAGCGGCGACATACCGCCCACGATGCAGCTGAGGATCAGGTCATACAGCGCTTCGGTGCGCAGGTCGCCCGATGCAAGCGGTTCTTCCTTGAAGCCCAGCCCGAAGCAGGGCTTGGACACTGGCATAGTCAGGGTCTTGCAGTCTGCGGCCAACGTCATGGGCTCCGGCTTCCACAGGCGCTGCACCGTCTCCGCGCTGCGGGGTTCCATCAGGCCGTGGCGCTCGCAGGCGGCCAGAATCTGCTCCATGGTGGTGTTGCCGGCCGCGGCCAGCACCATGTTGCCCGGGGCGTAGAACGCCCGGCAGCTGTCGTAGAGCATCTCCGGGGTGATCTCTGCAATGCTTTCCACCGTGCCCGCAATGTCGCTGCGGATGGGGTGCTCATGGTACAGGCACTCGAACAGGCCGGTGATGAGCCGCCAGTCCGGGCTGTCATCGTACATTTTGATCTCCTGCCCGATGATACCCTGCTCCTTGGCAATGGTCTGCTCGGTGAAGTAGGGGTGAGTCACCATGCCCAGCAGCACATCCAGACTTTCGTCCAGCTGCTGGGTGGCGGTGAACAGGTAGCAGGTGCGGTCAAAACTGGTGAACGCATTGGCGTTGGCACCGGTCTTGGCATACTTGGCAAAGGCGTCGCCGTCCTGATCCTCAAACATCTTGTGCTCGAGGAAGTGCGCCACACCGGCGGGCAGGTGCACCTCTTTGCCATCCAGCCGAAAATCCCGGTCGATGGAGCCGAATTTCGTGGCAAAGATAACGTGGGTGCTGGAATAGCCCGGCATCGGCCGCACGATGACGGTCAGGCCGGAGGACAGAGTCTGCCACTGGTCGGCCACCGTCTTTTCCAGCAGAGCCTGATTATTCTGCGGCATGGGCAGGTTCCTCCTTTGTAAGCAGATAGCTGACCGAGAGAGTCAGGCTGCGCAGGATGCTGCGCACATCGTCCTTGGTCACGGCCTGCAGGGCGGCGCGGGCAGCGGCAGGGGTCTGCACCTTTGCCGGGTCGCCGCCGCTGCGCAGCACTTCGATGTAATACCATGTCTCAATGCCGCCGAGGGTGTCCTCCACCCCCTGCATCCCGCTGAGCAGTCCGCGGCGGCAGTCCTCGAACTCTTCGTCGGTAATGGGGCCGTCGCACAGGTCGGCCAGCTCCTTCAGGATGGCCTGCTCGGCACGGGCAGCGTCGGCGTGCTCCACGCCGCTGTTCACGGCCATGCTGCCGGTAAAGCTCTGGAACGAGGACGAGCAGTAGTAGCACAGGTGGTCCCGCTCGCGGACGTTCAGGAACAGGCGGCTGGTCACACTGCCGCCGTACAGCGCCATGGCAAGGCGCACAGCCGCCAACTGTTCGGTGCGCATCGGTTCGCCCAATGTGAACAGCATGCACAGTTTTGCCTGCACCATGTCGTAAGTCTCGGTTTTATGCAGCGGCTCCCGCCGGGGCATGGCAATGTTCTCGGCCAGCGGCAGCGGCGCACGGTCAATGGCGGCCAGCTCTGCCAGCAGGGCATCCCTGACGGCAGCGGTCTGCGCCGCGTCGCAGCCCAGCACGATGAGTTCGATGTTTGCAGTGCGCAGCATTTCGCGGTAGGCCTCGGTCAGCATGGCCGGGGTCAGGCCGTCCACCTCTTCCAGATAGCCCTCCTGCCGCACGCCCGCCGGGCTGTCGCCGAAGAACTCCCGGTTGGCCTGATGCAGGCAGTAGATGCGCTTGTCGTTGATCTCATCTTCCAGGCCCTTTTTCAGCATCTGCTTTTCGATGCTCACGGCCTGCGGGTCGAACACGCCGTCCAGCAGATACGGGTGAAACGCCGCGCCCAGCGCGATGGCGGCGTATTCGCGGGTCAGCGCTTCGCCTTCCAGCGCAAACTTGTCCTTGATGCCGGTGACGCTGACGCAGAGGTTGTGGCTGCAGCCCATGGGGCGGGCGTCCACGGTCAGGTCGGCGCCGTAAAGCTTTGCCAGCTTCTTGGTCAGGCGGGTCATGTCCGGGCAGTCGGCATAGCCGCGCTCCATCACCAGCGGCAGCAGTGCATGTGCCGTTGCCGTCTCCCGCTTTGCCGGAAAGGCAAAGTGGATGCTGATGCGGCAGCGGTTGAATTTTTCTGCCGGGTCGCAGGAAAGATGCACGCCCGGCGCAATGAGAGTACGTTCCAATTGTGTTCCTCCACCCCTGTGTCTGCAGGGAGTTTTTTAGTTTGATGCCTTCTGTACGGCAAGAAATTCCTCTAAGCTCAGTCCGCTGGCACGGATGGCGAGGGCGTTTTCCACGCCCACATACCGCCAATGCCACGGCTCAAACACCACACCGGTAGCGGCCTGCCGGTCCTTCGGATAGCGCAGGATAAAGCCGTATTCGGCAGCGTAGGCCGTCAGCCACTCGTAGGCGCGGGTGCCTGCAAAGCCGGTGTCCCGCGTGGTGTAGTCCGCACTGAGAATGTCCGCCGCATAGCCGGTGCCGTGCTCGTTGCTGCCTGCCCCCGGCTGGATGGCGGCGGCAAGGCTGGCAGCGGTCTCTTCCGCTTTGCCTTTTTCCAGATAGACCTGTTTCCGGGTCTCATAAACGGCGTTGCGGGCATCTGCGTCCAGATAACCGGCGTTCAGCACCAGCTGCACTCCGTCGGCCTGCGCGGCTGCCGCCATGCTGCGGTAAGCCTGCGCCGCTTCCGTTTCCAGCCGGATGCTGCTGTTGTCGTCGGCAAGATCCAGTTCCGGGGACGGTTCTTCGTCGTAGGGCAGGTTGGCGTTGACCAGAACCAGCCTCTCGTCTGCCTCGTTAAAACGGTAGGCCGTGCCGTCGTATTCGGCGGCTTCGAATGCCTTCGGCCCGGTCAGCAGGGCATTGACCTTCGGCAGCAGCCAGAGGATGCCCTTTGCCATCAGAGCGACCAGCGCCGCGCAGACGAGGATCAGGATCGACCAGTTGCGGATCATGCGCAGGCGTCTGCGGCGTTTGCGCTGAGCACGGGTCATGCGCGGCGCATCGGGGCGCGGTGCGGGGCGTTTGGACGGTTGTTCCATAGGCGCGTTGCAGCTCCTTTCGGGTGATTTGCAGCGCGCTGCGCCGCACAGATACATTTTTTATTATACACCCCTTTGCAATTTGTGTAAACGCTGCGGGGTGTAAAAAAATTATGACAGGGAAAACCGTTGCTCAAGGGTAACATCCTCGCCCTCTCAGGCCGCTTCGCGTCCAGCTCTCCCAAAGGGAGAGCCAAGAGCTTGACCGCAGCGTTTCTTGCCTCTCTCTTTGACAGATTTCCCCCGGCCGGGGGAAGATGGCGAAGCCAAAAAGGGGAACAAGGTAGATTTGCGAAGCAAAGACGGAGAGGGCGAGGTCGCTGACCATTTTGCAACAGCCCTGGCACGGCGCAAGCCGTGACTGAGAGGGTCAAACTGCAAAAAGCCGCGCTGCCCCAAAGCGGAACAGCACGGCTTTGCGTAATGATTCAGGTCAGATCAGTCAAACAGCATATCGTGGATGGCGCTGACAGCCTTGTCGGCGTCATCGCGGTTGATGATGCAGGAGATCTTGATCTCGCTGGTGGAGATCATCTTGATGTTGATGTTGTTATTGGACAGTGCTTCGAACATCTTGGAAGCAACGCCGCTGTGGCTCTGCATACCGGCACCCACGATGGAGACCTTGGCGCAGGTGGTGTCCGCGCTCACATCGTTGAAGTGGGCGCTGTCCTTCAGCACGCGCATGGCGAGGTCTGCTTCGCCCTCAGAACAGGTGAAGCTGATGTCCTTCTTGCCGTCGCGGCCGGTGGACTGCAGGATGATGTCCACGTTGATGTTCTTCTGGGCCAGCAGGCCGAAGATCTTGAAGCTCATGCCCGGCTCATCGGGAACGTTCAGAATCGTGATAACAGCAACATCGGTGTCCTTTGCGACGCCCTTGATCAGCATACCTTCCATGTCTTTCGTAACCTCCTTGACCACCGTACCGGGGACGGGATTCAGGCTGGAGAGCACCTCCAGCTCCACGTTATACTTCTTAGCCAGCTCAACGCTGCGGTTGTTCAGCACCTGTGCGCCCAGAGACGCCAGCTCCAGCATCTCGTCGAAGGTGATCTCCTCCAGCTTGCGGGTGTTGCGCACCTTGCGGGGGTCGGCGGTGTAAACGCCTTCCACGTCGGTAAAGATCTGGCAGCGGTCGGCGTGCAGCGCCGCCGCAATGGCAACGGCGCTGGTATCAGAGCCGCCGCGGCCCAGCGTGGTGATATCATCCAGCTTGTTCAGGCCCTGGAAGCCTGCCACGACCACCACGCGGTTGCGCTCCAGCTCGGAGGAGATGCGCTCGGTCTCCAGACGGTTGATGCGTGCCTTGGTGTAGGCGCGGTCGGTGCGGAAGCCTGCCTGCCAGCCGGTCAGGCTGATGGCATGGCAGCCCAGCTCGTTCAGGGCCATGGCCAGCAGCGAAATGCTGATCTGCTCGCCGGTAGCCAGCAGCATATCCATCTCACGCGCCGAGGGGTTGTGGGTGATCTCCCCAGCCTTGGCGATCAGGTCATCGGTGGTGTCGCCCTGTGCCGACACCACCACAACTACGTCATTGCCCGCATTGTGGGTGTTTGCCACGATGCGCGCCACGTTGAAGATACGGTCACGGTCCTTCACCGAAGAACCGCCGAACTTCTGTACGATCAACGCCATATCTTGTCACTCTCCTCTTTTTCTCCCTCAGTGTGAGGGGGTACACCGGGCGGAAGCGGCATTGCACTTCCCTCTCCCATTTATCATTCCACGGTTGCGCCGGTGTTATCGGCATCCAGTCGCAGCAGTGTAAATGCTTCACATCCGTCCAGACCTTCCAGCAGTTCCAGACCCTTTTCCAGCTTGGAATAGAACTTTTCGGCGTCGGCCTTTTCGGCCACCGCCATCACAGTGCTGCCCGCACCGGACACATACACGGCCTTTGCGCCGCACAGGCGCGCCATGTCGAATACTTCCTTGGAGCCGGGCATCAGCGGCATACGGTAGGGCTGGTGCAGCTTATCCTCGGTGGCAATGGCCAGCAGGTCGTGGCGGCCTTCGCAGAAGGCTGCCGGGATCAGTGCCGCACGGGACAGGTTGTACACCGCATCCTTGTGGGACACTTCCTTCGGCAGCGCCGCGCGGGCGGCTTCGGTCAGCAGCTTATAATCCGGCACGATGGCGGCAAAGCAGAGGGATTCGTCCACGTTCCGCTTGACCGAGTAGACCTTGCCTTCCTCAAATACACTGCTGGTCAGGCCGCCCAGCAGAGCCGGAGCCACATTGTCCGGGTGACCCTCGATGGAGGTAGCCAGCGTGAGCAGTTCCTGCGTGTTGAGCACATCGCCCAGCATTCGGTTTGCGCCCAGCAGACCCGCGATGATGCAGGCCGACGAAGAGCCGAGGCCGCGCGCCATGGGGATGGGGTTGGTCTGGGTGATCTTAAGGGGCGGGATCTGCTTGCCCACCTTCTCGAACAGACCCTTTGCCGAGCGGTAGATCAGGTTGGATTCGCCGCGGGGGATGCGGGTCCCGTCTGCGGACGAGATATCCAGCACTTCGCTCTCTTCAAAGGTAGCCGTGTTGTACAGCGTCACCGCCAGACCCAGCGCATCGAAGCCGGAGCCGATGTTCGCGCTGGTCGCGGGGACAGAAACTTTGATCTTCATAGCCGCCGCACCTTTCCTTTTTTCCGTTCTCATTTTTCTTCCGGCAGACGCTTGAGCACCAGCTTCACGCTGCCGCCCACAGCTTCCACCTTGCGGGCTGCCTCGGTCAGAGCCTTTTCATCGGCACGCTCCACAAAGTAGGCACAGCCGTCGTAGCGCTCATCCACCACCTTGCCGTAACCGTAGATGGCTTCCACCACTGCCGGGGCAATGCCTGCCACACGCACATAATATGCGGCGGGGGCCGGGTCGGTGAGCATGCCGTCCACCGGCTCGGCGGGCTGCCAGAACAGGCTGTCGTGCACCTTGGAGCCGTGCTTCAGGGCGTCCACCACATCGGCCACCACAGCGCTGGCAGTGGGCAGCTTGCCCGCGCCCTTGCCGTAAAACACCACATCGCCCAGCATATCGCCCTTGACCAGCACCGCGTTGAACACGTCATCCACGCTGGCCAGCTGGTTCACCTTCGGCACCAGGCACGGCTCCACACCGGCGGCCACGCTGCCGTTGTCGCCGCGCTTCATCCATGCGATGAGCTTGATGACGCAGCCCAGCTTTTCAGCAGCCTCCACATCGGCGGTGGTGATGGCACGGATGCCGCGGGTGGGGATGTTCTGGGGGTAGATCTGGTGGCCGCAGACCAGCGAGGACAGAATGGCGATCTTGCGGCAGGCGTCGCGGCCGTCCACATCGTCGCTGGGATCCTTGGTCTCGGCATAACCCAGCTCCTGCGCGATCTTGAGTGCATCGTCAAAGCCCAGATTCTCGCGCACCATCTTGGTGAGCATGAAGTTGGTGGTGCCGTTCACGATGCCCTGCACCTCGGTGATGACGTTCGCCGCCAGACACTGGTGCATCGGGGTGATGATGGGGGTGCCGCCGCCCACGGATGCCTCGAACAGGAAGGCGCAGTTGTGCGCCTTGGCCAGAGCCAGCAGCTCGGCACCGTAGGTGGCCACCATTTCCTTGTTGGAAGTGCACACGCTGCGGCCGCTCTCGAGGCAGGCCTTCACATACGGGTAGGCAAAACGGGTGCCGCCGATGGTCTCCACCACGACCCGGATCTCCGGATCCTGCAGAATGACGTCGATGCTCTTGACGAACAAATTCGCCGCCGGATGGTTTGAAAAATCCTTCGGATCCAGGATATATTTGACTTCCACAGGCTCGCCTGCACGGCGGGAGACGCCCGCGGCGTTGCGGCACAGCACTTCGTAGACACCGCTGCCCACCGTGCCAAAGCCCAGAATTGCAATTTTAGCCATTGTGTCCTCTCCCTTGTTTCCTGTTTCTGCGCGGATCAGAGATTGTATCCGCAGTGTACACCCACCACCATATGCTGGCGCGAGAGTTTCTCGGTCAGCTCTTCAGGGGTCATCTGCATGGTATCGGTGCGGATGGTGACCGCCACAAGGGCGGCTCCGTTTTCCGGCGTGGACTGATTGATGGTCACGATGCTTGCGCCCGCAGCACTGATGCCGGCCAGCAGGCTCTGCAGCGCGCCGGTCTCGTCCCGGAGGGTCGCCATCACGGTAATGACCTCGCGGCCGTTTTCCGAATCAAAAATGCAGTCTTTATACTTATAAAATGCGCTGCGCGACAGATCCACGGCGCGGGTCGCAGCCGAAATGCTGCGTGCCTCCCCGCTGGCCAGCAGTTCCTTGGCACGCACCACCTTGAGGAAGACCTCGGGCAGCACCTGCGCATCGACCAGATAAAAGCGGCGTTCCAACTTGTTCACCTCACAAACACAAGTGTTCTTGCAGTGAATATAATAACATCCGACCCCCTGCATTGCAAGAGGTCGGATGCGTTTTTGTCAGATTGTCCAGTTTTGTTTTGTAAAGCGCCGGGTTTCCTTGCCGGAATTTCGCTCCGGCAGTGCAAAAGTACGATTCTTGTCCGGTTGTCTCCCGGCAAACGACAGAATCAGTCTGCATCCAGGTTACTTGTATCCGACGGGATAACAGTCTGTTCCGGCGCCGGAGCTGCGGCATCCGCAGCAGGTGCCGTCTCGGTGCTGGCTGCCGGAGCCGCTGCAGCCGCCGGACTGTGCGAGTAGTTGCAGGTATCCGGCAGGTCGTCGGCGCGGTAGTAGCCCACGGCAGTGCTGGGGCAGGAGCCGCCGGCCAGCAGGCCGCTCTGGGTGCAGTAGCGGCGTTCCACCACGCCGCCCGAGGCCGGGAAGGCCTTGTACGGCAGATCTGCCTGCACCTGCTCCATCAGAGCTTTCCACGCCATGACGCAGGTGCGGGTCTTGGCCTGCTGCTTGCCCAGCGTCTTGGTCATATCATAGGGTGCATCGTAGCCCCACCACACGGCGGTGACATAATAGGGTGTGCCGCCCACGAACCACAGATCCTTTTCATCGCTGGCGGTACCGGTCTTACCAAAGGCTTCCATACCGTTGGAATTGGGGTAGCGGCCGCTGGCAGTGCCCACGCTGGAGTACAGGACGTTCTTCAGCAGACGGTTCATCACATAAGCGGTGTCCGGGGTCAGGGCCTGATAGCTGGTGGAATTGTTTTCCAGATAGATGTTGCCGTCACGATCCAGCACACGGGTGTACAGGTGCGGGGTGGTGTACTCGCCGTCGTAGAAGATCTGGAACGCAGCCGCCAGCGCCGTCGGGGTGACGCCGTGGGTCTGGCTGCCCATGACCATCTGCGCAAGGCCCACATCGTTCACCGGGTCCAGCGTATCCAGCTGCAGGGTGTTATAGACGAAGTTGAAGATATTGCTTGCGCCCACCAGATCGCCCACGCGGACAGCAATGGTGTTCAGCGAGCGGGCCAGACCGTTCCACAGCGGCACATCGCTGTTATCGCCGTAATTTCCGCCGTAGTTGCGGGGCCAGCTGCGCCATGCATTGGGATAGGCCCGCAGCTGCTTGTCGGAAAGGCCCATCAGGCCGTTCTTGCGGCAGTAGTCCTCGTCACGGATGATCATATCCTGCTTCTGGTACAGAGGCGAGTTATTGAGCATGGTGGACCAGTTGACCAGCCCGTACTCCACGCCCAGCGCATAGGCGCCGATGGGCTTGATGGTCGAACCGGTCTGACGGGTGACGCTGTAGGCGCGGTTCAGCGAAAGGCTCTTGTTCTTTTCGCCCAGACCGCCCACGATAGCCACCACGTTGCCGTCGTAGTCCAGCGTGACCATGGCCGCCTGGGTGCGGACATTGCGGTAGTAATAGATGGTACCGTCGTCACCCGTGCGGGTCTTGGGGGTGCCGTCGTCATTCATGACCTGAATGTCATCCTCCGAGATGGACGTCACTTCCTCCTCATGCCAGCCGGCCGGGAAGTAGGCGTCGCCGTCGTTGCGCATCAGGTTCTCCATGGCGGACTGAACTTTGGTGTTGACAGTGGCTTCGATGGTGAAGCCGCCGGTGTACAGCAGCTTCTGCGCCTCGGACTCCGAGATGTTCTCCTTGGCCATGATGTCCTGCACCACTTCGGTGAACAGCGCATCGGTGAAGTAAGAAGTGACCGAAGAGATCTTTTTGCTGTCGTCCTCTTCCGCCAGAACCAGCGGCTGAGCAGCGGCGTTGCGGTAGTCCTCTTCACTGATCACGCCCTGCTGCCACATATTATACATGAGGAAGTTGCGGCGGTTGATCAGGTTCTCGGGGTTGGTATAGGGGTTATAGTTGGTCGGGTTCTTGGTGATGGAAGCGATGGTGGCGCACTCCCACAGGGTCAGCTGGCTGACATCCTTGTTGAAGTATTCGTTGGCCGCCGTCTGCACGCCCTGAATGGTGCCGGTGAAACTGATGGTGTTCAGGTATGCTTCCAGGATGGTCTCCTTGGAGTAGCTGCGGCTCAGGCAGAGAGCGCGGTAGATCTCGCGCAGCTTGCGCAGTGCGCCCTCGATACCGCTGGCGCTGTCGTCGTCGGTCAGGTTCTTGATGAGCTGCTGTTCCAGCGTGGAAGCGCCCTGCTTGGAGCTGTAGATCGGCAGCAGATACTCGTTGACCATGGCGCCGATGGTGCGCTTGAAGTTGACACCCGGCTCATTGTAGAAATCCTTATCCTCCGTGCAGATGAATGCATACTGGAGGTTCGTGGGGATCTGCTCCAGGTCTGCCCACACGCGGTGGCTGTTGGAGGAGCGCAGGGTAGCATACTCCACCTGTGCGCCGGTGTCCGGGTCGGTGGCCATGACCACGCTGGACTGACTCAGTTGGATGTTGTCCAGGTCCAGCAGGTCGCCGTCGTTGGCGGTGGCCTGCACCACATAGTACACAGCGCCCACTGTCACAAGACTGCCCAGCATCACGCACAGGCAGAGCACTGTGGCGATGGTGCGGCCCAGAAAACGCAGAATGGGATGCCGTTTCTTTTCCTGCGGCTCTTCGGGTTCCTTCGGCCTCCGGCTGCGGCCGGGCTGCGGTTCCCGGCGGCTGTTGTTCACATTCACCTTACGTCCCGCCGGGGCAGACGAACGCTCCTCGCCGCCGCGGTGGATCTTTCTCATCTCATTGCTGGAGATAGAAATCGCCTCCTAACATTACAGGCTGCTTTTCAGCGCAAAGCGCTGGGATGTTTCATAAACTGGGGTGCGTGCAGATTCCTGCACGATAACATATTATAGCACGCCCGCCGGGTGCGGGCAAGAACCAATCTGCGGGCATTCCGGCACCATTTAATGGTAGTATATCACAATCCGCCTGTGAAAGTACAGCTTTCTGCTGTGAAAAATGTTTAGCCGTCCCGTTTTTGCGCCATACTCTGCCGTGAAAGGAGCGTGCTCTTCCATGCGCAAGCTGTACACCTGCCTGTTTTATGGGCTGTGCGTGTTCACCATTGCATTCAGCCTGTACTGGATCTCTCTGCCGAAGCTCACACTGCCCGCCCCTGCCGGGAGCGAGACGCCTCCCTCATCCGGATCGCCGGACCTTGCCGCACAGGCCGTTCCGGAACTCGGTGTGCAGTATTACCTGCTGAAGGACAGCGGCGGCCGGGTAGCGGTGTACCGCTGCGACAGCGAGGGCAATGCCGGCGTGCTTGTCACCGTAACGGGCATCTATACCAATCTCCTGCCGGAAAACGATGTTCTCCGGCTCAAACGGGGCGTGGTCGTCCGCAGTGAGCGGGAGCTGGATCTTTTGTTGGAAGACCTCGGCGAGTAATGTCAATTTTGTCATTTTTTATTGACATACCTGCCATGAAACTATATAATAAATGAAAAGAGTAAAGTTTCTTAGTCAGATGCACGAAGCCCCACCACGAAGAAGAAAGAAGAGTGTCCATCATGTCCGAACCGATCCGGCTCCATTACAAGTGCCATTATTGCGGGATGCAGACCTCCAAAGATCTGCAAAGCGGCCCGCCCAACCCCGGTGTCTGCAACAAGGCCCCGAAAGTGGATGGGTTCCACAGCCCGCACAAGTGGGTCATCGTCCCGCAGCGGATGCCTCAGTAAAAGCAAAACCTCCGGATCGCTCCGGAGGTTTTTTATTATGCTTCCATTTCTTCCAGCGGGATGAGGTAGGTCTTGCGGCACTCCTCGTATTCCAGCATATAGTCCTTGGTGGGGTTGTGGTGCATGATACTCTTAAGGGTATGGGAGTCGTAATCGTCGCCCGCGTCCATGCCGATGAGCCGGGCAGCGATGTTGGAGCAGTGGTCGGAAATACGCTCCGCATTGTTCAGCACGTCCAGGAACACAACGCCGGTGTCGATGGAGCACACGCCGTCCTTCAGGCGGCGGATATGCTGGTCGCGCAGGCGCTCCACCATCACATCGATGATTTCTTCCAGCGGCTCCACCTGAGCTGCCTTGCGCATGTCGTCGTTTTCAAAGGCATCGTTGGTCAGGGTCAGGATGCGCTCCAGCGCCTGTTCCAGCAGATGCAGTTCTCTCTGTGCGCTCTCGCTGAACGAAGCTTCCTTCTCGTTCAGCTCCTCCGCCTTTTCCATGATGTTCACCGCGTAGTCGCCGATGCGCTCGAATTCGGTAACAAAGTTCAGCAATTCGGTCACAGCGTGGCTCTCGTCATCACCCAGCTCCTGATCGGTCATCTTGATCAGATAGTTGGAGATCGCCACCTCCATGCGGTCGATGAGGTTCTCGCGCACATTGATGGCGCTGACGGTATCCTCATCCATCTTCAGCAGCAGCGGCGCGGCCAGATTCACGTTGCGGGCAGCGCGGCGGGACATTTTGACAACGGCGTTTTTGGCCTGCTGCAGCGCCACGGACGGGCTTTTGAACAGACGCTCGTCCAGCACCGGCATGCTCAGCTCCTGCGCTTCCTCGGCACTGTCCGGCACGGTGAGCATGGCCAGTTTGGACAGCACATTGCTGAACGGCAGGAACAGCAGCATCGCGCAGACGCTGGACAGAGTGTGGATATTTGCAATGGTGCTCTTGTTCATCACCTCATGCCACATGGGGATGCCGATGGTGAACTGCACCGCATACACCAGCGCCAGCAGGATCACACTTCCGATGATGTTGAAATACAGGTGGATGAGGGCCGCGCGCTTGCCGTCCTTGGAGGAGCCGCCGATGGTGAGCAGTGGGGTGAAGGCCGTGCCGATATGCGCGCCCAGAATGATGGGGATGGCCGAGCTGAAGGTGACAAGGCCGGTGCTGGACAGCGCCTGCAGGATACCCACCGATGCCGAGGAGGACTGGATGATCACTGTGACCACCACGCCCACCAGCACGCCCAGAATGGGGTTGGTCATGGTAACGAACAGGTTCTGGAACACCGCGCTTTCCCGCAGGGGCGCCACGCCGGTGTCCATCAGGCTCATGCCGGTGAACAGGATGCCAAAACCCAGCATGATCTGGCCAATGTTCTTTTTCTTGGCGTTGCGCAGGAACACATAAAAAATGCAGCCGATAAACGCCACCACGGGCGCAAAGGTCTTGGGCTGGATCAGCGTCAGCCAAAGGCTGTCGCCGGAGATATCCGCCATGCGGATCAGCTGGCCGGTGACAGTGGTACCAATGTTTGCACCCATGATGACGCCTACCGACTGCGTCAGGGTCATAATGCCGGAGTTGACCAGGCCGACACAGATCACAACGGTGCCGGCCGAGGACTGAATGACACCCGTGATCAGGGTGCCGAAGATAACGCCTTTGAGGGTGGAGGAGGTCAGCTTTTGCAGCACGCCCTGCATCTTGCCGCCAGCCAGTTTTTCCAGGCCGGCACCCATGATGGACATGCCGTACAGAAACAGCGCAATGCCGCCCAACAGAGAGGTAATGTGTGTGATATCCATATCAATACTCCTAGAATTGTGATCTGCCTTTTGATCTTTCACAGCACACAGCCGCCGGAACATCTTTGCCTGCGTCCCGGCAGCTGCTTCGGCGGCCGCTCTCCCCTGCCCCCATACCGGGCAGGCCTTTTTCATCCTGAACGCAGCGGCCGCGCTTATAGCTATTATAGCATCTTTCCCCCTGTGACAACAAGGTTTATTTTACATGAAAATCACTTTTTCTACACATTTTTCCGTCTCTTAGTAAAATACGCATTGGTTCTTTTCAAACATTTTACATTGATTTTACAATTAGGTCGAATCCGCTGCGGTTTGCAGCGTTTTACTCCGCCAGTTCCTCCATGGCTTCCCGGACCGTATCGGCCGAAAACAGGAACACCCCGCTGCCGGTATATACTTCCACATGGCTTCCAACGTAACGCAACTCAAGATCCTTCATCTGTGTTCCCTCCTGTGCAATGTTTTCGGTGTATTTTTGCGCGGTTTTCTTACCGCAGCATCATTATCGCACACAGAGAGTCCCATAATCCGGACTTTCAATGCAAAACCGCCTCTGTGCCGAAAAACACAGAGGCGGTCAGACCTACCTATTTATAATAGATGCTTCAGTGCACAGCCGCATACTCGGGCTGTTTGAGCTCCCGGGGCTTCTGCTCAGCCCGGGATTTGTCGTAGCAGTACCGGATGATGGCCTGCCGCCGCACAATGCCGATAAAGATGCCGCGGTCGTCCACCACCGGGACAAAGTTCTGGTTCATGGCCGCTTCGATCAGCTGGTCCATGCTGGTGGTCACCGTCACCGCCTTGTAGTCGCGTTTGTGAGGAAAGGCCGAGATCGGGATGTCCTCGGCGGCTTCCAGATCCAGCCCGTGGAACTTTTTCAGCCCCCAGAGGATATCCCCCTCGGTCAGGGTGCCCACATATTTCCCCTGCCGGTTCAGCACCGGAATGGACGCATAGCGGTTATTTTCCCACTTTTCCAGCGTCTGCCGGAGGGTAAAGTCGTCGTAGACATACATCAGGTCCTGCTTGGGGGAAAGGAAAAACAGAAGGTTCATGACAACAGCTCCTAAACAATATTCAAGCGCCTGCGCGCAAAAAAAAACGCAGTTCATCCGCACAAGCGGGGCCCTGCGCTGCAGCCCCTGTTCCTGTTTTCATTTTAGCACTTTTTCATAGTCAGATAAAGGGTTGCGTGCCAGCTTTTATAATTTTTTAACAGATTGTTCTCACTCCTTTGTCATACTTTTCCAGTTCGGCCGCACGGCCGCTTTTCAGTATCGCACCTGCCTGCCGCGAAACAGGCCGAACCCGCGCCAAACCGCAAAAGATCTGCAAAAAGTTGATATACCAGCAATTTGAACTGTACAACTGTGCCCCGAAGTTGTATAATAGAGTGGGTGTTTTTCGGCGGCATCTGCGTTTTCTGTACCGCCGCGCACCCCAGACCTTGAATGTATTTTACGCAAAAATAACATAAAGGAGCAGAGCGACTATGATCACTTCCCGTTTCCCTCTGGGGGATGTCAGCTTTACCTCCGGGTACTTTTCTACTCTGGTGGGCGAAGCAGCCAAACAGTGTTACGGTGTTGCCGCAATGGCACCCCGCGATATGACCGATGCCGTCAGAAGCATGGTGCACGGTTCCGATTACCCGGAAAAGGGTGTCCGTGTCACGCAGGAAGATGGGCGTCTGGTGATCGAGCTGCACATTGCTGTGAGCTACGGCCTGAACATCTCTACGGCTGCCCGCAGTATTTCGCACCGTGTCAAGGATGAGGTGGAACAGGCCACCGGCCTGAAGGTCGCCCGTGTGGTGGTCTCGGTGGACGACGTGATCGCCTGATTTTCAAATCAGCCATCTCAAAGCACCGGACGTTTGTGTTCCGGCGAGTTACAAGGAGTAAAAAAGAATGATTTCTGGTAAGATCCTGCGCGACGCCATTATTTCCGGCGCCAACAACATCAACAATCAGCGCTCCCGCGTGGACGAGCTGAACGTCTTCCCCGTTCCGGACGGCGACACCGGCACCAACATGGGCATGACCGTGGGCGCATCCGTGCGCGAGCTGGAAGCTCTGGATGACAGCTGCACCGTAGGCGAAGCCGCCAAGACCGCTGCTTCCGCCATGCTGCGCGGTGCCCGCGGCAACTCCGGCGTCATCACCAGCCTGCTGTTCCGCGGCTTCTCCAAGGCACTGGAAGGCAAGAAGGAAGCTTCCGCTGCCGACATCGTCGAGGCCCTGAAGAAGGGCGTCGAGGGCGCTTACAAGGCCGTCATGAAGCCTACCGAGGGCACCATCCTGACCGTGGCCCGCGTGGCTTCCGAGGAAGCCGCCGCCTGCGGTGCCGAGGACGTGCCCGCCCTGTGGGACGTGGTGATGGCTGCCGGCCAGAAGGCTCTGGACGACACCCCCAACCTGCTGCCCGTTCTGAAGAAGGCCGGCGTCGTGGACGCAGGCGGTCAGGGTATTCTGATCATCTTCGAAGGCATGGGCAAGGTGTTCCACGGTGAGGCCATTGTGGCCGGCGGCGAGGCAACTCCCAACAAAGCCAAGCTCTCCACCGAGAACGCCGGCAAGGGCGTGTTCACCGACGACCTGATGAAGGTGGAGGACATCAAGAACGGCTACTGCACCCAGTTCCTCATCAA
>CAKSZM010000038.1 GCA_934525735.1 uncultured Faecalibacterium sp. | reverse complement strand
GTGGGCTCGATGGTGATGTTGCTGTGCTCAGCCTGGAACTCCTTGATGGCGTTCTGGTAAGCCTCGTGACGGCTGTCGCCGCCCCACCAGCTGATGGTCATGGAAACAGGACCGTCAGACAGAGCCAGGCTGTCATCTGCAGAAGCAGCGGGAGCCTCGGAAGAAGCAGCGGTAGAAGCGGTGGAAGATGCGGAATTGCCGCCGCAGGCAGCCAGCAGGCCGGCAGCGCCGACAGCACCGGTGACCTTCATGAAGTCGCGACGAGAAATTGCCATGCTCATTTTTGTTCTCCTCCTAATATAGAAAACATCATCGTGCACGGGGGCTCTGCACACACCCCGTTGTATACAATTATGATATCAAAACAACGAACAAAAAGAAAGATGCAAATTGCAGAAATCAAAGACGAAAACGTACAAATATTGCTCTTAATTTTCTCGGCAAATTGGCGGCATGGATGAAATGAATAAACTTCAGCTGAAAAACTGTGCAACTTGTATACTTCGCCGTTTTGCATAGAAAACGGTTGCAAGCCGCATGGGAAGAGCAAAATTTGCAATAATTTTGTAAACATTTCATTCCGGCATGGCGGATCGTTGCATACAATATGGAGGAACAACACGGCAGTGAAATATTTTTTCGGAATTGTAAACTGATATATCAATAGAGCAAAAAATGTGCACTCTGATATATCAATCCATCCCTCTGGCACGGAATGACCGTTTCTGTGCGTCCCTGTGCCGGAAACGCAAAACAAAAAGCCCATTGTACTTTTTGGTACGATGGACTTGTATACAAGGCGGGGGGGGCGTATCGTTTATTTTTTCGCTGCGTAGAAAGCGCGGCGGGCCTTGAAGTAACACTGGGGGCACATGCTGACGTACTGGACGTCGTTTTCCTGATCGATGGCCACCTGCTCGCCCTCAAAGACGAACCGGCCGTTGACCCGGCGGCAGTTGCAGATGGCCTTGCGCCCGCAGGTGCAGATGGTCTTCATCTCTTCGATGGTGTGGGCCAGCTCCAGCAGGCGGGTGGAACCGGGGAAGCCTTTCAGCGAAAAATCCGCCCGCAGGCCGTAGCAGATCACCGGGATGTTCAGGTCTACTGTGACCATGAACAGCTGTTCGGCCTGCTCCGGGGTGAAGAACTGGCTCTCGTCGCACAGCACACAGGCCAGCGGGCCTTTGGCGCTTGCATCGCGGACGGCGGCAAAGACATCCATCTCGGGCGGGATCAGCAGGTCGGCCTTGCGGCGCACACCCAGACGGCTCACCAGTTCGTCGCCGCCCTTGGTGTCCACCTGCGGCTTCAGGATCAGAACCTGCATGCCCTGCTCTTCGTAGTTGTGGGCGACCTGCATCAGGGCGGTGCTCTTGCCGCTGTTCATGGCGCCGTAGCGGAAATACAGTTTTGCCATAAAAGACTCTCCTCATAAAAGGACCCTCTCTGTCCGACACAGACGGAGAGGGCAGTTTTTATTATAAGTAGGTACGCTCAGTCCTGATTGCGCAGGCGGTAGCCCAAGCTCATCAGGCTGTCGCCCAGATGGACGTTCTCCACCACAACGTTGGGATACGGCACCGAGAGGTCATAGTGGGAGAAGTTCCAGAAGCCCTCGATGCCCAGATTCACCAGCCGCCCGCTGACCTGCTCGGCACCGTCGCGGGGGACGCAGAGCACGGCCACTTTGGGGTGATGCTCGGCGCAGAAGGCCTCCAGCTCGTCGATGTGGCGGATCTGGATGCCGCTGATCTCCTTGCCCACTTCGCTCTGGGCCACATCGAATGCGGCGATCAGCCGGTAGCCGTTGGTATCGGTGGTGATAAAGCGGCTCACGGCCTTGCCCAGACGGCCGCAGCCGATGAGAATGGTGGGCAGGCGGTCGCCGTTGCCGAACAACAGCGTTTCCAGAATGGACAGCAGGTTTTCGACCGAGTAGCCGATGCCCTGCCGGCCGTTCACATCGCCGATGCAGTTGAAGTCCTGCCGAACCTGCGACGCGGTGGTGCCCATCTGAGCCGCCAGCTCGCGGGAAGAGATACTGCTGATGCCGTCTGCCTGCAGGGAGCACAGATAGCGGTAATATTTGGGAAGACGCTTGATCACGGGAAGGGAAGCTTTTGCAGGGGTGGTCATGGAATACTTTCTCCTTTCAGCCCTGAGAGTCCGCTGCCGTTTCTGCCGATGCTGCAGAACACGGCGCGCAGGAAGCCGGATTCATCATCATTTACAGCCAATCATATAAAGTATACCGCACTGTGAGGGAATGTCAAATCTTTATCATGAAAATTTCAGAATTTTAAGCCGCGTTTTTGCTGCGTCAGGGGATAACCGGCCGCCTGCCGGGGGATGCTGACAGAAAAAACAGGAGGAGACCCAATATGCCGCAGGAAAAACAGGAGCATACCGACGCACGCCGTCTGGAGAAAGAGGAGATCGAAGATCTTGGTACGGTCACGCTGGACCGCGGCGGCCACGCCATCCACTGCCTGACCGTCATTGGCCAGATCGAAGGCCACTCGGAGGCGCCGCAGGGGCAGAAGACCACCAAGTATGAGCATGTCATCCCCCAGCTGGTGGCGGTGCAGGAGGATCCCCGCATCGAGGGGCTTCTGGTGCTGCTGAATACGGTGGGCGGGGATGTGGAAGCCGGGCTTGCGCTGGCGGAGCTGATCGCCAGTGTGTCCAAGCCCAGTGCCACGCTGGTGCTGGGCGGCGGGCACTCCATCGGTATCCCGCTGGCCGTCAGCGCCCGGCGCAGCTTCATCGTGCCCACAGCCACCATGACCGTGCATCCGGTGCGGCACTCGGGGGTCATTCTGGGCGTGCCCCAGACCATGCACTGGTTCGACCAGATGCAGCAGCGCATCACCGGCTTTGTGGCGGCTCACAGCGGCATGACCGAAAAGCGCTATACCGAGCTGATGCTGCACACGGGCGAACTGGTGATGGACATGGGCACTGTGCTGGACGGCCGCCGGGCTGTGAAGGAAAAGCTCATCGACGAGCTGGGCGGCCTTTCGGATGCGCTGCAGTGGCTGTACGGCGAGATCGAAAATTCACAACGATAAGTTTGCCATTTTCTTCTCTGCGTGGTACAATAATATAATCTGGTATTATGTCTTTTGAAAACACGGGGAATCGAGAAGAATGGCAACGAAAAAACGAAAATCCACTGCGCGCCGCGCATCTTCGCGTAAAAAACGCGCCGAACAGCGTCTCCCGGCAGGGCTTGGCACCCTGTTTGCGGGGCTGCTGCTCGTTGTACTGGCCTTTGTGCAGGGCGACTCGGTATGGCGGGTGCTGCACGATGTGCTGTTCGGACTGTTCGGCTGCGGCAGTTTTGTGCTGGGCGCGGCCGTGTGCTGCCTTGCCGTGCAGTACACCCGGGGAGAGGACCTGATCCCGAAAATTTTCAAGCTGGTGCTGGGGCTTGTGTTTGCCAGCGGCACCGTGATCGTCTTTTCCGGCATTCAGACGCAGGGGCTTTCGGCGTTCCAGATGGTGGCGGCCTGCTACCGGAACGGCGTCGATGCATGGCTGGGCGGCGGCGCGCTGGGTGCACTGCTGGGCGGCAATCTGCTGCTGCTGTGCGGCCGCCCTGCCGCAAACTTCATCATGCTGGTGCTGGCGCTGTGCGCCAGCCTGTACATCTTTGACCTGACCCCGGCGGAGGTCTGGCAGTGGCTGTGCGGAGTCTTCGGCGGCGTCCACGCAAAGGGCGCAGCCATTGCACAGCGCAGCGCAGAGCGCCGGGCCGAACGGGCGGCGGCACGCGCGGAGCAGGAAGCCGCAGAAGAAGAGGACTACGGCGAGCCGGAGGAAGAGGAAACCGAAGGGGACGAGCCGGAGACCTCGCCGTTCCGTCTTGGCATTCCGGATTGGCTCAGCGGCGTGCGGAACTGGGGGCATAAGGTGACCGAAGAGCTGGAAGCACAGGAGCCTGCGGCTCAGCCGGGAGCACAGGCTGCCCCGCAGCCGGAGCCGGCTGCGCCGGTCATCACACCGGTCAAGGTCAGAGCATCCCGGCCGCGGGCACCCTTTGATGTGGATCTCGGCCCCGACCCCTCTGAGGTAAAGGCGGGCGGCAGCGAGCCCATCGAGCCGCTGATCGTCGGGCCGGGCGGCACCTTCGGGCAGGACCCGCTGCGCCCGGCTCCGAAACCGGCTCCCCAGCCCATCGTGCAGGATCCGGTGGTCACCGATGCCGCCGACTTCTTTGCAAAGCAGCCGGAACCGCCGGTGCAGCCGGAGACACCGGTCACGCCGGCTATGCAGCCGGAAACTCCGTCTGTCCCTGTATCGCCGGAGATCCCGCCGGTACCCATCCAGCCCGCGGTCCCGGCGGCCCGGGTCAGCGCCGAAAATGCCGTGGCCATGCGGGGAGAACCCGATGCCGACGGCTGGATCAGCATCACGGCAGAGCCTGTGGACGAAAAAGAGATCAGCACCCTTGTGGCGGCGGCCATGGAAAAGCCTGCCGCTTCCGAGCAGGCAGCGGCTGCTGCCCCGGCGGAAGAGGCCGAGCCGGTGGACGTCTTCCAGTACAAGTACCCGCCCATCGAACTGTTTGAGCGCTCGCCGGAAGAGGACGACTCTGCCGCACAGGACGAGCTGCAGGCCAATGCCCGCAAGCTGGTGGACACGCTGGAAAGCTTCGGCGTGCACACCAAAATGCGGGATATCTCCCGCGGCCCGGCCGTCACCCGGTACGAGCTGCAGCCCATGGCGGGCGTCAAGATCAGCCGTATCACCTCGCTGGCGGACGATATCGCCCTGAACCTTGCCGTGGCGGACGTCCGCATGGAAGCGCCCATTCCGGGCAAGGCGGCGGTGGGCATCGAGGTGCCCAACCACAAGCGGCAGGCTGTCAATATCCGCAGTGTGTTCGAGAGCCAGAGCTTCCAGCGCATGACTTCCCCGCTGGGCATTGCGCTGGGCAAGGATATTGCCGGCACCGCGCAGGTGGCAGACCTGTGCAAGATGCCCCATCTGCTCATCGCGGGCAGCACCGGCAGCGGCAAATCCGTCTGCGTCAACAGCATCATCATGAGTCTGGTGTTCCGCTCCAGCCCCGAGGATGTGAAACTGCTGCTCATCGACCCCAAGGTTGTGGAACTGGCCGAGTATAATGGCATCCCGCATCTGCTGATGCCGGTGGTCACTGAGCCGAAAAAGGCTGCCGGTGCGCTGGGCAGCGCCGTGCAGGAGATGGAGCGCCGCTACCGGCTGTTTGCGGAAAACAATGTCCGCGACATCAAGTCCTTCAACCGTCTGGCGGCGGAAAGCCCGGAACTGGAAAAGATGCCCTACATTGCCATCATCATCGACGAGCTGGCCGACCTGATGATGGTGGTGGGCAAGGACGTGGAGGATTCCATCTGCCGCATTGCCCAGAAGGCGCGTGCCGCCGGTATGCACCTGATCGTGGCTACCCAGCGCCCCAGCGTGGACGTCATCACCGGCCTGATCAAGGCCAACATCCCCAGCCGCATCGCCTTTGCGGTGTCCAGTCAGGTGGACAGCCGCACCATTCTGGACGGCTCCGGCGCCGAAAAACTGCTGGGTCAGGGCGATATGCTGTTCATGCCCGTGGGCGCACCCAAGCCCACCCGCATTCAGGGCACCTTCGTGCGGGATGAAGAGATCAGCCGTGTGCTGGACTTCATCAAGTCCAGCGCGACGGTGCAGTACGACGAAGCCATGATCGAAGCCATGGAAAAGCACACCATCCAGGACGGCAAGAAGGGTGGCTCCGGCGCGGATGCCGACGACGAGACGGACACCGATCCGATGTACAATCAGGCTGTGGAAGTGGTCATCGATGCCGGGCAGGCTTCCACCAGCCTGCTGCAGCGGCGTTGCAAGCTGGGCTATGCCCGTGCGGCCCGCATCATGGACGAGATGGAACAGAACGGCATCATCGGCCCCTCCGAGGGCGCCAAGCCCCGCGCCGTGCTCATCAGCCGCCAGCAGTGGCTGGAAATGCAGATGAACCAGCCGGATGAAGGATAAAAAGGAGCATTATGGAAAACTCTTCCCCAAACATCTACACCGAATTTCTCCCCATCAGCCGGGCCGATATGGAAGCCCGCGGGTGGGATCAGCTGGACTTTGTGGTGGTGGGCGGCGATGCCTATGTGGACCACCCCAGCTTCGGCACCGCTATCATCAGCCGTCTGCTGGAGGCCGAGGGCTATAAGATCGGCGTGCTGGCACAGCCCCGCTATACCGACTGTGAGGACTTCAAGCGGTTCGGCAAGCCGAAGTACGGTTTCTTCATCGGCGGCGGCAACGTGGACAGCATGGTCAGCCACTATTCCGTGGCCAAGATCCCCCGCGCCGAGGACGAATATTCTCCCGGCGGCAAGGGCGGTGCCCGCCCCGACCGCAGCGCCACCGTGTACACAAAACTCGCCAAGGAAGCCTACCCCGACCTGCCGGTCATTCTGGGCGGTCTGGAAGCGTCCCTGCGCCGGTTTGCCCATTATGATTACTGGCTGGACACCGTTCTGCCCAGCATCGCCGAGGATTCCGGCGCGGACATCATCAGCTTCGGCATGGGCGAGCACCAGACCGTGGAGATCGCCCGCCGTCTCGCTGCCGGGGAACCGGTCAGCTCCATCACCGATGTGGACGGCACCTGCTACCTGACCGATTTCGACCACCTGCCCGAGCGCTATGTGGAGTGCGCCGGCTACAAAAAGGTGGCCAGCGACAAGACCGCCTACGCCAAGGCCTGCCGCATCCAGATGGACAATCAGGACGTGGTCAGCGGTCAGATCATCGTGCAGAAGCAGAGCGAAGAGTATCTGGTGCAGAACATCCCGGCAAAGCCGCTGGTGCGCTGGGAGCTGGATAAGGTCTACGCCCTGCCCTATACCCGCCGGTATCACCCTGTCTACGAGAGCATGGGCGGCGTGCCTGCCATCCGGGAGGTGCAGTTCTCCATCATCCAGAATCGCGGCTGCTTCGGCGGCTGCAACTTCTGCGCCATCCAGCTGCATCAGGGACGCCGCGTCACAAGCCGCAGCGCGGACAGCATCGTAGAAGAAGCCGAGCGCATGACCCACGAGCCGGATTTCAAGGGCTACATCCATGACATCGGCGGCCCGACCGCCAACTTCCGGTTCCCGTCCTGCCGCGAGCAGATGCTGCGCGGCATGTGCAACGGCGGCAAGCACTGCCTTGCGCCCACCACCTGCTCCCACATGATCGTGGACCACAGCGATTACCTGAAGATCCTGCGCCGGGTGCGGGAGCTGCCGGGCGTCAAGAAGGTGTTCATCCGCAGCGGCATCCGGTTCGACTACCTCATGGCCGACCCGGACGATACCTTCTTCAAGGAGCTGGTGGAGTATCACGTTTCCGGCCAGCTGAAAGTTGCTCCGGAACACTGCGCCCCCAACACGCTGGCCTACATGGGCAAGCCGCCCATTGAGACTTTCAACAAGTTCAAGGACAAGTTCTACGAGCTGAGCAAGAAGGCCGGCAAGAAGCAGTACCTTGTGCCGTATCTGATGTCCAGCCACCCGGGCAGCACCCTGAAGGATGCGGTCTATCTGGCCGAGTACCTTTACAAAAACCACATGCGCCCCGAGCAGGTGCAGGATTTCTACCCCACGCCCGGCACGGTGAGCACCTGCATGTTCTATACCGGTCTTGACCCCTACACCCTCAAGCCTGTGTTCGTGGAAAAGACCCCCGAGGGCAAAGCTCTGCAGCGCGCTCTGCTGCAGTATTATGAGCCGCGCAACGCCGAAAAGGTGGTCAAGGCGCTCAAGATGACCCACCGTGAGGATCTGATCCCCCTGCTGGTGCCCGCTGAGGGACGCCGCGCCGTGCAGCGCTCTGCCCGCCGTGCCGAAGCTGCCGATGTGACCATCCATCAGGACGGTACTTACACCGTCCGCCCGAACCAGAAGGGCAAGGGCGGTAAGAACGCCCGCGGCCAGAGCCGTGCCGCTGCCCCGGCCGGGCGTCAGCCCAGCCCCGGCGCACGGTTTGCGCCCCACTCGGCACCCGGCCATAAGCCCAAGACGAGCAACATTCAACAAAAGGAGAACGCAGCGTGGAAAACTTCGAAGAAGAAAAAGTAAACCGCAAAAAGAAGCCCGGCCTGCTGCGCCGCCTTGCCGCGCTGGCTGCAGCCGCTGCGCTGGCGCTGAGCCTTGCGGCCTGTGACGGCAGTGTGCCGTCGGTTCCCGGCGGCAGCGCCGATGTGGTGCCGAACCCGGCGGCATCTTCAGTAAGCGTGGATGCCCCGCTGGAAGTGCATTTCATCGATGTGGGGCAGGCGCTGAGCGTGCTGGTGGAATGCGACGGGCAGTTCATGCTGTACGACGGCGGCAATGTGGACGACGGCAGCCTTGTGGTGTCCTATCTGCAGAGCCAGGGCGTGGAACAGCTGGAATATGTGTTCTGCTCCCATGCCCATGAGGACCATGTGGGCGGTCTGGCGGCAGCGCTGGCCTACTTCCCGGCGTACCATGTGTACTCCCCGGTGACCGAAGCTTCCACCAAGTGCTTCAAGGATTTCGTCAAGTACACCCAGCAGCAGGGTCTGCAGGTGGAAGTGCCGGCTGTGGGCACGATGTGGCCGCTGGGCGGTGCAACCGTGACTATGGTCGGCCCGGTGGCGCAGTATGACGACACCAACGACACCTCCATCGTACTGCGCATCGACTACGGCTCCACCAGCTTTCTGCTGACCGGTGACATGGAAAAGACTGCGGAAAGCGACCTTGTCAACAGCGGCGCCGACCTCAAGGCGGATGTGCTGCAGGTGGGGCATCACGGCTCCAGCACAAGCACCGGCTACGCCTTCCTGAACGCGGTCCTGCCGGAAATGGGCGTCATCTCCTGCGGGGTGAACAACAAATACGGCCACCCCCACGAGGAGACTTTGAGCATCCTGCGGGATGCAGGGGTGGATGTGTACCGCACCGATCTGCAGGGCACCATCACCATCGGCAGCGACGGCCAGAACTACACCGTCGGCACAGAACATTTTGTGCCGGATGACCAGCTGAACCCCACCGCCCCGGCACAGTCCGAAGCAGCGCAGCAGACCTACATCGGCAACGTGAACAGCAAAAAGTTCCATCTGTCCACCTGCCCGAACCTGCCGGCGGAGAAGAACCAGATCCTGTTCTCCAGCTATGACGAAGCTGTTCAGGCTGGCTATACCCCGTGCTCGACCTGTATCAAGTAAGACGTACAAGCTGCTTCTGAAAAAGGAGCAGCTTTTTTTATTTCTCCGCACCGCTCCGGGATTGATAAAATCCCACAGGTGCGGTATACTGAATACTACTTTATTCTCAAAAAGCAGGGAGGTGCGGCAGATGATCGGTGCTCCAAGGCCGCTGGGGCTGCAAAAGCCGGAAACCATCGACATTGCGCAGGCGGCGCGGTATTTCGGAGCCAGAGGGACGCCGGACGAAGCGACCATGACATTGCTGGAACACTGCGCCGTGCCGCTGCTGGCGGCGGCAACGCCCCGGGCGGTCTGGCTGGAAGCCGACACGGCGTCTCTGGCCGAAGCCGGCATCCTGCGCGGGCAGGATGTGCTGCGCCATCTGGAAGGCTGCCCGCAGGCTGTTCTGCTGGCCGTGACCCTCGGCCCCGGGGTGGACGCGCAGATCCGCCGCGCCGGAGTGGGCGATATCGCAGCGGGCGTGGCGTCGGACGCGCTGGGAAGTGCGTTGGCCGAGCAGGCCGCCGATGCGGCCGAAGCCGAGCTGCGCCAGCAGGCAGCCAAAGAGGGAAAGTATCTGACCGGGCGTTTTTCGCCGGGGTACGGCGACTGGGACATTGCCGTGCAGCCGCTGGTGGCAGCTGCACTGGATACCGTGCGCAAAGCCGGACTGTGCGTCACCGACACCAACCTGATGACCCCACGCAAGAGCGTGACCGCCATTCTGGGTGTCAGCGACCATCCGGTCAAGGGCAGACTGGCAGGGTGCGGACACTGTGTGCTGCGCACCCGGTGTGAATACAGAAAGAGGGGAAAGACCTGTGCATGCGAGTGAACTTTTCAAACAGAATAATACCATCCTGCTGGATGGCGGCATGGGCACCATGCTGCAGGCTTCCGGCCTGAAGCTGGGCGCAAAGCCGGAAGAGCTGAACATCACCAATCCGGAGCTGATCGAGAGCATCCATGCCAAATACGCCGCCGCCGGCAGCCGCATCATCAATGCCAATACCTTCGGCGCGTCGGCGCATAAGCTGGCGGGCAGCGCTTACAGCCTGGAAGAGATCATTGCGGCGGGCATCGCCAACTGCAAGCGCGCCTGTGCACCCTACGGGGCGCTGGCAGCGCTGGATGTCGGCCCGCTGGGCGAACTGCTGGAACCCAGCGGAACGCTGGCCTTTGAAGACGCCGTGGCCGAGTATGCCCGCATCGTGAAGGCGGGCGTGGCCGCCGGCGCCGACCTAATCTTTTTTGAGACCTTCACCGACCTGTATGAGCTGAAAGCCGCCTTGCTGGCCGCAAAGGAGAACAGCACCCTGCCGGTGCTGGCCAGCATGAGCTTTGAAGCGGGCGGCCGCACCTTTACCGGCTGCACGGTGGAAAGCTTCGGCGTGACGGCGCGGGGCCTTGGCGCGGACGCCGTGGGCATCAACTGCTCCCTCGGCCCCAAGGAGATCTTCCCCATGGCAAAGCGGCTGACCGAGGCTGTGCCCGGCAACTTCCCGGTGTTCGTCAAGCCCAATGCGGGCCTGCCCCGGGCCGACGGCAGCGGCTACGACATCACGCCGCAGCTGTTCGCCATGCAGATGAAGCCCTACCGTGAACTGCACCTGTTCGCCGCCGGCGGCTGCTGCGGCACCACGCCGGAGTTCATCCAGCTGCTGAACAGCGTGTTTGCGGGCTGCATGCCCGGCCGCCCGGCGCACAAAATGCCCTCGGTGCTGTGCACCCCGGTGGATTTTGTCAATGTGGACGCTATCACAGTGGTGGGCGAGCGCATCAACCCCACCGGCAAAAAGCGCTTCCAGCAGGCTCTGCGGGAAGGCGATATGAACTATGTTCTGGAACAGGCTGTCAGCCAGGTGGAAGCCGGCGCGCAGGTGCTGGACGTAAACGTGGGCGCGCCCGGCGTGGACGAGCCGGTGGTCATGGAACAGGTGGTCAAGGCGCTGCAGAGCGTCACCAGCCTGCCCCTGCAGCTGGACTCTTCCCATGCGGACGCGTTGGAACGCGGTCTGCGGGTGTACAACGGTAAGCCCATCGTCAACTCAGTCAACGGCGAAAAAGAAGTGCTGGACCGCATCCTGCCCCTGTGCAAGAAGTACGGCGCGGCAGTGGTGGGCCTTGCCATCGATGAGCGGGGCATCCTGCCGGATGCAGAGGACCGCGTGGCCATTGCCCGCCGCATCGTGGATGCTGCCCTTGCAGCCGGTATCCCGAAGGAAGATATCTACATCGACTGCCTGACCCTGACGGCCAGCGCCCAGCAGAAGGATGTGCTGGCTACCGTGCAGGCGCTGGAACGCTGCAAGAAGGAACTGGGCGTGCGCACCATTCTGGGCGTGTCCAACATCAGCTTCGGCCTGCCCTGCCGCCCCTACCTGAACACTACCTTCCTGACCATGGCGATGTATGCGGGCCTTGACCTTGCCATCATGAACCCTTCCAGCGAGGAGATGATGGCGGCGGTGTACGCCTACAATGTGCTGACCAACCGCGACCAGCAGAGCATGAAGTACATTGAGCGGTATGCAAACCGGGTGCCGGCTTCGGCAGCGCTGGCGCAGGCGGCCAAGGCTGCCCCCGCCGCTGCAGCTTCCGGTGCGGAAGCGGAACTCACCGGCCCCTATGCTGCGCTGATGAAGGCCGTGGAAAAGGGCCTGAAGGGCGATGCCGCCGCCCAGACCCGGGCGCTTCTGGCGGAAAAGGAGCCGCTGGAAGTGGTGGATGAAGCCCTCATCCCGGCGCTGGATCTCGTGGGCGCAAAGTACGAGAAGGGAACGCTCTTCCTGCCACAGCTGCTGCAGGCTGCCAGCGCCGCCCAGAGCGCGTTTGAAGAGATCAAGACCGCCATCGCCAAAAAGGGCGGCGGCAGCGCCAGCAAGGGACGCATCGTGCTGGCCACCGTCAAGGGCGATGTGCATGATATCGGCAAGAACATCGTCAAGGTCATTCTGGAAAACTACGGCTTCGATGTGCTGGACCTGGGCCGCGATGTTCCGGTGGAGACGGTGGTGAACACTGTGCAGGATCAGCACATCCGTCTGGTGGGTCTGTCCGCCCTGATGACCACCACCCTCAAGAGCATGGAAGAGACCATTGCCGCTCTGCACGAAGCAAAGCTGGACTGCAAGGTCATGGTGGGCGGCGCTGTGCTGACCCCGGAATATGCCGAGAAGATCGGCGCGGACTGGTACGCCAAGGACGCCAAGCGCAGCGCCGACATCGCCAAGGAATTTTTCGGGGCGCAGTAAAAGAACACAAGGGCGGTGTCCCGGAAGCTTTCTCCTCAGACACGAATCGGGCCATTCCATCGCCCGCCCTATTGCCCTTCGGGCAACAGGGTCCCACCCCAGCGGACGGTCTTCGGAGAAACTTCCGGCCCACCGCCCCGATAAGCTGGGGCCCTTTGAAAACACCTGAAAATCTATTTTCAAATTGTTCAAAAACTCCACAAAGAAATGCCACGATTGACCGGTATAATAAGGGTGCAGTCAGGGAGATGCAAGGACATCCCCCCAAAAGCCAAGATGGGCTTTCGTCTGCGGGGGCGGGTGCAGCAGCACAGCCCAGCAGGCTCTTACAAAAACACTGTCCCCTTGCTCATGCCATGGCAATCGCCAGAGCAGCGGACAGACTACCAAATCCCTCCTGATCTGCCGCAAAGTTCGGGAGTTTCCATACCGCAGCCGGCACCGCTTTATCCTCCTTTCCACGGTGCCGGCTGCTTTTGTTTTGTTTGGAACAACAATGTAAAAGCCCTGCAGCAGTGCTGCAGGGCTTTTGTGATACGTTCTGTTATATTTTGCTGCGATTCGACCGGACGGCTGCAAGTTTATCGGCCATCCAGGAGGCGAGCGCACCCAGCGCAAGGCCCAGCGCCACGCCGCCCAGAATATCGGTGGGAAAATGAACATAGAGATACAGCCGGGTAAAGGCGATGAAAGCCGCCAGCACCAGCGCGGGGACGCCCAACTTCCGGTTTTGCAGCCAGAGCGCAAAGGCTGCCGCAAAAGCCGAGGCCGTGTGCCCGGAGGGGAAGGAGTGCCCGTGGGGACGGTTGACCAGAATGGTGACGGCGGTGTTTACATCGCAAGGGCGGGGACGGGCAAACAGCGGCTTGAGGATGAAGTCTCCTGCTATCAGATAGGAAATCAACGCGATGGCCATAGCCAACCCGGCCTTGCGGGTGCGGCGGAACAGCAGCAAAAGCAGCGTGAACGCGATCCAGATCTCACCGTGCTCTCCGGCATAGTTGAAAAAGACGGCCAATGCATCCAGCACCGGGTTGCGGAACTGCTGCAGCCAATCCAGAAAAGCGAATTCAAACGGCATAAAGAACCTCCTGTCGGTTGTTTTATGGTAACACACCTTTCGGCCAACTACAAGCGGACCGGGAAAAAATAATGGGAAAAATCGACAGGAAAAGCTCCGATGAGAAATAACCTGAGCAAAAACTACACAAAGTAAAAGCGCTCTTCCCGGCGGAAAAAACGAGAAAAGCGCTGTATCCGGGAGAAAATCAGAGATCCATCTCAGCCAGCGTGGGGTAGCTGTCGATGGCGCCGTTCTTCTGCACGCTGATGCCGCAGAAGCGGTTGGAGAAAGCCAGATATCCGTTGAGTTTTGTTTTGCTCAGTTTATCCAGTTTGTCCACAGTCACACCGTCCCGGTTCAGCTGCCACAGGAAGGAACCGATAAAGCCGTCGCCGGCACCGGTGGTGTCCACAGCCTTCACCTTCTGGCAGGGAGCAAAGCCCTGTGCGGTGCGGGTGTAGGCGTAGGCTCCCTTGCTGCCGCAGGTGTACAGCACCAGTTGCACATCGCCAACGAACAGCTGCGGCAGGGCGGCTTCGATGTCGGCGGTGCCGGTGAGGAACTCCAGCTCTTCATCCGAGATCTTCAGGATATGGGCCAGCGGCAGAAACTGCAGCACGGTCTGGCGCAGCATCTCTTTGTCCGGCCAGAGCGGGAAGCGCAGGTTCGGGTCAAAGCTGACGAGAACGCCTGCTTCCCGGGCGGCGGCAATGGCGGCCAGATGGGCGTGGCGCATGGGGCTGTCCACCAGCGAGACGCTGCAGAAATGCAGGGCGAAAGCGTCACGGAACCATGCCGGATCGATCTGTTCCGGTGCATACAGCAGGTCGGCCGAGGGCTTGCGGTAGAAGCTGAAAGTGCGGTTGCCGTTCTCCGCCAGACTGACGAAGGCCAGCGCCGTGTTGGCCTTGCCGGTAAAGGCGAGGTGCGACAGGTCGATGCCGCAGGCTTCCAGCTCCCGGGCGATCTTGCGGCCGAAAGGGTCGTCGCCCAGCTGGCTCAGCAGGGCGCTTTTGCCGCCCAGCTTTGCGAAGGCCGCGCAGACGTTGGCAGGCGCACCGCCGACCCGCGGGCTGAAGGAAGGCACCTCGTCAAAGGGGCATCCCACCCGGGACGGGATCATATCAATGAGTGCTTCGCCGATGGAAAACAGCGTATCGCCGGACATAAAATACCTCCAGAAGCAAAAGAAAAATATTGAACATCCTCGCCCTCTCAGCTTCGCTGCGCTCAGAAAGTTTGCCGCACTGCCAAAGCCTCTCACTTTGAGAGAGGTGACACGCCATAAGGCGTGACGGAGAGGGCGAAGTCGCTGACCTTATAATCCGTAAATTTCGGCATCCGAACCCTGCAATTGCAAGGCGATGTCCCCGGGTGCGGGATAGTACCGGGTGCTGAACACGGACGCGCCGCCGTTCAGGAAAATTTCCAGCGAGGAGCGGTCGCCCACCGCCCGCAGACTGCGGCAGGGGGCTGTCAGCTGTGCGCGGCGTTCGGTGCGGCCGCCGGCCATGGCGGGGTCTGTGAAGCGCAGGGTGCAGGTGCAGTCCTGTTCAGTATACACCAGCTGCACGCCCTGCGCAACGGTGAGAGTGAAATCCCCGGCGGGTGCCGCGTTCAGGTCAAAGCAGGGAGAAAGGAACACTTCCTCCCCGTCGGCAAGGTGCAGGGCAGCGGCGCTGCGCCGGGCTGCCAGCTCCGGCACCGGGTTCTGCAGCAGGGTGCCGTCCGGGCCGCTGGTCAGCACGCGGGGCACCGTCATGCAGTGCTGCCAGCCGTGAGCCACGGTGGGGGCGTTGCCGTAATCGGCATCCGGCATGCCCATCCAGCCGATCTGGATGCGGCGGCCGGTGCCGTCCGCAAAGCTCTGGGGTGCGTAGTAGTCAAAGCCTGCATCCAGATCATGGAATGCGCTCAGGGTGTACTCTCCGCGCCAGTCGCCGTAGACCGCAAAGTAGCCGCAGCCGTAGACGTTCTGGCACCGGATGCCCTGCGGGGACACGGCCAGATACCACTGCCCGCCGATGCAGAACAGATCCGGGCACTCCCACATGTAGCCGAAGGGTTCCGGGGTGGTCAGGGTATTGATGTGGTTCCAGCGGAGCTTGTCGGTGCTCTCGAACACAAGCACTTCGCCTTTGTCCTCCAGGGTGCGGGCGCCCAGCACCATGTAATACCGGCCCTCATAGGCAAAGACCTTCGGGTCCCGCACATGACAGGTCAGCCCGGCGGGATAGTCGCGGTTGGTCATCAGGCACTGCTTGCTCTCCACGGTCTTGCCGTCGCGGCTGACTGCGAGACAGAGGTTGTGTCCGCGCCCTTCTTTGATGTAATCAAAATTGCCGGGATACTTGACGTTGCCGGTGTAGTACAGATACATCGTATCCTCTTCCACCAGCGCCGAGCCGGAGTAGACGCCGTGGCAATCGAATGGCTCGTCCGGGTAGAGCATTACCGGGCACTGCTCCCAGCGGAGCAGGTCGGTGCTGACGGCGTGGCCCCAGTGCTTGACTCCGCCGTTCACGTCGAAGGGGCCGTACTGGAAAAATGCGTGGTACTGCCCGCCGTAAACGCACAGGCCGTTGGGGTCGTTCAGCCAGCCCACGGGGGGCTGCAGGTGGAACTGCTGGCGGTGGGGGTCGGCGGCGACATTGGCCGCGCCGAGGGACTCCACCAGCGGAACGAGCTTTTTCAGGTCGCGCTGGAGTGCGTTCATGCCTTGACCTCCTCAGGGCTCCAGATGACCCAGGTCACGGCGAAGGACACGCCGAAGGAGATGGCCATCATGATGATGTACTG
>CAKSZM010000037.1 GCA_934525735.1 uncultured Faecalibacterium sp. | reverse complement strand
ATCTTTTCGCTCATAGTGTGTTTCTCCTTCTGTTTCTCTTTCTTCTCGATCGTGTACTCTGTCGGAGCAGCAAAGCCAAAAGACAGACTTTGTTACTCGATAAACAAAGTTTACACGTTAGAGCAGCGCGAAGGTCAAGGGTCATTTTGACAAAAATATCACGAGTTTTTGTGAGAGGTGACAAAACTCTCTCACGTATAGATCTTCGTCCGGGTATGATGGTAGTTCACAACGCTGCCGTCCGGCTGCTGGCGGCTGGCCACGATGCTGCTGAAGGTCTCGCCCACCGCCCGGAAGCTGCGCCGCACGATCTCATCGTGCAGGGTTTCCAGCGAGTCCCACCCGAAGGAGCCGCGGTAATCTTTTTTCCAGATGGTGACAAGATAATCGCCGCCGCACACCACCTCCACATGCCGGGTGCGCTGCAGGCCCAGCCTGCGGGCAGCGTCGGCCTCCATCATCAGGCCGTAATCGTACTCGTTGCGCCCCACCCGGAACTGTTCCATCACCCGCCGGGGCAGGCGGCTGGCCCAGCGGGCAGCCGGCATACACTCCAGCCATTCCGCCTTTTCCTGCTGCAGTTCCCGGTCGCGGCTGGCTTCCTCTTCCTGTGAGAAGGTCAGCCGCCACATCTCCGGAAAGTTCTGTACCCAGACCCGCCCGGCATCCTGCTCCAGCGTGCGGTACTGCTCCTGCATCTTTTCCAGAAAGCGGATGGACAGCTCATCCAGTACCTGCCTGCGCCGCAGCCGGGCGGCCTGCCGGGCAAACATCTCGTCGCTCTGCTCCACCGACGGGCTGCCGATGAGCTCCCGGCACTCTTCCAGCGAGAGTTCCGCCGCGCGCAGCTCCCGGCAGAGGTTGAACCGGCGGGTGTCGGTGACGGTATAGTAGCGGTAGCCGGTGTCCTCGTTCACCTCGGGGCGGATGAGGCCCATTTTTTCGTAGTACCGCAGGGTATGAGTGGTCACACCCAGCAGCGACGCCATTTCACTGATGGTATAGCGCATGGCGAAGTTCTCCTTTCCGGGCGGCGGAACCTTAGAGCCGCTCGAATGTTATTTTTGTAACTATTCTTATTATACGACCCGGCCCGCCGTCTGCAAGCACCGGCAGTAAAAATATTTTGCCGGATACAACACATTGTATCCGGCTGCAGAATCTGTTAGAATACGGACAGAAGCATTTCACCCTATGAATAAAGGAGCGAGAGTATATGAGTGCATTGACCGGACTGGAACCGGCTTCGGTTTTTCATTATTTTGAAGAGATCTGCCGCATCCCCCACACCTCCCACCACGAAAAGGCGCTGAGCGACTACTGCGCACAGTTTGCAAAAGAGCGCGGCCTTGCCTGCCGTCAGGACGAAATGGGCAACCTGCTCATCAAGGCTCCGGCCACCCCGGGCTACGAGAACGAGCCGGGTCTGATTTTGCAGGGGCATCTGGACATGGTGGGCGACAAGACCGCCGATTGCCCGCTGGATCTGGAAAAAGACGCCATCCGCCCGGTGGTGGACGGCGGTTACGTCCGCGCCGAGGGCACGACGCTGGGCGGCGATGACGGCATTGCCGTGGCCTATGCGCTGGCCGTGCTGGACGCAAAGGACATTCCCCACCCCGCTCTGGAAGTGGTGCTGACCGTCTGCGAAGAGGTGGGTCTGCTGGGCGCTTCCGCCATGGACTTTTCCGACCTTGAGGGACGTCTGCTGCTCAACATCGACTCGGAGGAAGAGGGCGTGCTGACCGCAGGCTGCGCAGGCGGCCGCCGGGCGGAGTGCCATCT
Source organism: uncultured Faecalibacterium sp. (assembly GCA_934525735.1). Classification (GTDB taxonomy): domain Bacteria; phylum Bacillota; class Clostridia; order Oscillospirales; family Ruminococcaceae; genus Faecalibacterium. Next base: position 14,696 of record CAKSZM010000037.1, on the reverse strand, counting down.
GCCTGTCACCCGCACCGCTCTGACCGGCACCGCCGTGAAGGCGGATATCCTCGGCCTGCAGGGCGGACACTCCGGCACCGAGATCCACAAAGGCCGTGCCAATGCCGTCGCCCTGCTGGGACGCTACCTGACTCTGCTGGAAGATCACGGCGCGGCGTATGCCGTGCAGAACATCTCCGGCGGCGCCAAGGAAAACGTCATCCCCAAGGAAAGCAGCGTGACGCTGGTGCTGCCCGCCGGAATCACCGAAGAAGTCCGCGCCGCCGGAGCCGACTTTGCCGCCCAGATGAAAGCCGAGTACGGCACCGCAGACCCGGACATCCGCCTGCAGCTGACCGAGACGGGCTGCGGGGAGTTTTCCGTGCTGGATGCCGCATCCGTCCAGCGGGTGCGCAAGGCTCTGCTGCTGATGCCGTGGGGCGTGCAGGCCATGAGCATGGATGTGACGGGGCTTGTGGAGACCTCGCTGAACCTCGGCGTGGCCGAAACAGCCGACGCGGAAGTGATCCTGCGCTTTTCCCTGCGCAGCTCGGTGCCCTCGGCCAAGGAGCTGCTGGCCCGCAAGGTGCAGACCCTCACCGAGCTGCTGGGCGGCAGTGTGCGGTTCCACGGCGACTATCCGGCATGGGTCTACGCCCGGGAGTCCGCCCTGCGGGACCGCTGCGTGGCCGTGTATGAAGCACAATACGGCGAAAAGCCGCAGATCGTCGCCCTGCACGCCGGTCTGGAATGCGGCATCCTCTCGGGTAAGGTGGACGGGCTGGACTGCATCTCCTTCGGTCCCGACCTGCTCCACGTCCACACCCCGAACGAGCGCGCCGACATCGCGTCGGTGGGGCGCGTGTGGGAGTACCTGAAAGCCATTCTGGCCTACAGGGAGTAATAGCAAATCATAAAAATACACCGTGCAGCATATGTTGTCGCACGGTGTATTTTTTACAGTAAACTCAGTCCAGATAGCGGATCTTGCCCGGCTCGATGCCCTTGATGCCGAGACCCGGCTCGTCCGAGACGGTGATGTCCTTCTCGTTGAACACCGCGCCGCCGAGGATGGGATCCTCGCTGCACAGCACGGGGCCGTCCAGATCCACGCGGGTGATGATCTGCTTGGCGCAGGCCAGATGCACGGCGGCGTTCACGCTGATCTTGGCTTCCAGCATGCAGCCGATCATGCACTCCACGCCGTAGACCTCGGCGGCCGATGCGATCTTGAGGGCGTTGTACAGGCCGCCGCACTTCATCAGCTTGATGTTCACAAGGTCGGCGGCGCGCATCTGCATGATGGTCAGCGCGTCCTGCGGGGAGAATACGCTCTCATCGGCCAGAACCGGCACATAGGAGCGCTCGGTGACGTACTTCAGGCCGTCGAAGTCGTGGGCCTTGACCGGCTGTTCCACGAACTCAATGTCCAGCCCGCGCTCCTGCATCCCGTTCAGGATGCGGACAGCCTCTTTCGGCGTCCAGCCCTGATTGGCGTCGATGCGGATGAGGGTCTCCTTGGGCACGGCGGCGCGGATGGCGCTCAGGCGGGCGATGTCCTTTTCCGGCTCCTTGCCCACCTTGACCTTCAGGCAGTCGTAGCCGCGGGCAATGGCGTTCTGCGCGTCCCGCACCATCTCGTCGGGGTCGTTGACGCTGATGGTGATGTCGGTGACGATGGACTTTCTTGCACCGCCCATGAGCTTGTAGACCGGCACCTTGTACAGCTGACCGTACAGGTCCCACAGAGCCATATCCACGGCGGCCTTGGCGCTGGTGTTCTTCTGGATGCAGGCATTCAGCGCGATCATCAGGTCTTCAAAGTCGTCCACATCCCGGCCGATGATGGTCTTGGCGATGTGGTCGCGGATGGCCCCGATGATGGAGCCGGTGGTGTCGCCGGTGATGACGCCGGTGGGAGGTGCCTCGCCGTAGCCCACCGCGCCGGTGTCGGTGTGGATCTCGACCACCACATCCTCCACGCTGTTGACCGAGCGCAGCGCCGTTTTGAAGGGCACCCGCAGCGGCACCGAGATCATTCCAAGACGAACCTCTGTGATTTTCATGGAAAGTCTACCCCTTTCGATAAAAAATTATTGCCAAATTATGAAATCCATGGTAATATTTTATACGAGATTGTCAGTATTGTAAAGACAATTGTCCGCGAAAAATTGCACAAAAAGAAAGGGGACCGGGTTCATGATCACGAATGGTTTCACCTATATTGCGGTGCTGGTATTCATCGCCGCAATGCTGGTATGGCTCCAGCGCTACACCAAGTCAAAGTTTTTCGACTACGCGCCTCCCATCGTTCTGCTCTACCTCATCACCATGATCTGCTGCACTCTGAAAGTCTGGGACATGGAGGCCACCAAACCGGCTTACTCCGTGCTGAAGAACAACCTGCTGTACGCCATGATCTTCCTGATGCTGCTGCGCTGCGACATCCGCAAGATCATCAAGCTCGGCCCCAAGATGCTGAGCGGCTTCTTTGCAGCCTCCTTCTCCATTGCCGTGGGCTTCATTGCCACCTTTGCCATCATGAAGGGTGCGCTGGGCACTGAGTCGTGGAAGGCTCTGGGCGCCCTGTGCGGCAGTTGGATGGGCGGTTCCGGCAACATGATCGCCGTGCAGGCCGCACTGGATATCGGTGAGGGCGACATGGCCTACGCGCTGGTGGTGGACTCCATCGACTATTCCATCTGGGTCATGTTCCTGCTGTGGGCCATCAACCTTGCCCCCAAGTTCAACAAGTGGGTCAAGGCCGACACCACCACGCTGGACGAAGTGTCCCGCCGTCTGGAAGAAGACGCCAAGTCCAACGAGGACAAGGCGACCTTCGTCAACCTGATCTTCCTGCTGGGTCTGGGCCTTGTGGTCTCCGCATTCGGTCAGGACATCGGCGCGTCCCTCAACAGCGCAATGCCTTTCCTGGATAAATCCACCTGGACCGTGCTGTTCATCACGCTGGCAGGCCTGATCGGCGCTGTGACCCCCGTGGGCCGCATGGCCGGCAGCACCGAGCTGTCCAACCTGCTGCTGTACTCCGTGGTGGCCCTGCTGGCCTCCCGCGCAAGCTTCCTGGAGCTGACCGACGCCCCCGCATGGATCCTTGCCGGCTTCATGATCCTCGCCATCCACGGCATCATTCTGGTGCTGCTGGCCAAGATCTTCCACCTCGACATGTTCACCTGCGGCGTGGCTTCGCTGGCCAACATCGGCGGCTCCGCCTCCGCGCCCATTCTGGCCGGCGCCTATAGTGGCGCTCTGGTGCCCGTCGGTGTCCTGATGGCTCTGATGGGCTACGTCATCGGCACGGCAGGCGGCCTGATCACCGCCAACATCATGTCGCTGCTGGCATAACCGTTTTATCTCTGTAACCGCAAAGGCAGGATACCGCAATCTGGTATCCTGCCTTTTTCGGTTATCTCTACTTTATGCGGGCATCTCGTTGCTGCGTTCGGTACGCTTCAAGCCAAGGAACGGCGGAACATCTGCGCGTTTCAGCCCCTGCTCATGAGCTTTTTTGAGCTGATATTCATGCAAGGCGATACTGTCCAGCAAATCACGCTGATTCTGTGATGCGGCATAATAATCCACCCCGAACCGCTTGCAGACGATGCTGAGCTGGTCGAGCAGTTCAATGGCTGTAGGGGACATCCGTCTGTAGGGGACATCCGTTTAACTTCAATATTCATAGTAAGACCACCCTTCACAAAATTGCGGGAAAACGGCGAGAGCGAGGGCGAGGGTGAGGGCAAGAGCAAGGGGGACTGCACTTCTGCAACGCTCCCGCGTTTTTGAAGTGGCCCTTGTCGGGACAAAGCCCCTCCATCTTGCTGGCGCAAGACCGGGCTGCCGTTCGAACGCCCCACTGGGGCGTTCGTTGCTGCGCAAACGCGGTCCTGTTGGGGCGTGCCTGCCCCAAACCCTGCTGATGAGATAAGGTTAAGATTTTAGAATGGGACAACGTTTCCTTGAATATAGCCAACAAAAAGCGCAATCAATGTACATATAGCAAGGCAGCCTGCACACAAAAGGATGGAGAGGACTTTGTTCCCAATCAATCGACTTATTGAACGCTGGTAATCAGCTGTATACCAAATGAGGGCCATCATAAACAGAATGGATGTCCAGTGATAGGAAAACGAGATGTTCATCCCAATATAAACATAAGCAGTAAGAATGTAAATAAGGCTTCTACATACGATGTTCAGGACCATGATGTTCAGGACCATTTGAAAGTTCTTTTTCAAAAGAATCACCTACCTTCAAATCTATTTGAGCCAAGTATACCATACCGCAAACCGAAAGAACACCCCTTATATGCCAGAACTTTTCCTTTTTCCTGCGTACGTGCGTACCGGCCATGTACGCACGTACGCAGCGATTGACCTGAAACGCGCAATATAGGGAGACGCATACATAGCAAAAGGCAGGGCACCACCGCCATGGTGATTACCCTGCCTTTGTTCTTTCCTGGTAGACATTCCTAGCCGTTGGCCACCGCGGGCTAAGCAACAGCCCACTGGGCTGATTGCTTGCGTCACTTCGTGCCGCCTTACGGGTTGCGTTTGCTGATTTTTCTTCAGCCCCTTGGCGGGGCCTTGAAAAATCAGAACGCTGCCCCAACAATTCCTCCCTGTTTCGGCCGCAGGCCGCGGTCGTCGTTGTTGCTGTTCGAGTCCTGTACCGTCCGCCACAAAAAATCCCCAGACCGAATGGTCTGGCAGCATCTCTCTTGGTAGACATTCCTAGGCGTTGGGAACCGCGCACTAATCAAAGCCCCACTGGGGCTTTGATTGCCCCGCCTGCGGCGTGGCCGTGCTGTTCGAGTCCTGTACCGCCACCACGAAAAAAGTCCCCAGACCTTTTGGTCTGGGGACTCGTGGTGGACGGTACAGGACTCGAACCTGTGACCTCCTGCACGTCAAGCAGATGCTCTACCAGCTGAGCTAACCGTCCATACGTCATATCGACTCAGACAGTATACCACAGTATTTTCAAAAAAGCAATACTTTTCTGCAAATTTTATTTTTCCACCCGCAGTGCCCGGCGGATGATATCATAAAGCACCGGCTTCATATTATCAATATTATCCGGCTTGCCCTCCAGAATGCTGGAGTAGCACACCGACATGCACATGCTGCCCAGCGCCGTGATGCGCTGGTAGATCTCGCGCTCGGTGCGGCCCGCCATCTCCGGGCTGGACATGACCACCGTCAGCAGCTTGCGCATCAGCGGCTCGGCGTCCTTGCTGGCCTCGATCTGATCCAGCCCCGGCCAGACGAAATTCCGCTCCAGAAAGCGCAGCACCACCGTATCCTTCCGCAGGGATTCGATGATATGGTCGATGACGAACACCATTTTTTCCGCAAAGCTTTCCAGCCCGGTCTGCTGCTCCACGGCGGTGCACGCATCGCTCAGCAGCTGATAGCTCACCCGCCCCAGCAGCGCCTGCATCACTGCGCCTTTATCCTGAAAATACAGGTAAAAGGTGCCCTTGGCCACCTTGGCCCGGGAGGTGATGTCCTCCACGCTGGTCTTTGCGGTGCCCCGCTCCAGAAACAGCTCGTAGGCTGCATCCAGCAGGGCCCGGCGCTTTTCCTGTTTCTTGCCTTCCACGGTACTCATGCTCTGGGTCGATTCCTCTTTCCTTTTATTTTGGACGCTCTGACGTGTTGCGCCCGGCTTACTTTCCATAGTTTAGCAGTCCTTGCGCGATTGCGCAAGCCCGGTTTCCTATACAATTTTCCGGCGATGATAAAAAAACTGACTTTTGGTCATTTTTGTGCTTGACACCCGGTTTGGCATGGGTATAATAGGGTTTGCTTGGAAATGACCACTGGTCATTTTCCTAAGATTCTTATCCATTTTGATTTTGGAGGGTTCTCATGAAAAAGATCGCACAAGGCATCGTGCGTCTGCGTAAGCTGATCCTGACAGTGGCAGTGCTACTGTTGATCCCTTCCGCGATCGGCGCCGTTGCCACCCGCATCAACTATGACATCCTCACCTACCTGCCGCAGGATCTGGACTCCATGATCGGCGAGGTAGCCCTCGAGGATGACTTTCATCTGGCCTCCACCGGTATGATCACCGTGGAGGGTCTGCCCACAAACGAACTCATCGCCATGAAGAAGGACATCGACGCCGTGCCCGGCGTCATGCAGACCTTCTGGCTCAGCGATGTGATCGACCCCAACATTCCCACCGAGATGCTGCCTGCCGACGTGCAGCAGTTCATGTTCGGCAAGAACGATTCCACCATGCTGATCGTCCGCTTCGACGCCCCCAGCGCCAGCGACGAGACCATGAACGCCGTCAAGCAGATCGAATCTGTGCTGCGGAAAGACTGCTTCTTCGGCGGCATGAGCGTCATCCTGCAGGACACCAAAGCACTGGTCAATCAGGAAATGCCGTTCTACATCCTCATCGCCGTGGGTGCCAGCCTGCTGGTGCTGTTCCTCTCGCTGGAAAGCACCATCACTCCGCTGCTGTTCATGCTGGGCCTGTTGTTCCCCATCGTGTACAACTTCGGCACCAACATCTTCCTCGGCCAGATCAGCTACATCACCGAAGCTTTGGCCACCGTGCTGCAGCTGGGCGTTACGATGGACTTCTCTATCTTCCTGCTGCACCGCTATCAGGAAGAGAAGGAGCTGCGCTCCTCCAATGAGGACGCCATGGTCGGCGCCATCTGCAAGACCATGACCTCCATCTCCGCTTCCAGCCTGACCACCATCGCGGGCTTCCTGGCTCTGTGCGCCATGCGCCTGACGCTGGGCCGCGATATCGGCATCGTCATGGCAAAGGGTGTTGCGCTGGGCGTTATCTGCACCGTCATCATCCTGCCTTCCCTCATTCTTACCTTTGATAAGTGGGTGGAAAAGTACAAGCACCGCACCGTCATCCCCCAGCTGAAAAAACTCAGCTACTTCGTCTCCAATCACGCGGTGCCCATCGTGGTGGTTTTCATCCTGATCATCATCCCCTTCGCCATTGCGCAGAACAAGACCGAAGTGTACTACACCCTGTTCGACTCCCTGCCTCAGGATCTGATCGGCATCGAGGGTACCAACAAGCTGGGCGAGGACTTCGGCATGACCACCAGCCACTTCATTCTGGTGCATGACGACCTGACTGCCACCGAGGTCTCCGACCTGTGCGACGAGCTGAAGGACGTGGACGGCATCACGCAGGTGATGAGTCTGGATTCCATCACCGGCCCGGGCTTTGATACCGAGCTGCTGCCCGACAGCATCATGGAGATCCTGCAGTCCGGCGGCTACAAGCTGATCCTTGCCAACAGCTCTTACAAGACCGGCACCGACGCCATCAACAACCAGCTGACCGAGATGAACGGCCTGATCAAGGCCGCTGACCCGGAGGGCGTCATCACCGGCGAGGGTGCCATGACCAAAGACCTGATCGAGGTCGCGGATGTGGACTTCAAGAACGTCAATGTCTGGTCCATCATGGCCGTTCTGGTCATCATCGCCATCTCCTTCAAGAGCATCTCCATCCCGGTGCTGCTGGTTGCCAGCATCGAGGCCGCCATTGCCATCAACATGGGCATCCCGTACTTTACCGGTACGCAGCTGCCCTTCATCGCCAGCATCGTCATCGGCACCATCCAGCTGGGCGCTACCGTGGACTACTCCATCCTGATGACCACCCGTTACCACGAGGAGCGCGTCTTCGGCCGCACCCCGAAGGAAGCCGCCCAGCAGTCGCTGGAGCACTGCAGCCAGTCCATCCTGACCAGCGGCCTGACCTTCTTTGCCGCCACCGTCGGCGTGGCTGCCATCAGTAAGATGGAGCTGCTGAAGAGCATCTGCCTGCTGATCTCCCGCGGCGCACTGATCAGTATGGTCGTCATTCTGGTGGTTCTGCCCGCAGCCCTGATGCTGTGTGACTGGATCATCCGCCACACCACCTTCAAGTGGATGGTGCCCGAATCCGCCAACGCCCAGAAGTCTGAAAAGGAGTAAACCTGCTATGAAAAAATCGCTTCGTTTCGCCAGTGCGGCGCTGGCTCTGACCCTCGCCGCAGGCTGTGCCGTGCCCGCTTTTGCAGCCGGCAGCAAGGACTTCACCAAGTCCGAGACCGTGTATGCCGTGATGAACGGCGACGGTTCCATCAATAAGACCACCGTCAGCGAGCACCTGTACAATGCTTCCGGCCTGTCCGGCGTCACCGACAAGTCCTCCCTGACCAACATCCAGAACACCGAGAGCAGCGCCGAGTTCACCCAGAACGGCGAAGATCTGGTCTGGAACACCGATGACACCGATGTCTACTACAAGGGCGACACCGACAAGGCTCTGCCCATCTCTGCCAAGATCACCTACGCCATGGACGGCCAGGAAGCTGCGTTGGAAGACCTGATCGGCAAGAGCGGCCACCTGACCGTGACCATCGCCCTGACCAACAGCGAAACTTCCACCATCAATGTCAACGGTGCCGACCGCACCATCGTCACCCCGCTGATCACCGCCGTGGGCGTGGTCTTCGGTCAGGACGCCTCCAACCTCACCGCCGAGCACGGCATCATCGAGAGCGCCGCCAAGAGCAACGTGGCTGCTTTCATCACCCTGCCGGGCGTGAAGGACTCCCTGTCCGGCCTGCTGCCTGATGAAGTGGACAGCATCGAGGATTATCTGCAGGATACCGTCACCGTTGAGGCAGACGTCACCGAGCTGACCTGCCCGCAGGTGATGATCGCCTGCGCCACCAGCACCAAAGCTCTGGGCACTGACAACGTGTTCGACCTGAGCAGCATCAACGACCTGACCGACGGCATCAACCAGCTGAACGACGCCATGAGCCAGCTGATGGACGGCGCTTCCCAGCTGGTGGACGGCACGGCCCAGCTGGCCGACGGCGTGCTGGCCCTGCTGGACGGCGCCAACACCCTGAACAACGGCGCAGCCGCTCTGGACAGCGGTCTGGGCCAGCTGACCGACGGTCTGGACACCCTCAGCTCCAATAACTCCGCACTGAACGCCGGTGCACAGCAGGTGGCTGACGGCGTTCTGGCTTCTGCCAACAAGACCCTGAAAGAGGGCGGCCTGATCGACACCGATATGACTTGGGACAACTATGCTGCCGTCATTGACAACATCCTGACCATGAACGACAAGACTCTGGCCGCCGGCCGCCGCAAGATCGTGCGCACCGTGTGGGAGCAGGAGCCGAGTTTCAAGGACAGCGAGCTGGATCTGGCCCTGTACCTGTCCGCTACCAAGACCAACCACGATCTGGAAGCAGCCCTGAAGCTGATGCAGAACTACGATTCCTCCATGATCACCGGCCTGATCCAGCTGCTGACCAGTGAGGACGCCAAGAACACCGCCCATGAAGAGCTGGTGTATCAGGTAAAGAACAGCCAGGATATGGCCGATGTCGCCGCCCTGAAGACCAGCCTCTCTCAGATCCAATACTTTGTTTCCAGTGTGAACCAGTACACCGCAGGCGTGCAGAGTGCCGCAGACGGTGCCCACTCTGCCAAGGACGGCAGCGCCCAGCTGGCCGCCGGCACCAAGACCCTGTATGACGGCGTCAACACCCTGAACAACGGCGCAATTGCTCTGGACGACGGCACCAACCAGCTGAACGACGGCCTGAACCAGTTCAACGACGAGGGCATCTCCAAGCTGACCGGCGCTCTGGATCAGGATCAGCTCCACGGCCTGAAGACCGTGCTGGACGAGATGAGCGACCGGCTGGAGAACTACACCAGCTTTGCCGGCACCCCGGACGGTGCCGAGAGCAGCGTGAAGTTCATCTACAAGACTGCCGAGACCGTGGCCGCTGCCGACACCACCGCCGCCGACACCGAGACGGTGAAGGAAGGCAACATCTTCACCCGCCTGTGGCAGCGCATCGTGAACCTGTTCAAGTTCTGATAAGCCATTTCCGAGAACTCATGATGAACCTCTTTTCATAGAGAAGCAGAAGCCCCCGGCTGCAATTCGCAGCCGGGGGCTTCTGCTTTGCGACCATTTTATGTCAGCTTCTTCCTTCCACACAGCGGCTCCGGCAGAGAGCCTGCGCAGGCAGATGCTGTTTTCCTTTCCGGCCTCTTTCGTGAAAAAGCAGATCAGCCAGGCCCGCAGGCCTGGCTGATCTGCAATATCAAAAAATTTTCCGCTGTTTATGGCCAGAGCGAACGCGGCGGCCATTTTAAATCGTTTAATTGATCAGGTTCACGAACACCGGGCAGAGCACGGCGGTCAGCACACCGGCCACTGCAATGGACAGGCCGCTCATGGCGCCTTCCACCTCGCCCATCTGCAGCGCCTTGCTGGTGCCCACCGCATGGGCCGAAGTGCCGATACCCACGCCCTTGGCGATGGGGTCGGTGATGTGGAACACCGTGCACACCGTCTCGGCCAGCAGCGCGCCCACGATGCCGGTGACGATAACGACCGCACCGGTCAGGGCCGCAATGCCGCCCAGCTCTGCGGCCACGTCCATGCTGATGGCTGTGGTCACGGATTTCGGCAGCAAAGTGGCGTATTGCTCCTTGGTCAGGTCCAGCGCAAGCGCCATGGCCAGCGCACTGCCCAGACTGACCAGCGTGCCCACCGAAATGCCCGCGATGATGGCGGCGGCGTTCTGCTTCAGCAGGTCGATCTTCTCGTACAGCGGGATGGCCAGCGCCACCGTGGCAGGCAGCAGCAGGTAGTTCACCGGGGCTGCACTTGCCTTGTAGTCCGCATAGGGGATGTTGCACACGGACAAGAAGATGATGACAAAGATGCTGCCCAGCAGCAGCGGGTTAAAAATCGCCTTGCCGGTCACCTTATTGATGAGGGCGCCCAGTGCAAAAGCCGCCAGCGTCAGCAGCACACCCCATGCCGCCGACCCGGACAGAAAATCATTCAGCAGCTGCGTCATGGTCTGCCTCCTTTTTCTTGCGGCCGGTCATGGCCTGCGTGGTCTTGCCGGCCGATACCATGACCAGCACGGTCACGGGAATGATCGAGATGAGAATGGGCACCAGCATCGCACCCATCTCAGCCCACAGCTCCATCACGCCTGCAGCGGCAGGCACGAACAGCAGCGGGAAAATACCGGTAAGGTAGGTGCCCACTTCCTTGACATCCTCCAGCTTGACCAGCTTGAAGTTCAGCGCTGCCAGCAGCAGCACCAGCCCGTAAACGCTGGCCGGCACCGGCAGGGGCAGCACAGCGTGAAGCACCTCTCCGAAAAAGCAAAACGCAAGAATGCGCGCAAATTGAAAAACGTATTTCGTAGCAAAGCTCTCCTTTCAATCGCCTCATGGCCCGGATGGTCATGTCAAGGTAAAAGTATACCGCATCCGTCCACAAGCATCAACGGTGATTCTGGCTAAGATTTCCTGCACATTTTTCCCAGAACTGTGCAAAAAAAGACGCACCGGCAAAACCGGTGCGTCAGCAGATGCTCTGTTCAGATCACATAATCGTTCCCGGCCTGATCCGGCAGGGCGAGGTCGGCCAGGGTGATCTTGCCGAAGTAGTTGGAGATCAGGTCGTTCAAGCCCTTCCACATCTCATAGGTGCGGCAGCTGGCCATGCGGGAGCAGGAGGCCGCACCGGGGGTCAGGCAGGACACCGGGGCAAGGCTGCCCTCGGTGAGCACAAGGATCTCCTCCACCGTATACTGGTCGGGGCTGCGGGTCAGCCGGTAGCCGCCGCCCTTGCCGCGCAGGCCCTCCAAAAAGCCGTTCTGCACCAGCACCTTGAGGATGTTTTCGAGATATTTTTCCGAGATCTCCTGCCGGGCAGCGACCTCTTTGAGGGGGACATACTTTTCGGTCTGGTGCTCGGCCAGATCGATCATCACGCGCAGTGCATAGCGCCCTTTGGTGGACACGATCATAGTAGTGTACTTCCTTTGGTATAGAATGAGTTTTAACCTATTATACAACAGGGTAAATAATATTTCAATCCCACTTTTTTCAAAAAATCCATTGACAAGCGTCTGGAAGCGGACTATAATACCACTAAACCCATAAACAATGTTGGTTTAAAGGATTTTAACATCGGGTCATCCGGCAGGGCGCACTGCCGCCCCGCATACTGTATCAGGGAGGAAACCACAATGAGCAAGATTTATACCGCTGCAGATCAGCTGATCGGTCACACCCCGCTGCTGGAGCTGACCCATATCGAACAGGAGCAGGCTCTGCCCGCCCACATCATTGCAAAACTGGAGTACTTCAACCCGGCCGGTTCCGTCAAGGACCGCATCGCCAAAAAGATGATCGATGACGCCGAGGAAAAGGGTCTGCTGAAGAAAGGTTCCGTCATCATCGAGCCGACCTCCGGCAACACCGGCATCGGTCTGGCTGCCGTGGCCGCTGCCAAGGGCTACCGCATCATCATCGTGATGCCCGAGACCATGAGCGTGGAGCGCCGCCAGCTGATGAAGGCTTACGGCGCTGAGCTGGTGCTGAGCGAAGGCGCCAAGGGCATGAAGGGCGCCATTGCCAAGGCCGATGAGCTGGCAAAGGAGATCCCGAACTCCTTCATTCCCGGCCAGTTCGTCAACCCCGCCAACCCCCAGGCACACATCGAGACCACCGGCCCCGAGATCTGGGAGGATACCGACGGCAACGTTGATATCTTTGTGGCAGGCGTCGGCACCGGCGGCACCGTCACCGGCGTGGGCCAGTACCTGAAGAGCAAGAACCCCAATGTCAAGGTCGTAGCCGTGGAGCCGGCTTCCTCCCCTGTGCTGAGCAAGGGCACCGCAGGCGCGCACAAGATCCAGGGCATCGGCGCAGGTTTTGTGCCGGACGTGCTGGACACCAAAGTCTACGACGAAGTCATCGCCGTGGAGAACGACGACGCCTTTGCCGCCGGCCGTCTGATCGGCCACAAGGAAGGCGTGCTGGTGGGCATCTCCTCCGGCGCTGCCGTCTGGGCTGCCATTCAGCTGGCAAAGCGGCCTGAAAATGCGGGCAAGAACATCGTTGTCCTGCTGCCCGATACCGGCGACCGCTACCTCTCCACCCCGCTGTTCGCGGACTGATTTTTCCAAAAGACTCTCTTCTCTCCCGTTCTGCATTGCAGGGCGGGAGTTTTTGTTTTTGTCGTGCTCGCCCTCTCAGGCGCTGACGCGCCAGCTCTCCCAAAGGGAGAGCCAAGGACACAGCGGTCAGGCTCTTGCCTCTCTCTTTGGGAGAGGTGGCATTGCGCAAGCAATGACGGAGAGGGCGAGGTTGCTGACCTTGTGCAGTAGCCCCCTACAGTGCTTTGAAAAGGAAACTTACCAAAAAAGCTCCCCCAGTCTGCTCGCCGCATTCACATCCAGCCTCTCTCAGAGACAGACTTCCCCCGGTCGGGGGAAGATGTCGCGCAAGCGACAGAAAAGAGAACAGCTGTCACCGCAGATGACTGAAGGAGTTTCAGTCTTAAATCGTCTTGCCCCGTTCCCTGCATTTATGCTACAATAACCCTATCAAAAACTTTGGAGAATTGCCCATGAACTATTATGTTGCCCCCATGGAGGGTCTGACCGACCGGGTGTGGCGGCAGGCACATCAGAAGTGGTTTGCCTTTCCCGGTGCACCGGCGCGGTATTATGCGCCGTTTCTTTCCCCGCCGGAGAACCGCGTCCTCATCAAAAAGAAGATGGCCGAGCTGGCTCCGGATGCCAACCCCGGCGCGCCGGTGATCCCGCAGCTGCTGGCCAAGGACGGTGAGCTGGCCGCATGGATGATCGGCGAGCTTCGCAAACTGGGCTATACCGAGGTGAACCTGAACTTCGGCTGCCCCTCCGGCACGGTCACAGCCAAGGGCAAAGGTTCCGGGATGCTGCGGGATCCGGAAAAGCTGGATGCGTTCCTCTCTGCCGTGTTCGCAAACGCCGGCGGCCCCATCTCGGTCAAGACCCGGCTGGGCGTGGAAAAGGCAGAGGAGTTTGCCGCCATTCTGGAAATCTACAACCGGTATCCCATCTCGGAGCTGACCATCCACCCGCGGGTGATGCGCCAGCTCTACCGGGGCACTGCTGACCGCGCCGCCTTTGCCACCGCCCTGCCTGCCTGTTCCATGCCGGTGTGCTACAACGGCGACGTGACCGACGTGGAACAGCTGCACACGCTGGAATCGGAGTTCCCGTCTCTTTCCGGCATCATGGTGGGCCGCGGCATCGTTGCCGACCCTGCCTTGCTGCGCAAGGCCTGCGGCGGCGCAGATGCATCCCGCGAAGAACTGCGGGGCTATCTTGATGACCTCTACCACGGCTACACCGAATTGTTCGGCTCGGCGGGGTGCGCCGTCAGCCGGATGAAAGGGCACTGGTTCTACCTCATCCGCAAATTCGAGGGTGCGGACAAGCTGGAAAAGCAGCTGCGCAAGGCCCGGGAGCCGTGGGAGTACGAAGTAGTCGTCAATCAGCTCTTCACTCTTCCAATGACATAAAAGCAAAGCCCCGCCGTCTCAAAAGACAGCGGGGCAGATGGTTGAAGCGGTTCTCAGACGTTCAGATAGCTGCGCAGCATGGCCTGCAGCAGATCGTCGCGGTCCACCTTGCGGATCAGGGAACGGGCATTTTTATAGGTCGTAATGTAGGTGGGGTCTTCGGACAGGATATAGCCCACCAGCTGATTGACCGGATTGTAGCCTTTTTCCTTTAATGCGTCGTACACCTGCTGTACGATCTCATGGATCTCATAGTCCTTTTTGTCGTGGATCGAAAAAATAGCAGTCTCGCCACT
>CAKSZM010000036.1 GCA_934525735.1 uncultured Faecalibacterium sp. | reverse complement strand
CTGATCGGCGACACCAAGGCCATTGCCGAAAGCTGGGTGCTGGCAAACCCCGTGGTGGAGACCTGCCGCCGCGTGTCTGAACCGTACAAAAAGGCCAACCGCAAGTTCCACCCGGACGACAGCGTCATTGACGTGGACGGCGTTAAGATCGGCGGCGGCAACTTTGCAGTCATTGCCGGCCCCTGCAGCATCGAGAGTGAGGAGCAGATCACCTACTGCGCCCAGCGGGTCAAGGCCGCCGGTGCTTCCCTGCTGCGCGGCGGCGCATTCAAGCCCCGCACCTCCCCCTACTCCTTCCAGGGAATGCGCAGCGAGGGTCTCGACCTGCTCAAGCTGGCACGCCGGGCTACCGGTGCTCCCATCGTCACCGAGATCATGAACACCGAGCATCTGCCCCTGTTCGAGAACGTGGATCTTATTCAGGTCGGTGCCCGCAACATGCAGAACTTCGAGCTGCTCAAGGCGGTGGGCCGTCAGAAAAAGCCCGTGCTGCTCAAGCGCGGTCTTGCCAACACGCTGGAAGAGTTCGTGATGAGTGCCGAGTACATCATGGCCGAGGGTAACGAGAATGTCATCCTTTGCGAGCGCGGCATCCGCACCTTCGAGACCAGCATGCGCAACACCCTCGACCTTGCCGGCGTGGTGATGCTGCACAAGATGACCCATCTGCCGGTCGTGGTGGATCCCAGCCACGCCTGCGGCCACGCATGGATGGTGCCGGAGCTGGCTAAAGCCGCTGTGGCTGCCGGTGCCGACGGCCTGATGATCGAGGTGCACAACAACCCCGCCAAGGCCAAGTGCGACGGTGCCCAGAGCCTGACCCCCGACCAGTTCGATGAGCTGATGCAGTTCATCGGCAAAGAGGTGGAGTTCTTCGGCAAGAAGATGAACTGATCTTCGTACATTCTGATAAAGTAAAATCGGCTTCCGCAGAGAGCATTCTGCCGGGAGCCGATTTTTTTGCGTTTTTTACTGTGTGCTGTACACGCTGCCCATGGTCCAGGAGTTGGAGGCGCTGTACTTTGCATGGTTGCGCAGATAGGTGACCCACGCGCCGTAGCCGTTGCCGGCCGAGAAGTGGATGCCGTCCGGAGCGGCCAGCATCTCTTTCAGGTTGCCTTCGCCGTCGGCCAGCGTCTCCCACAGGTCAAGGTAGACGCAGCCCTTGCTGTCGGCCAGCTGCGCCAGCTGTTCGTTCACGCCGCGCAGCACATCCGAGGCAAGACCCGGCTTTTCCGCTGCTGCCGAGGGCCGCACCGGCGGGATGGACTGCACATAGATCACACAATCGCTGCCCAGCGTCTCGCGCAGGGTGTCCAGCATCTGCCCGTAATAGGCGAGGAACCGGTCGGCCGCGCCCAGCGTAGTGAGGGTGTTGGTGCCCAGCAGAATATACAGCTTTTTCGGCTGCGCCGCAGCCAGCACGTCCAGCGCGATCTCCTGCCCGCGGGTGGAGCTTTTCACCGCGCTGCGGTTGACGATGGCATCCGGGCCGACGCCGGTGTAGCCGCAGATCAGCGCGCCGCCCAGATTGATCTGATAATCCGAGAAGCCCACCGTCAGGCTGTCGCCCAGAAAGGCAGCGTCCGAGAAATAGCTCAGGTCCACCTGTCCGCAGCTGGGCTGGCGGATGACGCTGGCATCGCGGGCTTTCACGGCCGCTGCGCCGTCGCTCTGCCGCGCCGGGCCGAAAGATTCCAGCGTAACGGCCCCGGCGCTGTCCTGTGCGGTGCTGTCCGCGCTGTCGGTATTGCTGGCGGCTTCACCCTGCATAGGCAGCGGGGCAAGGATGTTCTCCGCAATGCCGCTGGCGTTCACTTCCGGCGTGGAGTCGGCCCCCGCCGCGCCGTGTTCCAGAATGGCCGTGATCGCGTAGGACACCAGCAGAATGGCGATGAACGCCCCCAGCAGGCGCAGTTTCCAGTTCACGCTCCCGTGCCGCGCCCGGCGCCCGGAACGATATTCGTGCGAAATTCCCATGGTATTTCCAGCTTTCTCCATTTTTCCCGTGCAGAGCAGGCCGTTTCTCCCCTGCTGTGCCATACGGGTTCTATTTTATCATAATTATTTTGCCTGTGCAACCAATTGGGTCTTGCATACAACAGCCAAAACAGGTACAATAGAATCACAGCAGATTTTGCGCATTTTACAAAAAGCCAATGCACATCGCTGCTGTTTTTTGTATTACTTGCAAATCCCGTCTTGTTTGCCGCCCGGTCTGCGGGCAGTGCAGGGCCTTACGACCACCCCCACAAAGGCGGCGCGGAAGCGGAACATTGCAGGGAAGAATGATAAGAAGTGGAACTTTGAAAAGGAGGTTCTCATGGCCAGGAATGTGATCATTGGTCAGAGCGGCGGCCCTACCGCCGTGATCAACTCCAGTCTGGCGGGCGTTTACAAGGCGGCCTGCAGTCTGGGTGCAGACAAGGTGTACGGCATGAAGTACGGCATCGAAGGTCTGCTCAAGGAGGAGACGCTGGAACTGAACGTCCTGCTGGACGACCGCATGAGTATCGAGCTGCTCAAGCGCACCCCCTCCAGCTATCTGGGCAGCTGCCGCTACAAGCTGCCGGACCCGGATGTGGACTCTACCCCGTTCATCAAGCTGTTCACCCTGTTTGACAAGTACGACATCTGCGCGGTGTTCTATATCGGCGGCAACGACTCCATGGACACCATCGCAAAGCTTTCCCGCTACGGCGACCGTGTGGGCAGCAGCGTGCGGTTCATCGGTGTGCCCAAGACCATCGACAACGACCTGTGCCTGACCGACCATACCCCCGGTTACGGCTCGGCGGCAAAGTATATCGCCACCATTTTAAAGGAAGTCATCCGCGATTCCTCTGTGTATGACATCCGCAGCGTGACCGTGGCCGAGATCATGGGCCGCCACGCAGGCTGGCTGGCCGGCGCGGCCTGCCTTGCCGGCGGCGACGACTGCGAAGGCCCGGATCTGATCCTTCTGCCGGAGGTGCCCTTCGACGAGGACAAGTTCCTCACCCGGGTGGACGAGCTGCAGCGGGTCAAGCCCAACGTCATCATCGCGGCCAGCGAGGGCGTCAAGACCGCCGACGGCACCTATCTGTGCGATCTGGTGTCCACCGCCGGCCAGCTGGATGCCTTCGGCCACAAGGCCGTGCTCAGCGGCACCAGCCGGTATCTGTCGGAGCTGATCCACGACCGCCTGAACTGCAAGAGCCGCGCCATCGAGTTCTCTACCCTGCAGCGCTGCGCCAGCCATCTGGCCAGCCGCACCGATGTGAACGAAGCCTACACCGTGGGCGGCGCAGCCGCCGCTGCTGCCTTTGCGGGCGAGAGCGGCCGCATGATCGCGCTGGAGCGCATCTCCAGCTATCCCTACCAGTGCATCGCAAAGTCGGTGGATGTGCAGCAGGTGGCAAACCTTGAAAAGAAGGTGCCGCTGGACTGGATCGCCCCCGACGGCATGCAGGTGACTGCGGCGTTTGAGGAATACGCCCGCCCGCTGATCCTGGACGAGGTGACCCCCGTCTACGTCAACGGCACCCCGCGCCATATCCGGCTGTAACCCCTTTTCCGCGTCTGTTTTCGTGCATCCTGCACGTTTTATAAATTGCCGAAACAGAAAAAACAAAAAAGGAGAAATCATCATGGGTAAAAATGCAATCGTCGGCCAGTCTGGCGGCCCTACTTCCGTCATCAATGCGAGCCTTGCGGGCGTCTTTGAAAGCTGCAAGAGCCGCGGCGCCGACATCGTGTACGGTATGTGCAACGGCGTTGCTGGTCTGCTGGAGGAGCGCGTGGTGGACCTTTCCACCGTGCTGACGGACGATCTGGACATTGAGCTGCTCAAGCGCACCCCGTCCAGCTTTCTGGGCAGCTGCCGCTACAAGCTGCCCGACTGGCACACCGACGAGGCCGTCTACAAAAAGCTGTTCGCCATTCTGGAAAAGCTGAACATCGGCTACTTCTTCTACATCGGCGGCAACGACTCCATGGACACCATCGGCAAGCTGGCCGAGTACGGCGAGCGCATCCAGAGCGACATCCGCTTCATGGGCGTGCCCAAGACCATCGACAACGACCTGATGGTCACCGACCACACCCCCGGCTACGGTTCTGCGGCAAAGTACATCGGCGTTGTGATGAAGGAGATCATCCGCGACGCCACCGTGTACGGCACCAAGTACGTCACCGTGGTGGAGATCATGGGACGCAACGCCGGCTGGCTGACCGCCGCCGCAGCGCTGGCCAAGAGCGATGACTGCGAGGGTGTGGACATGATCTGCCTGCCCGAAGTGCCCTTCAACGTGGATCACTTTGTGGAAAAAGTGCGCGTGATGCAGGAGAAGAAGCCCAGCATCGTCATCGCCGTGTCCGAAGGCGTCAAGCTGGAGGACGGCCGCTATGTCTGCGAGCTGGCCGACGATGTGCACGCGGTGGACGCCTTCGGCCACAAGGCCCTGACCGGCACCGCCCGCTACCTTGCCAACGTGGTGGCACGCAATCTGGACACCAAGACCCGCTGCATCGAGCTTTCTACCCTGCAGCGCTGCGCCGGCCATCTGACCAGCCGCACCGACATCACCGAAGCTTATCAGGTGGGCGGTGCCGCTGCCAAGGCTGCCTTTGAGGGCGTCACCGGCCAGATGGTGGCTCTGAAGCGCATCTCCAACAGCCCGTACCAGTGCACCACCGAGCTGCACCCCATCAGCGAGGTGGCAAACCTCGAAAAGAAGGTGCCGCTGAGCTGGATGAACGCAAACCACACCCAGATGACCGAGGAGTTTTTGGAGTACGCCCGCCCGCTGATCCAGGCTGAGCTGACCCCGCTGTACATCGCCGGTCTGCCCCACCACATTTACATGAAGAACCAGAAGTGATTTTTCCCGCTTTGAACTGTTATCAGGCATAAAAAATACCCGCCCGGATGCATTTCCGGGCGGGTATTCTGTTTTATCAGCAAATTACACGGTCGCGCCGATCTTCGGTGCGCCGCCGGCGATCTCCTCGGCGGTCAGAGGCTTTGCCTCGGCCGGGGCGTTCAGGCGCTCCTTGGCCACTGCCAGCATCAGCTTGATGCGGTTTTCCTGGTTGACCTTGGTCGCGCTGGGGTCGTAGTCGATGGGGGTGATGTTGGCGCTGGGGTACAGCGCGCGGATCTTGTTCACCATACCCTTGCCCACGATGTGGTTGGGCAGGCAGCCGAAGGGCTGAGCACACACGATGTTGCCGTAGCCGCCCTGCACCAGTTCGATCATCTCGGCGGTCAGCAGCCAGCCTTCACCCATTTTGGCACCCAGCGAAATGATGCCGTGGGGCTTTTCCACCAGTTCCTTGAAGGGGCCGGGAGCATAGAACCCGGCATCGCTCTCAGCCTTGAGCATGGCGCGCTCCACGCTGTCCAGCCAGTTCAGCAGCTGGTCGGTGCCCACCTTGACGGCCAGTTTGCCGCCGTACAGGATGTGGTCCTCGCCCATGTTGAAGGCGCAGTACTGCACAAAGCCCATCAGACCCGGGAAGTTGACCTCGCAGTCCTGACTTTCCAGGAACTTCTGCAGGTCATTGTTGCCCAGCGGGCTGTACTTGACGTAGATCTCGCCCACGACGCCCACCTTGACCTTGGGCACCCGGGTGACCGGGATGTTGGCAAAGTCGGCGGCGATGAGCGGGAAGGTGTGCTTCATTTCCCGGGAAGTATAGCCCTTGCCGGCCAGCAGCACCCGGCCCAGACGGCTGACCCACAGGTCCACCATCTTATCAGCAGCGCCCTTTTCATTCTCATAGGGTGCCACCTGATTGCGCAGTGCGCAGAGCATGTCGCCGTAGAAGATGCAGGCGATGGCGCGGCGTGCCAGCGGGATGGTCATCTGGAAGCCGCTGTCCTTTTCCAAGCCCGAGAAGTTCAGGCTGGCCACCGGGATCTGCGGGTAACCGGCCTTGACCAGTGCCTTTCGCAGCAGGTGGATGTAGTTGGAAGCACGGCAGCCGCCGCCGGTCTGGGTGATAAGCAGGGCGGTGTGATCCAGATCATATTTGCCGCTGTTCAGCGCGTCCAGGAACTGGCCGATGACCAGCAGAGCCGGATAGCAGGTGTCATTGTGGACATATTTCAGGCCCAGCTGCGCCACAGCGCTGCCGCAGTTGCCCAGAATTTCGCACTTGTAGCCGTCGTAGCGCAGGGCGTACTCCAGCAGGCGGAACTGGGTGATGGCCATGTTGGGGATGAGGATGGTGTGGGTCTTCTTCATCTCCGGGGTAAATTTGGGATAATTGTATTCCATAGGTTCCTCCTATGTATCAGGTTTCTGCCTTGGGGGCAGCCTTTTCCTCGGCCACCTCGTCGCGCTCATCCAGAGCGGCAAACAGGCTGCGCAGGCGGATGTTCACTGCGCCCAGGTTGGTGATCTCGTCGATCTTGAGCTGGGTGTAGAGCTTGCTGCCCTCCTGCAAAATCTCGCGGGTCTCGTCGGTGGTAATGGCGTCCACGCCGCAGCCGAAAGACACCAGCTGCACCAGATCCATATCCTTCTGGGTGGTGCAGTACTTGGCGGCGGCATACAGGCGGCTGTGGTAGGTCCACTGGTTCAGCACGCTGGTGGGGAATTTCTGCACCCGGTTGGAAATGCTGTCCTCGGTGACAACGGCAGCGCCGTGGCGGGTGATCAGACGGTCGATGCCGTGGTTGACCTCCGGGTCCACATGGTAGGGGCGGCCTGCCAGCACGATGATGCGCTTGCCCTGACGGCGTGCCTCATCGATGATCTCGCTGCCCTTCACGCGGATCTTTGCCATGTGTGCCTCATATTCGGCATAGGCGGCGTCGGCGGCCTCCTGCACTTCCTTCTCGGAGATGCCGCTGAAGTACTTGGGCAGCACGGTCTTTGCCATCTTGTGCACAAAGTCCTTCGGGCGGTGGATGCCCACATAGTCATAGATGAACTTTTTGCCTTCCAGCTCCGGGCAGTTGCCGGCCAGAACTTCGGGGTAGTAGGCCACCACCGGGCAGTTATAGTGGTTGTCGCCCAGACCTTCGTCAATGTTGTAGGTCAGGCAGGGGTAGAAGATGGCGTCCAGCTGCATCTGGCTCAGTGCCTTGATGTGGCCGTGGCTCAGCTTTGCCGGGAAGCAGGCCGTGTCGCTGGGGATGGTGGCCTGACCGGCCAGATACAGCCCGCGGCTGGACACCGGGCTGGTGTGCACCGCAAAGCCCAGCTTCGTCCAGAATGCCCACCAGAAGGGCAGCAGCTCGTAGAAGCCCAGGCACAGCGGGATGCCGATGGAGCCGCGCTTGCCGGGCACCGGCTTGTAGCTGGCCAGCAGCTGCTGCTTGTAGGCGTACAGGTTCAGGCTGTTATCCTCGCTCTTGCCGGTCACGGGCTTGTCGCAGCGGTTGCCGGAGATGAACTTGCGGCCGTCGGCAAAGGTGTTGACGGTGAGCTGGCAATGGTTGCCGCAGCCGCCGCACTTGACGCTGACCACCTTCTGCTCGAAGGTCTCCAGCTCCTGCTGGCTCATCATGCCGGAAACGGTCTTATGTGCTTTCTGGCTCTGGCGCAGGCCGAACAGGGCTGCGCCGTAGGCTCCCATCAGGCCGGCAATGTCCGGGCGGATGACCTCCACGCCCATCTCTTTTTCAAAGGCGCGGAGCACGGCTTCATTATAGAAGGTACCGCCCTGCACCACGATCTTGCGGCCCAGCTCTTCGGGGCTGGAAGCGCGGATGACCTTGTACAGTGCGTTCTTGACCACGCTAATGGACAGACCGGCCGAGATGTTCTCAATGCTGGCGCCGTCCTTCTGTGCCTGCTTGACCGAGCTGTTCATGAACACGGTGCAGCGGCTGCCCAGATCCACCGGGCGGTCGGCGAACAGGCCGAGGCTGGCAAATTCCTTCACGTCATAGCCCAGCGCCTGCGCAAAGGTCTGCAGGAAGCTTCCGCAGCCGGAGGAACAGGCTTCGTTCAGGAAGATGTTGCTGATGGCGCCGTCCTCGATCTTGAAGCACTTCATATCCTGGCCGCCGATGTCGATGATGAAGTCCACATCCGGCATGAAGTATTTTGCGGCGGTGAAGTGGGCCACCGTCTCCACCAAACCGTAGTCGCAGCGGAAAGCGTTCTTGACCAGCTCTTCGCCGTAGCCGGTGGTGGTCACGCTGGCCACCTGCAGGCCGGGGTGCTCCCTGTAGATCTTGAGCAGCTGCTCCCGGATCAGGGGCAGCGGGTTGCCGAGGTTGGGCTGATAGTTGGTGTACAGGATCTGGCTCTTCTCATCCACGACCACCAGTTTAACGGTGGTGGAGCCGGAGTCGATGCCGATGTGCACCGGGCCGCAGTGGGCACTGAACGGCACATGCGGCACGCTGTGGGACATGTGCCGGGCGTGGAAGGCCTCGTACTCTTCCTTGCTGGCGAACAGCGGCGGCTCGCTGGCGTAGGTAGCAGTGGCGGCGTACTGATCCAGTGCGTCGGCCACATCGGTGAGCACAAACTCCTTGTCGGCGTACAGGGCAGCGCCCAGCGCCACGTACAGCAGGCTGTTTTCCGGGCAGGTGCCGGTGACGTTCAGTGCTTCGTCAAAGCTCTTGCGCAGCACGGTGCTGAAGGTCAGCGGGCCGCCCAGATAAAGGATATTGCCCTTGATGGGGCGGCCCTGCGCCAGACCGGCGATGGTCTGGTTGACCACGGCCTTGTAGATGCTGGCGGCGATATCCTCGGTGCGGGCTCCCTGATTGATCAGCGGCTGCACATCGCTCTTGGCAAACACGCCGCAGCGGGACGCGATGGTGTAGGTGCGCTGCGCATTTTCCGCAGCCTTGTTCATCTCGTCGGCGCTCATCTTCAGCAGGGTGGCCATCTGATCGATGAAAGCACCCGTACCGCCGGCGCAGCTGCCGTTCATGCGCACTTCGGTGCCGTTGGTCAGGAAGAGGATCTTGGCATCCTCGCCGCCCAGCTCGATGACGCAGTCCGTCTCGGGCACAAAGCGCTTGACCGCCACGCGGGTGGAGAACACCTCCTGCACAAAGGGCACGCCGCAGCTGTCGGCCAGACCCATACCGGCCGAACCGGAGATGCTCAGCAGAGCCTTCTGACCGTGCAGCTGCTCGGCATCGATGCGGCGCAGCAGCTCCTGCGCCTTTTCCAGAATATGACTGTAGTGTCGTTCGTATGTAGAATACAGCAGTGTATCATGTTCATCCAGCACCACGCACTTGATGGTGGTGCTGCCGATGTCAAGACCTACTCTCACGTTGTTTTTCCTCCTAAGGACAAATGCCGGAGGCGCAGCCTCCGGTATACGGCAAAGGCGGTTTTCTTTGCCCAAAATTAGTTTGTTAACGAATTATTTTGCCAATTCGCATACAAGGATATTATAATCCAACTTTTCGGCACAATCAATCCGCGTTCTTTATTTTACGCAGAAAAAATAGTATTTTCCGCTTCAAAAGTTAAACATTTTGTGAATTTCACAATTGGAACGCGCTTCTTTTCTGCCTGACGGCAAAGTTTCTTAACCGCATATAAACAGCATGGCCGCCGCGCGGATCCTCTTCCGCACAGCGGCCATCTTTTTTCAGTTTTTTGCGGTCACAACTCGTCGGCGCTTCCCCGCTCGGGCATGGTGCGCAGTTCCCGCACCAGCATTGCACGCAGCTGATACTGCCGGTTCGACTTCTGCAGCTCGGTATCGCTGTGCAATTCCGGTGTATACTCCGCAGAGCGGTCGGTGCACAGCGGAATGGTCACGACCGCCTGTGTTCTTTTCTCCGGTGCGCTTTCCACCCGCAGGCCCCAGCCCATGCGGCGGCAGCATTCGTGGCAGAGCAGCAGGCCCACCTTTGCACTGCCCAGAAAACACCGGCGGTTCTCGATCCATGCCTCCCGGCTGCTTTCCGGCAGGCCGCAGCCGTCATCCTCCACGGTCAATTGCCAGAAACTTTCGCTGCGGCGCAAAAGGATCCGCACCTTTCCGCCTGCGCTGCAGGCATGCAGTGCATTGGACAGCAGATGCAGCAGCAACAGTTCGGCGTCGTTCCGGTCGCCCATCACGCGGCAGGAGGTCCAGCCGCCGCATTCCAGCTTCAGCTCCACTTTCAGCTGCTCCTGGATCATATCCGCCTGCGCCGCGATCTGCTGCAGCAGCTCGCACAGATCCATCGGCGAAAGCTGCGGCAGCTCCTCTGTGCGGAGATATTCCAGCAGGGCCATGATCTCGTTGACGGTGCGGTCCAGCCTTGCCGTGGCCGCGCCGATGTCCGCCACTGCCTGGCAGGACTCTGCGTCCGCCCCGGTATGTGCAAGATGCTGTTCCAGATATTCGCAATTGCGCGTGATCAGCCCCAGCGCATGAAAGCAGGCCTGTTCCAGCTCTTTCTGCGGGATCGTCTGAACCTTCAGCGAACCTTCTTCTTTCTGCTGCATCTGCTCCATCGTGGTTTCTCCTCTCAGACGGTCACTGGTCTGCCTGGCGGCGCAGCTGGTTCTTGACCGCATAGATCAGTTTTCCGGTGGTCAGCTTCTCACCAGCAAACCCGTTTTCCTCTTTAAAAGCCGCCCATGCCTCGGTGTTATTTGCTTCCAGCTGATCCAGCATTCTCCGGATGCCGCTGTCCACAGCGGAAACCGAAATGCCGTACTTCTCGCCCACAGCCTGCAGGATCTCCTTGCGGATGGCCATCTTCTGGGAGTTGCCGAACGCAACATCCACTGCACTGGTCAGATAGCTGCAGTTCACATCCGGGAGCTGAAGCCCCCAGCTGCGGTACAGCTCCTGACACTGCCGCTCCCGCTTTTGTCCCTGCTGGCCCGGCATCCGGTAAAGTTCCCGCAGCAGATTCTTCAGATCGGCGCGGCCAAGGCAGATCATACCGTTCTCCGTCTCCATATAAAGCGCCGAGTCGTTGTTGCGGTGTGCTTCATCAAAGACCAGAAGGATGGGCGGGTGCTCCAGCTTCCGGGCGTTCATCAGAAATTCCAGCCCGGTCATGTCCTCCATCTCACTGCAGAGGATCACGACATCAAACGCATTTTCCTGCTGCAGTTCCCGGAGCAGGCGTTCGCCGCTCTGAAAACACGAGCAGCTGATGAAAGGGCCTTCCTCTTCCAGATAGTGCTTCTGGACCCGCAGCTCCCTGCGGTCGTAGCTTGCAACTGCAATTTTCAGCGTTCCGATCCTGCACTCACTGTCCATGCAGAGCCCCGCCTTTCCTTCCGAACTGCTCTGCCGTTGTCAGCTCTGAAACTACATCCTGCCAGATCTCCGGCTGAACACCATTTTCGCACAGATACCGCAGAATACGGTAGCCAAATTCCGGAGCTGCTGCAAGATAGCTGCTTTCCATGCATGGCCCGCTTCCGGTGCGGCAGAGTGTCAGCCGGCAGCCGTTTTCATCCTCTGCGTCCAGTGAATAAACCAGCGTATATGCTTTCTGCAGCCCATCGATCGACGAAAACTGGCGGATCATGGGCGAAAATGTACGTTCCATAAGATTTCCTCCTCGCCACAGGGCTTTTTATGACGTTTTTTGCATTTCCCTGTTTCTCGTTCTTATTGTAAAGGGTCAGGAGGAATTCGTACAATCCCGAACATTCAGTGAAATTTGTCGTATCGTAATTTTCGGCCCGATTGCGTCGCGCTTTTTCGTGTTACGACGTATTTTATCACGGTTTCTTGTTGCGGTTTCTGCAAAATGTGTCAGATTCTTGTTTTAAAAGTCCTTTCCGGTCTTTCTTTTGCGTCGTTTCGGCCTTCTTTTTTAAGATAGCACGAATCCTGCACGGATGCAATCATTTTTGAATTTTTCCTGAATTTTACACCCCGACACTTTTCCATCCGGGAAATACCGCCCCCGCCAGCCGTATCCCCGCAGATTTTCCGGTCGGATTCCATAGTTTCTTCATAATCTTCTGGTATAATAGAATCGTTTATTGCTTTGCGGAAAGATCATTTCCCGTTCATCATAAAAGTTACAACAGCGTTGCTTTTCAACAAAAAGCAGCGGAAAGGCACGGCACATGCTTCAACTCAAACACATCCGAAAAGAATACAGGACCGGCGAGCTGGTACAGAAAGCGCTGGATGACGTCAGCCTGAATCTGCGCGACAACGAATTTGTTGCCATCCTCGGCCCCAGCGGTTCCGGCAAGACCACCCTGCTGAACATCGTAGGCGGTCTGGACCGGTACGACAGCGGCGACCTTGTCATCAACGGCGTTTCCACGAAAAAGTACACCGACCGCGACTGGGACTCCTACCGCAACCACACCATCGGCTTCGTGTTCCAGAGCTACAACCTGATCCCCCACCAGACGGTTCTGGCCAATGTGGAGCTGGCGCTGACCATCTCCGGCATCTCCAAGGCCGAGCGGCGGCGCAGAGCGGCTAAAGCGCTGGAGGATGTGGGCCTCGGCAACCAGCTGCACAAGCACCCCAGCGAGATGTCCGGCGGCCAGATGCAGCGCGTTGCCATTGCCCGCGCTCTTGTGAACAACCCCGATATCCTGCTGGCAGACGAACCCACCGGCGCGCTGGACAGCGACACCAGCATTCAGGTCATGGAGCTGCTCAAGACCGTGGCAAAAGACCGGCTGGTGGTCATGGTCACTCACAACCCCGAGCTGGCCGAGCAGTACGCCACCCGCATCGTCCGGCTGAAGGACGGCGTCATCCGCTCCGATACCGACCCCTTTGAGCCGGACACCGCTGCCCTGACCCCGCCGGTGCATAAAAATCTGGGTCATTCCTCCATGTCGCCCCTGACAGCCCTCTCCCTGAGCTTCAACAATCTGCTCACCAAAAAAGCCCGCACCCTGCTCACGGCTTTTGCCGGTTCCATCGGCATCATCGGCATTGCGCTGATCCTTTCACTGTCCAACGGCGTCAACGGCTACATCGAGGACATGGAAAAATCCACCCTGTCGGAGTACCCGCTTCAGATCTCCAGCAGCGGGTTCGACTTCACTTCGCTGATGAACTCGGATGCATTCGGCACGGCCGGCAGCTCGTCGTCCTCTGCGCCGGAGGGCATGGTGAGTGTGCGGAACATCCTTTCCCGGCTCACCGCAGGCGTCAGCGCCAACAACCTGACCGCACTCAAGGATTATCTGGACAGCGATGAATGCACCATTCAGGACGACGCTTCCGCCGTGGAGTATTCCTACGCCGTTTCTCCGCTGATCTACCGTCAGGATGCCGACGGCAGCATTTATAAGGTAAATCCGGACACCACCTTTTCGGAGCTGAACGGCGGCAGCTTTTCCACCACCAACATCATGTCTTCCATGATGAGCCCGAATGTTTTCGGCGAGATGGCCGAGACCCCCGAGCTGTACAAAGATCAGTACGACATCAAGGCCGGACGCTGGGCCGAGAAATACGACGAGTGCATTCTGGTGCTGAACGCCGACGGCAGCATTTCGGACTACGCGCTCTATACGCTGGGTCTGCGGGATCAGGCAGAGCTGGACAAAGCTCTGCAGCAGTACGCTCAGAACCAAAATATCACCCTGCCGGAGGACTACGGCACCTACTCGTATGACGATTTTCTCGGCAAAACGTTCAAGGTCGTCTCGCAGGCCGACTGCTACTCTTACGACGAGGCCCACGGCATCTGGCTGGACAAGTCCGGCGATGAGGACTTCATGAAAAACGTGGTGGCGGGCAGCATGGATCTGAAGATCGTGGGCATCGTCCAGCCCAAGGCCGACTCTTCCTCTGCCATTCTGCCGGCCGGCGTTGCCTATCTCCACGACCTGACCAACCACGTCATCGACGAAGCAGCCAACAGTGAGATCGTCCGCCAGCAGCTGGCCGACCCCGAGACCAACGTTCTGACCGGCGAACCGTTTGACTCCAAAGACCTTACGGACATCGATCTTGCCTCCATGTTCTCGGTGGATACCGACGCGCTGAAAAATGCGTTTCAGTTCGATGCCGGTGCTCTTGATTTTGATCTGAGCGATGCATTCGACCTGAGCGGCGGCTCCCTCGATCTGAGTTCTCTTTTCAATTCTGCCGATTTCTCGCTGGATCTCAGCGGGATCGACCTGAGCGGCGTCGATTTCAGCAGCATCGATCTCAGCGGGATCGATCTGAGCGGCATCGATTTCAGCAGCATTGAGCTGCCTCCCATGGATGACCTTGATATGAGCCAGCTGTTTGACGGCATGGATATTTCCATCCCGCCGGACGCGCTGCAGTCCCTGATGAAAAAGATCCTGACCGGTTACAAAGACTATGTCATCGGCAACGGCATCCTGCATCTGGACAAGATCAGCTTCCGCTATTATATGGAGAGCGACCAGTTCAAGCAGATCCTCGCCAGCTCCATGGGCGAACTGCTGGACACCGACGGGCTGCAGGAGCAGTTCACCGAAGCGCTGCAGAAGAACCTGCAGGGCGTGATGGAAAACTACTCCGCGCAGGTCGGGCAGCAGCTGATGCAGCAGATCGGCGATCAGATCAGCGACCAGCTGAACGGTGAGCTGGGCCAGCAGCTGGCCGCACAGCTCGGCACAGCGCTGCAGACCCAGATTGCATCTGCGTTGCAGCGCCAGCTCGGCTCCTCGATGGAGGCGCTGATGCAGCAGCTTCTGCCCCAGTTCAGCAAACAGCTGCAGACCGCCCTGCAGGACAACATCTCCCAGCTGGGCGGCCAGATGGAAGGCGCGCTGAAGATCGACGCTTCCGCTTTCCAGAATGCCATCCAACTCAACATGTCCGGCTCGGAGCTGACCGAAATGGTCAAGAGCACGGTCAACGGCTCTTCTTCCAGCTACGACAGCCTGCTCAACACCCTCGGCTATGCAGACTACGAAAAGCCGGATGCTATCTGGATCTATCCCAGCAGCTTTGAGGCCAAGAACCGCATCGTGGAAAAACTGGACGCCTACAACGACGCCATGGAAGCAAAGGGCGAAGAGGACAAAGCGATCCACTACACCGACACCGTGGGCACCCTGATGGACTCCGTCACCCAGATCGTGGGCATGGTCAGCAATGTGCTGGTGGCCTTTGTTGCCATCTCGCTGGTGGTATCCTCCATCATGATCGGCGTCATCACCTATATCAGCGTTCTGGAACGCCGCAAGGAGATCGGCATCCTGCGCGCCATCGGCGCCTCCAAGCACAACGTCTCCGAGGTGTTCAACGCCGAGACCTTCATCATCGGCCTGTGCTCCGGCGTGATGGGCGTGGTGCTGAGCCTGCTGCTGCTGATTCCGGGCAACATGCTCATCCACAACATTGCCGGCAACGACAGCGTCACGGCTTCCCTGCCGCCGACGGCTGCGCTGATCCTGATCGTGCTGGCCACCTTCCTGACCATCCTCGGCGGCCTGATCCCTGCAAAGAGCGCCGCCAAGAGCAACCCCGTGATCGCTCTGCGGTCGGAATAATTTTTTCGGATCCGGCAAGAGCCGCTGCACTGCGCAGCGGCTCTTTTTGCATTCCCGGCCGGGTTGTGTTAGAATAAGAAAAAGCTTTGTTCAAAGGAGAATTTCCTTATGCCGAATATCATTGAGATCACAGATCTTTCCGTCCCGGAGCTGGACGTTTACGCCCGGCTGACCCAGGCGCAGCTGCGCAACCGTCTGGAGCCGGAAAAAGGCATCTTCATTGCCGAAAGCCCGAAGGTGATCGCCCGGGCGCTGGATGCCGGATACCAGCCGCTCTCCCTGCTGATGGAGCGCAGGCAGATCACCGGCCCCGCGGCAGAGATCCTGACCCGCTGCGGAGATGCGCCGGTATACACCGCCGACCGGGAGACGCTGGCCAGCCTGACCGGCTTCGAGCTGACCCGGGGCGTGCTGTGCGCCTTCCGCCGCCCGCTGCCGCGCAGCGCGGAGGAAGTGTGCCGCAATGCCCGCCGGGTGGCTGTGCTGGAAGGTATCGTGGACTCCACCAACGTGGGTGCCATTTTCCGCAGCGCTGCCGCCCTGAACATGGATGCCGTGCTCATTACCCCTTCCTGCTGCGACCCGCTGTGCCGCCGCGCCGTGCGGGTGAGCATGGGCACCGTGTTTCAGGTGCCTTGGGCGCAGATCGGCGCCTGCCCCGCCGACTGGCCGGAAAATGGCATTGCAAAGCTGCATGAGCTGGGCTTCAAGACCGCCGCCATGGCGCTGAGCGACCGCTCGGTCAGCATCGATGATGCAGCCCTTTCCGCCGAGCCGAAGCTGGCCGTCGTGCTGGGCACCGAAGGCGACGGCCTTGCCCGCAGCACCATTGCCGCCTGCGACTATACCGTAAAGATCCCCATGTCCCACGGGGTGGATTCGCTGAATGTCGCCGCTGCCAGCGCCGTGGCATTCTGGCAGCTGGGCAACCGCTGACAGCCCCTTACAAAGCAGAAACTTCTTGACAAATTTCCCAATTAGAGTTACACTAACAGCGTCCTCATAAGGGCCTGTAGCTCAGTTGGGAGTGCAAGCGTATCGTTTTTGTGCCCCACAGAGTTGTGGGCATTCAAATGGGGAGTATGTCGGTTGGTCGCCCAACCGAGTCACGCCCCTAAATATGGGCCTATAGCTCAGCTGGGAGTGCAAGCGTATCGCTTTTGTGCCCCACAGAGTTGTGGGCATTCAAATGGG
>CAKSZM010000035.1 GCA_934525735.1 uncultured Faecalibacterium sp. | reverse complement strand
TCGCCCCAGTAACGCTGACGGCTGAACACCCAGTCGCGCAGCTTGTAGTTGACCTTATCGCGGCCCTTGCCGTTCTCTTCCAGCCAGCCGATCATCTTTTTCTTGGCGTCGGCGACGGACAGACCATTCAGGAAGCCGGAGTTGACCAGCGTACCGGTGGCCACATCGGTAAAGGCGGCTTCGTCCAGATTGGAAGGTGTGGTGCCCTTGACCACCTCGATGATGGGCAGGCCGAACTTCTTGGCGAACTCCCAGTCGCGGGTATCGTGGGCAGGCACGGCCATGATGGCACCGGTGCCGTAGGTGGACAGGACGTAGTCGGAGATGAAGATGGGGATCTCGGTGTCGTTGACCGGGTTGATGCCCATGACGCCTTCCAGCTTGACGCCGGTCTTTTCCTTGTTCAGCTCGCTGCGCTCAAAGTCGCTCTTGCGGGCAGCCTCGGCCTGATAGGCCTTGACGGCGTCGGCATTCTTGATGATGCCCTTGTCCAGCCATGCCTTGACCACGGCGTGCTCCGGAGAAACGACCATGTAGGTGGCACCGAACAGGGTGTCGCAGCGGGTGGTGTACACGGTCAGGGTGTCGCCTGCAGTGGTGCCGAAGTTGACCTCTGCGCCGTGGCTGCGGCCGATCCAGTTCTTCTGCTGGGTGGCCACGCGCTCGATGTAGTCCAGACCGTCCAGACCGTCGATCAGCTTATCGGCATAAGCGGTGATCTTGAGCATCCACTGGCTCTTGACACGGTGCACGACCTCGCTGCCGCAGCGCTCGCACACGCCGTTGACAACTTCCTCGTTGGCCAGCACGCACTTGCAGCCGGTGCACCAGTTAACGTTCATTTCCTTCTTGTAGGCCAGGCCGTGCTTGTACAGCTGCAGGAAGATCCACTGGGTCCACTTGTAGTACTCGGGGTCGGTGGTGTTGACCTCGCGGTCCCAGTCAAACGAGAAGCCCAGCGCCTTCAGCTGGCTGCGGAAGTGATCCACATTGTTCTTGGTGACGATGGCCGGGTGGATGTGGTTCTTCATGGCGAAGTTCTCAGTGGGCAGGCCGAAAGCGTCCCAGCCCATGGGATACAGCACATTGTAACCGTTCTGACGGCGCTTGCGGCTCACCACATCCAGTGCAGTGTAGCTGCGGGGGTGGCCCACATGCAGGCCGGCGCCCGACGGATACGGGAACTCGACCAGTGCATAGAACTTGGGTTTGGAGTGGTCGATCTCGACATGGAAGGTCTTTTCGTCCTCCCACACCTTCTGCCACTTGGCTTCAACAGCCTTGTAATCGTATTTCATGTTTGTAATCAGCTCCAGACTTTTCTTTTGCAAATACCGCGATTGGAATGATTTATGCTTTAAGGCATCGGCCTTAATCACATTTTTACTCGACCGTGCTGTCGGGGGTCAGGTACTCGGAGATATCGATGGGTTCGCCGTCCGCCCACAGGTGCTCGAGGTCGTAGTAGGTGCGGGTGTTGGGCACGAACACGTGCACGATGACGTTGGAATAATCCAGCAGCACCCAGTTCTTGGAGTCGTAGCCCTCGGTGTTGTAAGGCTCCAGACCCTTCTGGGAAAGTTCGTACTCCACCTCGTCGGCCAGAGCCGCCACCTGCGTGGTGGAAGTGCCGGACGCGATGACAAAGTAATCGGTGAGAACGGTCAGGCTCTCCACCTTCAGCACCTTTACATCATGGGCCTTTTTCTTGTCCAGGATCTTTGCGATCTCAATAGCAAGGGCCTTGCTGTCGTTGAAATTCTCCATATGTTTTTCCTTTCTTTCAAAGGGGTCAGTTTGCGGAACCGGCTGCCAGACCGTCGGTGGTCACAGCGCCGGAAAGGTCGGTGTTGCCTTCCAGAATGGCATCGTCGGATTCCTTGTCGATGCGGCCCATATACTGCACGTTGGCATCGGTGGATGCACTGCCGTGGGGCCACTCATCGGTGACGAGATGCATCTCGCTCACATCGATGGGGCCGGTGTAGGTGCAGAAATACTGGTTGAGCAGGTTCGCAATGGAACCGGCGTCCGGCACCACGCAGGAGTAGCCGGCAAAGGTGTCGGTCTTGCCCACATTGGGCACGCCCATGAACACCGGCGTCTGCGCCAGAATGATGTTGGAGCTGTCGATCTTCAGGAAGGACACCACCAGTTTTGCAATGGTGGTAATGTCCATATCCGTCTTGATATAGTTCTTGAACACCAGCGGCAGCTGGTTCAGGATATCGGTGACACCCATGGCGCGGGCACGCTTGAACAGGCCGGCGTAGAAATAGCGCTGCATGTTCAGGCGGTCGATGTCGGAGTTGGCGTAGCCGTCGCCGTGGCGGCAGCGCACAAAGAACTCGGCCGAAGCACCGTCCAGATTGCGGTAGCCCTTGAGCAGCTTGCTGCCGCCGTAGGACATATCGTGGGGGATATACACCTCGATGCCGCCAAAGTTATCCACCATATCCACCAGTGCCTGCATGTCCACCGTCACATAGTAATCAATGGGCAGCCGGAACTGATCGTAGATGACATCGGCCAGAGCGGCGATGCTGCCGCCGTTGGACAGCGCCACCGAGTTGATCTGGTAGTTGGTGGCGGCATAGGTCTTGCCGTTGGAGAGGGTCACCTTTTTGTTCTTGGTGGTGACAAGGCTGTTGCGGGGGATCTGCAGCATCCGCAGTGCACCGTTCTTGATGTCGAACTGCACGTACAGGATCATGTCGGTCATGCCGTCATTGGAAGTGGGGTCGTTGGAATAATTGCGGCCCTCTTCATAGTCGATGCCGCAGACCAGAATGTTCACCACATCGCCCTTGTATTCCTCGGCTGTCTTGACCTCTTCCTCGATGGTGGGGGTGCTGTCGTCCGGGCGGATGCTGTCCTCCACCTTGTTCACAAGGCCGACACCGGACACCACGACACCGGACACCACTGCGATGACTGCCATCACGATCGCAAAGGGCAGCCAGAGGGGGGTCTTCTTTTTCTTTCTGCGGCGGCGGGGCGGCTCGGCTCCCCCGCTGCGGCGGGGCGGTTCGCCGCGGGAGCCGCCGGTGCTGCCGGAGCGGGAAGGCGTGTTCTGGCCGGCAGATGCCGCCCGGCGCGGGGCGCTTGCGGCCTGATCCGGGCGTTTCAGCGAGCGGTCTGTATTGATATGGCGTGGCGTCTGGCTCATGCTGTTTTTTATCCTCCAGAGTTTCGCGGTGCTGCAAAAGCATTTTCTGCCGCACCTGTCATAGCTTTTAGTATAACATTATCCGACAGAATCTGCAATCCGTTTTCTGCATCCCGGCCCCGGAATGCAGGCTGTCACCCTTCAGTTTTCCCGCTGCGGGCCAGGATATCCTCGTAAGCGGCTTTGGACATGGGGTCCAGCGGCTTGCCCTGCGAGAGCACAAAATCGTCGTTCTGCTTCAGTGCAGCCAGCATGGCGGCGTTCAGATCCTTCTTTTCCAGCTTGCGCAGCTTGTTCACGCCCGGCCAGTCGCGCTCGGCGCTGGTCATATCGGCCAGATACAGGATCTTGTCCAGCCGCGTCATGCCGGGCTTGCCCGCCGTGTGGCAGGCAATGGCGCTGAGCACAGCTTCGTCGGTCACGCCCCACTGGGTGCGGGCCAGAATGGCGGCGCACACGCCGTGCCACACCGGGGCCGGGCGCTCCTCGCCGCCATCGGCATACTGGGGATACTGGCGCATCAGCTCACGCATCTCGTCCTTGCTGATCTCCTTGGCCGAGTCGTGCAGCAGGGCTGCCAGGGCTGCCCTTTCCTCGTCCTCGCCGTAAATTTTTGCCAGTTTGACGGCCATTTTTTTTACGTTCAAAGTATGCTCGTAGCGCTTGTCGCTCAGGCGACTGCGCACAAGATCCTTTGCCTGTTTGAGATTCATTTGCCTGAACCTTCCTTTTTCTGGTAGAGTTTTTCCCGGCGGATCACCGCCCGCACCGGTTCCGGCAGTTCGGCTTCGCAGCCTTCGCCGGCGGCCAGCCGGGCGCGCAGCGCGCTGCTGGCCATGGGCAGGGCCTGCACCGGCGCAAACAGGATGCGCGCCCCGGTGGGGTCCAGCTGCCGGGCCATGGCGTGCAGCTCCGGGTCATCGCCCACATTGCGGCTGGTAACAACAAGGTGCGCCAGCCGCAGGATGTCCTGCCAGCGGTGCCAGCCGTCAAAGCTCAGCAGCATGTCGCTGCCGATGGCAAGGTACAGCTGCGCGCCGGGGTTCTCCTGCGCCAGCTTTTCCACCGTGAGCACGGTGTAATTGCGCTTTCCCGCTTCGGCCTGTGCGATCTCCCAGCCGCTGACTTCCAGCTGCGGGATGTCCGGGCTGTCTGCCAGCGCGCGGAAGCAGCCGCACATTTCCAGCCGCAGCGCCCCCGGTGCCGAGGTGCGCTGTTTGAAGGGTGAAAGCCCGGCCGGCATCACCACCACCCTGTCCGGGCGGACGCGGGCGGCGGCAGCGCGCAGGTTGTTCAGGTGGCCGTTATGGGGCGGGTCAAAGGTGCCTCCGTAGAGCAGGATTTTCATCTTACTTCAGCAGGTCGGCGTAGGCGCTGTCCTTTTTCTTCTGCAGGTAGAGCACGAACTTGGAGCCGATCACCTGCACGCAGTCGGCGCCGGTGGCCTCGGCCAGCTTGACCGAAGCCTCACGGGCATTGTACATGCTGCTCTCCAGCACCTTGAGCTTGATGAGCTCACGGGCGTCGAGGCAGTCCTTCACGCCCTGGATCATGGTCTCGTCGATCTCACCCTTGCCCACGATATAAACGGGGTCCATGGTGTTGGCCTTGCCGCGCAGAATGGCGCGCTGTTTGCTTGTCAGCATAATTGTTTCTCCTTTGATTTTTGAAAACAATTTATAATAGCCTCCGCTTTCGCTCTGGCTATCTTTAGCGGAAATTTTATTTTTTATATGGCGTTTGTCGCGGCCTGCGGGCCGCTCCAAACGCATTTTCACAGAAGGGACTTTCCGGCAGGACGGCCGGGAGTTTCTCTGAGGACCGTCCGCTGGGGTGGGACCCTGTTGCCGCAAAGCGGCAATAGGGCGGGCGATGGAATGGCCCGAACCGTGTCCGAAGAGAAAGCTACCGGATGGCCTGCCACTATCCCTTTATCTCAGAAAATCAGGTAATTCTTTTTCCAGCTCCGCCAGCGCGTTGCCGCGGTGGCTGATGGCGTCCTTTTCGTCGGGGGTCAGCTGGGCGTAGCTGCGGTGCTCGGTGTTTGGGCGCTTGCCCGTTTTGCCCACACCGCAGTCTGCCGGGATGAACAGCGGGTCGTAGCCGAAGCCATAGTCGCCGTTCAGCCGCTCAAAGGCGATGCTGCCCGGGCACTCGCCCATGCAGGTCAGGTGCCGGCCGTCCGGTAGAATGAAGCACACGGCAGAGACAAACTTTGCCCCGCGCTTTTCCTCAGGGACCTCCTTCATGGCGTCCAGCAGTTTGTCGTTGTTGGATTCGTCATCGCCGTGATGGCCGCAGTAGCGGGCGCTGTAAACACCGGGCGCGCCGTCCAGCGCATCCACGCACAGGCCGGAGTCATCAGCGATGGTGGGCAGGCCGCTGGCCCTGCAGATGGTCTCGGCCTTGATGAGGGCGTTCTCGGCAAAGGTGGTGCCGGTCTCGTCCGGCTCGATGGTAATGCCCAGCTCCTTCTGGCTCACGACTTCGTGGCCCTGCGCTTCCAGAATGCGGCGCAGCTCGCGGAGCTTTCCGGCGTTGCCGGTGGCTGCACAGATCTTCATGTGTACACCCTCCTCAGTGCTTCCACTCGCGGGGCAGAAGCTCTTCCACAAAGCCCTCCGGGGTGAAGGGCAGCAGGTCGTCGATGCCCTCGCCCACGCCGATGAAGCGCACCGGCAGGCCCAGACGCTGCTTGACCGCCACGACGCAGCCGCCCTTGGCGGTGCCGTCGAGCTTGGTCAGGATGATGCCGGTGGCGTCCGCTGCCTTGCAGAACTCCTTGGCCTGGCTGATGGCGTTCTGGCCGGTGATGGCGTCCAGCACCAACAGCGTTTCCAGGCTGGCTTCGGGGCTGGCCTTTTTGACGCTGCGGCTGATCTTGGAAAGCTCGGCCATCAGGTTCGCCTTGTTGTGCAGGCGGCCTGCCGTGTCGGCAATGACCATGTCATAGCCGCGGGCGGCGGCCGACTTGACCGTATCGAAGATGACCGCCGCCGGGTCGGCACCCTCGCCCGCACTCACGATGGGCACACCGGCGCGGTCTGCCCAAATCTCCAGCTGCTCACTGGCTGCGGCGCGGAAGGTGTCGCCCGCTGCCAGCATGACCTTTTTGCCCTCGCGGGTGTAGTAATCAGCCAGCTTGGCGATGCTGGTGGTCTTGCCCACGCCGTTGACGCCGATGACCAGAATGACGGCGGGCTTGCCGCTCAGATCCATCTCGGCGTCCGGCGTCATTTCCTCTGCAATGATATCGCGCAGAGCGTCCGCCGCCTGTTCGCCGGTCTTGAGTCCCTTGTCGCGCACCCGGTCGCGCAGCTTGTCCACCAGACGGACGGCCACTTCGCCGCCCACGTCAGCAAGGATGAGCTGCTCTTCCAGCTCATCATACATATCATCATCAATGACACTGCCGGTCAGGGTGTTGAGGATGTTGCCCCAGAAACCGGTACGGGTCTTTTCCAGACCCGTTTTCATCTTTTCCTGTTCTTTTTCTTTGTTTTTCTTGCCAAATCCGAAGAACCCCATAGTGCCCTCCTTTGTTTTTTCTTCTATTATATATCAGGAAATCAGCGTCGCGTCAACCTGTTCCAGATCCAGCCGGAGCAGTTTGGATACGCCGTCCTCCTGCATGGTGACGCCGTACAGCACGTTGGCGGCTTCCATAGTACCGCGGCGGTGGGTGATGACGATGAACTGGGTCTTGTCGCTCACACGGCGCAGGTACTGGGCAAACCGCACCACGTTGGCGTCATCCAGCGCGGCTTCGATCTCGTCCAGAATACAGAACGGCGCCGGGTTGACCGCCAGAATGGCAAAGTAGATGCTGATGGCCACCAGCGCCTGTTCGCCGCCGGAAAGCGCTTCCAGATTCTTGATGACTTTGCCCGGCGGCGCCACCCGGATGCCGATTCCGCAGGCCAGCACGTCGCTCTCGTCCTCCAGCACAAGGCTGGCTTCGCCGCCGCCGAACAGCTCGGTGAACACACGGCCGAAGTTCTCGTTGATGGCGCGGAAGCTGTCGGTAAAGATCTCCTTCATCTGTGCCGAAAGCTTCGAGATCATGCGGCTCAACTCGCTGCGGCTCTCTTCCACGTCGGTCACCTGACGTGTCATCTCGT
This sequence comes from uncultured Faecalibacterium sp., assembly GCA_934525735.1. Classification (GTDB taxonomy): domain Bacteria; phylum Bacillota; class Clostridia; order Oscillospirales; family Ruminococcaceae; genus Faecalibacterium. The sequence continues at coordinate 9,580 of CAKSZM010000035.1, read as the reverse complement.
CGTACCGGGCTTTGACTTCCTTATACTCTTCAATGGCGCTGACGTTCACGCTGCCGAGGGCGCGGATCTTGCCGCGCAGGTCGGCCACCTGTGCCCGTAAGGCGGTCAGGCTTTCGAACTCGATGCAGAGTTCCTCCGCCTGACTCACCGAGAGCTGATATTCATCCCACAGCTTTGCCACGGTCTGGTCATACTCGGTCTCCGCCGCCGCTTTGCGCTCGGCAAGGCGGGCCATTTCGCGGCCGGTCTCCTCGCGGCTGTCGGCGCTGGTGCGCGCCCGCGCCAGTGCAGCCGTCTCGGCCTGCTGGCGTTCCAGCCGCTGTTCGGTGGCTTCGCGGATGGCCTGTTCTTTTTGTGCAATTTCCGACTGGCTGTCGGTCTTGGCCTGCCGGATGGCAGCGATCTCGGCCCTGCAGTTCTCGCTGCGGGCGGCCAGCGCGGCGAGGCTTTCTTCCAGCGAAGCGCGGCGCGCGGAGGCGTCCTGTGCCCGCTGTTCCAGCGCCGCGATCTGGCTGTAGGCCAGTTCGGCATCCTTCCGGCGGGTCACCTGTTCCAGCCGCTTTGCACTCAACTTCTGCGCCAGCTCGCTCTGCTGTGCAAGGAAATTGTCATCTCCTTCGGCGATGCGGTTCAGCTCGTCGGTCAGGCGGTCGATTTTTCCGGTCAGCTCCGTCTGCTGTGCGGCGGCGTTCTCCGCTTTGCCGCGGCTCTCGGCCAGTGCAGCCTGCAGGGCGTCAATTTCCTGCCGGCGGGCAGTCAGAGAGCTTTCCAGCTGCTGGAGAGCAGCTTCCAGCCGTTTCTGCTCCGCTTCGGCGCGGACTTTATCGTTCGCTGCCGTGATCTGCTCGCTGGCCGTGGCGGTCAGCTCGGCCTGCAGAGCATCGGCCTGTTCCTTGCACTGATCGGTCTTTTCCTGCGCGGCAAGGCAGTCCTTCTGCAGTTTTGCGGCTTTCACCCGCAGCTCTTCCATCTCCTGCTTGCGGGTAAACAGTCCGGCGCTGCGCTGCACGCTGCCGCCGGTAAAGCTGCCGCCCGCGTTGACCACCTGGCCGTCCATGGTGACCACCTTGCTGCGGAAGCCGTTGTCCCGGGCAACCCGGGAAGCTTCGTTGATGTCGTCCACCACGATGATGCGCCCCAGCAGGCTGGACACGATGTTGTCGTACCGGCGGTCGGCCTGCACCAGACTGGACGCCAGCCGCGCCGTACCGGACAGCCGCCCCCGGAACACGCCGGGCTGGACGGTATCCAGCGGCAGGAAGGTGGCGCGGCCTGCGTTGTCATTGCGCAGCAGGGCGATGGCCGCCTTGGCAGCGGCTTCGTTTTCCACAACGATGTTCTGCAGTGCCCCGCCGAGGGCGGTCTCCACAGCCACCTCGCAGCCCGGCTCCACCTTTAAGATGGCGGACACCGGCCCGATGACGCCCCGCAGCCGGCGTGCTCCGGCGGCGCGCATGACGGCCTTGACCGAGTTCTGGTAGCCGTCCATATTCTTTTCCAGCTCCCGCAGAACCGAGAGCCGCTGCCGGGCGGCATCCAGCTCACGGCCAAGGCGCTGTTCGGCATTGTCGGCCTCATCCAGCGCGGCTTTTCGGTTTTTCAGCTTCAGTTCCAGACCCGAGCGGACATTGGCCAGCTGCTTTTCGTTTTCTTCCAGCATCCGGCGGTAGCGGACGGTATCGTCCAGATCCTGCTTCGTCTCGTCCCGCCGGGCGGTCTCTTCCTGCACGCTCTGCTCAAGGGCAGGCAGGCGCTGGCGGGCAGTCTCCTCGGCAGCTTCGGCGGCGGCCTGCGCCACCTGTGCTTCGGTGCGCTGCGCGGTCAGGGCGGTCAGCTCTTCCCGCAGGGTGTCCTTCCGCGCGCCGCTGGCGGTGCTCTGGTCGGTCAGATGGGCGATCTCCTCATTCAGAGCGTCGATCTGAGCCGCCAGCTTTTCGCCCTCGGCTTCCATGGTCTTTGCCACGGCGCGGTGGCGCTGCAGGGCGGCTTCGGCTTCGGTACTGTCCTGCTCCCCGTCGGCGATCTCCTGCCGCAGGGAAGCCGCGCTCTCCTCGTTGCGGAGGATGTCGTTTTCCAGCACGGCGATGCGGCTGTCCGACCCGCTGATCTGCTCGGTGATGCTGCGGATATCCCCATTCAGGCGCTCGACAGCAACCGTCAGCTGCTGTGCCTGCATCCGGATTTCCTCAGCCTCCTGCTCAGCGGCCTTTGTTTCCCGGTCGAACCGCTCGTAGTCCGCCTGCGCGGTCTCGTAGTCCCGCACCTGCTGGCGCACAGCCTCGCGGGCGCGGTGGACGCCGTCGGTCCAGAGGGTCACTTCCAGCGTCTTTTTCTCGGCGCTCAGCCCGAGAAATTTCTGCGCCTTGGCGCTCTCCTTTTCCAGCGGACCGACCCGGCTTTCCAGTTCGCCCAGGATATCCCGCAACCGCTCGAGGTTCTCGCCCGCCGCAGCAAGGCGGCGCTCGGCCTCGGTCTTGCGGTAGCGGTACTTGGCAATGCCGCAGGCTTCCTCAAAGATCTCGCGGCGCTCGCTGGATTTTGCCGCCACGATCTCCGCGATGCGTCCCTGCCCGATGACCGAGTAGCCGTCGCGGCCGATGCCGGTATCCAGCAGCAGTTCGTAGACATCCTTCAGGCGGCAGATCTGGCCGTTGATGGTATATTCGCTCTCGCCGGAACGGTAGTATTTGCGGCCGATGGTCACTTCGTCGGCGTCCACATCAAAGGTGTGGGCGGCGTTGTCCAGCGTCAGGCGCACCTGCGCAAAGCCCATGGCGCCGCGCCGACGGGTGCCGCCGAAGATCACATCCTCCATCTTGCCTGCTGCACGCAGCTGGCGGGAGCTGGTCTCGCCCAGCACCCAGCGCACCGCGTCCGACAGGTTCGATTTGCCCGAGCCGTTCGGCCCAACCACGCCGGTGACACCGGCGTCGAAGCGGATCTTCACTTTATCGGGGAAACTTTTAAAGCCCTGGATCTCCAGTTCCTTGAATACCATTTACTTTTCCTTTATCACGCCCAGCAGCTTGAGCGCCTCTTTGGCAGCGCTCTGCTCAGCGGCTTTTTTGCTGCGTCCCTCGCCCCGGGCCACCCGGTCGGAGTTGAACCGCACCGCCACCACAAAACGCTTGTCGTGGTCCGGGCCGGACTCGCTCTCCACCACATAGCTCAGGCGCTCTTCGGGGTTCTGCTGCACGATCTCCTGCAGGCGGGTCTTGTAGTCGGCTTCCGCATGCTTGCCCTCGGTGATGAAGGGCAGGATGAAATTGCGGGCCACCTCCATGCCGCCGTCCAGATACAGCGCGGCGATGACGGCCTCGAAGGCATCCGACACAACACTGGGGCGGGTGCGGCCGCCGCAGCGCTCCTCGCCGCGGCCGAGGCGCAGATACTCGCCCAGATTGATCTCCTGCGCAAACTGGAACAGGGCGCCCTCGCTGACAAGGCTGGCGCGGATGCGGGTCAGGTCGCCCTCCGGCCGGTCGGCGTAGGCGTGGAACAGATAATCCGCCGAGACGATCTGCAGCACGCTGTCGCCCAGAAATTCCAGCCGTTCGTTGTGCTTGACCGGGGTGCGGCTCTCGTTGGCGTAGCTGGTATGGGTCAGTGCGATCTCCAGCAGCTCCGGGTTTTTGAACTTATAACCAATAATTGTTTCCAACTGATGGCTCATATGTCTTGACTCCCTTGAATTGCTTGTTATTCCTCTGTCTTGTTTGCTGCAGCCAGCTCATCCAGCGCAGACTGCATGGTGCCGCACAGGTCGTTTTCCACGCAGACTTTGGCCTGACGGATGGCGTTCTTGATGCCCTTTGCCTTGGAAGAGCCATGCGCCTTGATGACCGGCTGCTTTGCGCCGAGGAAGGGTGCACCGCCGTATTCCTCGCTGTCCATCTGGTGCTTCAGGTCGGCCACGCCGCCCTTGAGCAGCAGGTAGGCCAGCTTGCCGCCGAGGTTTGCAAGGAACATCTGCTTGAGCATCCCCAGCAGCATCTTGGCCACGCCCTCGGTCAGCTTGAGGATGACATTGCCGGTAAAGCCGTCGCAGACCACCACGTCCACTTCGCCGTTCGGCACATCCCGCGGCTCGATGTTGCCCACAAAGCGGATGCCCGGGGTAACTTTCAGCAGCTGGTGTGCGTCCCGCAGCATGGGGGTGCCCTTGCTCTCTTCGGCACCGTTGTTGGCCAGCGCCACGCTGGGGCTCTGGCGGCCTTCCACTTTGTTTACATAGCAGCTGCCCATGACGGCAAAGGCGGCCAGCATTTCGGGGCGGCACTCCACATTGGCGCCGCAGTCCAGCAGCAGGTAGGCCTGCTTTTTGGCGGGCACCATGGTAGCCAGCGCCGGGCGCTTGACCCCCTTGAGGGTGCGCACGATGAGGCTTGCGCCCACATGCAGCGCACCGGTGCTGCCGGCAGAGACAAAGGCGTCGCCCTTGCCCTCCTTGAGCATATTCAGGCCCACCACGATGGAGGAATCCTTCTTCTGGCGGATGGCGCGGGCGGGTTCATCGCACATCTCGATGGTCTCGGTACAGTTCACCAGCTCGATGCCGTCCAGCGGGATGCTGTGCTCGGCAGCGGTCTTGCGCACGAGCGCTTCATCGCCCACACCGATGACCTGCACGCCGTATTCCTTCACGGCCTGCGCCGTGCCTTCCAGCACAGCCAGAGGGGCGTTGTCGCCGCCCATCATGTCCACAATGATCTTCATAGTTGCTCTCCTTTCTGTTTGCGGAGAATGGCCCTGCTGTTACAGGGCGGTTTCATCCAGCCACTGCTGGAAGCTGGCAACAGCGCGCTCGGCCTGTGCCATGTAACGCAGGCGCTTGTCCCGCGGGCGGCTTTCCGCCGGGAGCGGCGGCAGGATGCCCATGTTTGCGCCCATGGGCTGGAAGTGCTTGTTCTCGGTGGTCAGGTACTGCACCAGCGCGCCGCACATGGTGTCGGCGGGCGGGGCGGGCAGCTCCTTGCCCGCAAGGCGGGCGTACAGGCTGCGGGCCGCCAGCAGGCCGCAGGCTGCGCTTTCCATATAACCTTCAAAACCGGTGATCTGCCCGGCAAAGAACACATTGGGGTGTTCCTTCAGGCACAGCTGTGCGCCGAGCACCCGGGGCGCATCCAGGAAGGTGTTGCGGTGCATGACGCCGTACCGCACGAACTCGGCGTTTTCCAGACCGGGGATCATGCTGAACACCCGTTTCTGTTCGCCCCATTTGAGGTTTGTCTGGAAACCCACGATGTTATACAGGGTGCGCTCCTTGTTTTCGGCGCGCAGCTGGACATTGGCCCAGGGGCGGTGGCCGGTGCGGGGGTCCACCAGACCCACCGGGCGCAGGGGGCCGAACCGCATGGTGTCGGCACCCCGGGCAGCCATGATCTCGATGGGCATACAGCCCTCGTAGACCGTGACGGTATCCGCCTTTTTGCCGTGGGCGTCCGGGTCGGGCTGTGCGCTCTGCTCCGCGCCGGTGTCGAAGTCGTGCAGGGGTGCGCGCTCGGCCGAAGCCAGTGCGGCGTGGAAAGCTTCGTACTCCGCCTTGTTGAAGGGGCAGTTCAGATAGTCGGCTTCGCCCCGGTCGTAGCGGGACGCTGCAAAGACTTTCTCGTAGTCGAGGCTCTCCGCCGTCACGATGGGTGCCACGGCATCGTAGAAATGCAGGCGCTCGTCGCCGGTCAGCCGGCCGATCTCGTCGGCCAGTGCGCCGTCGGTCAGGGGGCCGGTGGCCACAAGAATGGGCGCGCTTTCGTCGATGTGCTCCACCCGCTCCCGGTGGACGGTGATATCTTCACAGGCTTCCACCATGCGGGTCACTTCGGCGCTGAAGGCGTCGCGGTCCACGGCCAGCGCACCGCCGGCAGCCACGCGGGCCACCTCGGCGGCGTTCAGCAGCTGGCTGCCCATGCGGCGCATCTCTTCTTTCAGCAGGCCGGACGCCGAGTCCAGCCGTTCGGCTTTCAGGCTGTTGGAGCAGATCAGTTCCGCAAAGCCTTCGCTCTTATGTGCGGGCGAAAAGTGGACAGGCTTCTGCTCGTACAGGTCCACCTGCACGCCTTTGCCCGCCAGCCAGAGCGCCGCTTCGCAGCCCGCAAGGCCGGCACCCAGCACAGTTACTTTATATTCGCTCATTGATATTTCCTTTTAATCCTTCTTCGGCACCGGCATCTCAAAGCCGCAGCCTTCCTTTGCGCAGTAGAGTTTGCTGCCCTTGCGGAACAGGGTGCTGCCGCACTTTTCGCACTTGGTGGGCACCGGGGTGTCCCATGTCATAAAATCGCAGTCCGGGTAGCGCTCACAGCCGTAGTAGATGCGGCCCTTGGAGCTCTTGCGCTCCAGCATGCGGCCCTTGCCGCACTTGGGGCAGATGCCGCCGGTGTCCTTGACCAGACGCTTGGTGCCCCGGCACTCGGGGAAGCCGCTGCAGGCCAGGAACTTGCCGTACTTGCCCACCTTGATGACCATGGGGCGGCCGCACAGGTCGCACACCTCGCTGGAAGGCTCGTCCGGCACCTTGACCTTTTTGCCCTCCATGTTCTTTTCGGCCTGCTCCAGGCTGGCTTCAAAGCCCTGGTAGAAGTCATCCACCGTCTTGCGCCAGTCAGCCTTGCCGCTTTCCACCTTATCCAGATTCTTTTCCATCTGGGCGGAGAAGTCCACGTCCACGATGTGGGGGAACTGCTCCAGCATCAGGCCATCTACGGCCCGGCCCAGCAGGGTGGGCTTGAGCTTTTTCTGGTCGCGCTCCACATAGCCGCGGTCGATGATGGTGGTGATGATGGGCGCATAGGTGGAGGGGCGACCGATGCCGTTTTCTTCCAGCGCCTTGATGAGGGTAGCTTCGGTGTAGCGGGCGGGCGGCTGGGTGAACTTCTGCTCGCTCTTCAGGTCGCGCAGCTTCAGCACCTGACCCTCTTCCAGCGGGGGCAGGGCGGTCTCCTTCTTTTCCTTTTCGTCGGTGGCTTCCTCATACAGGGCGGTAAAACCGTCAAAGGTCACGGTGTAGCCGCTGGCCTTGAAGCGGTAATCCGCTGCGCTCACGGTGACCGACACAGTGTCCTGCTGGCAGTCCGCCATCTGGCTGGCCATGAAGCGGCTCCAGATCATGCGGTAGAGCTTGGCGGTGTCGCCGCTGATGCTCTTGTCCACCTCGTCCGGCGTCAGGGACGGCACCGAGGGGCGGATGGCTTCATGGGCGTCCTGCGCGGCGGTAGCGCTCTTGGTTTTCCATGTGCGCTTGTATGGGCAGATATACGCCTCGCCGTATGCCCCGGCGATATACTCCTTGGCGGCGGCAACGGCTTCGTCCGAGATGCGCAGGCTGTCGGTACGCATATAGGTGATCAGGCCCATGGTGCCGTGGCCGGCGATGTCCACGCCTTCGTACAGGGTCTGGGCGGCGCGCATGGTGCGGGTAGCCGTAAAGCCCAGCCGGCGGGAAGCCTCCTGCTGCAGGGTACTGGTGATGAAGGCCGGGGTGGGCTGCTTTGCGCGCTTGCCCTTTTTCAGCTCGCTCACCACATACTGTGCACCCTCCAGGCCCTTCTCGACGGTGCGGGCTTCGGCTTCGTTTTTGGGCAGCAGCTTTTTGCCGCTGCTGTCCGAAGAGAGCCGGGCGGTAAAGCTCTTGTGGCCTGCGCCGAGCACAGCGTCCACGTTCCAGTATTCGTCGGGCTTGAAGTTCTCGATCTCTTTTTCGCGGTCATCGATCAGCCGCACAGCCACGCTCTGCACGCGGCCTGCGGACAGGCCCCGGCGCACCTTGCGCCACAGGAAGGGGCTGAGCTTGTAGCCCACCAGACGGTCCAGCACGCGGCGGGCCTGCTGAGCGTTGAACAGGTCTTCGTCAATGGCGCGGGGGTGGGCCATGCCCTCCTTCACGCCCTTTTTGGTGATCTCGTCAAAGGTGACGCGGTTCGGCTCGTGGGGGTCCAGCCCCAGAATGTTTGCCAGATGCCAGCTGATGGCTTCACCCTCGCGATCCGGGTCGGTCGCCAGCAGCACGCCGTCGGCGTGTTTGGCCTTGCTCTTCAGCTCCTTGATGAGCTTTTCCTTGCCTTTGATGCTGATGTACTGCGGGGTGTAGCCGTGCTCCACATCGATGCCCAGCTGAGAAGCGGGCAGGTCGCGGATATGGCCCATGCTTGCGGTGACTTCGTAGTCATCGCCCAGATATTTGCCGATGGTCTTCGCCTTGGCAGGCGACTCCACGATTACCAGTTTCGCCATTTTGCGTTAACTCCCATTCGTTTTTCGTTCTTCTGTAATCTATATCAGGAACGCACCGCGCAGCAGCTGCACAGCACGAGGTTCTCTATCTTATTATTATATCACAGTTGTTGTGTGCTTTTCCAACTGAATTTATGCCTAGCGCAGAATATACCGCTGGCCGGGCTGCTTGTACACCCTGCCGGAAAGTTCCAGCTTCATCAGGGTGCTCAGCAGCACCGCCGTGGGCAGGCCGGTGTTCACACACAGCTCCTCCATGCCCACCGGCTTGGGGCCGATGCAGGCCAGCACCCTGCGCTCGGTATCGCTGACCGGTTCCGGGCGGCGCGCCTGCGCTTCCGGAGCCGGTTTTGCCCCGTGCAGGCCCAGCGGTTCCATTAGGTCGGCAGCGCTGCAGGCAGCGCGGGCGCGGCCGTCCCGCAAAAGAGCATTGGTGCCGGCGGAATTGGGCGAATAGATGCTGCCCGGCACCGCAAACACCGGCCTGCCGTAGCGCTCGGCATGAGCCACCGTGGACATTGTGCCGCTTTTCTCCCGGGCTTCCACTACCAGCAATGCCGTGGAAAGCGCCGCAATCAGCCGGTTGCGCTGCAAAAAGCCGGTAGCCCCCGGCGAAGTGCCGTCCGGAGCGTACTCGCTGAGGATGCAGCCGTTCTGTTCCATTTTATGCCGCAGCGCCACATTGGCCGCCGGGTAGGTGCGGTCGATGGCTACACCCAGAATGCCAATGGTGGGGCATCCGTTTTTCACGGCGGCTTTGTGCCCGGCGCTGTCCAGCCCGTCGGCAAGGCCGCTGACGATGATGGCTCCGGCCTGCGCCAGTCGGCCGCCGATGTCGGACGCGGCGTTCAGGCCGTATTCGGTTGGCTTGCGGCTGCCCACGATGCCCACTGTCCCCGGCTCGTTGAGCCAGCGGGGGTCGCCAGTGCAGTAGAGCACCAGCGGCATATCCGGGATGCGGGAAAATGCCAGCGGGTAATCCGGATCGTCAAAGGGCAGGATACGCACGCCCAGTGCGTCGCACCGCATCACAAGGCCATGGTATTCTTCCGGATCCAGCTGCACAGCCCGTTTGGCTGCCGCCGGGCCTGCCGCCAGCTCAAACTCGGCAGAAGCGCGGGCTTCCCACGCTTCCTGCGCCCCGCCGAATGCATCCAGCACCCGCCCGGCGTGAACGCTGCCCGGCCCCATCACATGTGCCAGCCACAGCCAGCACAGAAGCGGATCCGGGGCAGGCTCCGGCGGGTAAAAACTGGTCTGCCCGGCAAGGCCGCTCACAGGCTCTCCTCCCGGAAATGCCACAGCAGGATGCTGCCCGCGATGCCGGCGTTCAGGCTTTCCACCCGGTCGG
>CAKSZM010000034.1 GCA_934525735.1 uncultured Faecalibacterium sp. | reverse complement strand
GTTAATAGTACCTCCTAATTATTTTACCCATAATCGGATAAATCACGGTATCTTTATTTTAGACCAAAACGCAGAAACTTTCAAGTGTCTGCCAAAAAATTAACAAGACATTTCCAACTTTTTTGCTTTTGTACGATTTTACGGGGTCCATCTCCCCTGTTTCAGGCAATTTCGCCAAGAGAGTGCCAACATTTTTGTCAGGTCTGACCGTCAGCACAGCTCTTTGCGCACACTGCACCGATGCCGCCGATGCAACACAGGCCAGCATCGGCCAGCAGATACGGCCAGACGGCGGGGCTTGCCCAGCCAAGGCCGGTCATCAGCAGCAGCGTTTGGGGCAGCTGCCAGCACAGGCACAGCACAAAAGCGGCCAGCCCGGCGGCGCACAGCGCCTTGCGGTTGCCCGGCTGCGGCAGGTACAGCGCCCTTGCCAGTGCCGAGAGGAACAGCAGCGCGGCCAGCTCCTGCCAGACGGCAGCAGTCGGGGTCACGCGGTGCCAGCTGGAACTGTTCTCCATAAAGCGCATCAGCACGTTCCAGTAGAACAGCAGACTGCCCGCCACGGCCAGATACAGCCCGCCGGCGGGTGTTTTCCACTCGCCGGGGCTGAGCCAGCGGCGGCCGAGCGTGCTCAGCCACACCGCGCACAGGCACTCCAGAATGATGCGCGCCGCGCTGCTCCACGGGGTATTGCCGCCGATCGTCAGCGCAAGCTGGCTGCCGCCCGCTGCCAGGAAGCACACGGCTCCGGCAAAGGCCAGCACACCGGCCGTTTTCTGACGGCTGCGGACAGCTTCGGGCCGGACGGCAGCCTTCCGGCCCGCCAGCACTGCGGCCAGAACCGCAATGCCCAGCGCCAGATAGCGCCACCACACCGAGCCGACCGTGCAAAGCCCGGTGGCCATGTCGGTGCCGAACATCAGGTCTGCTGTGCGCAGCACGCCCAGCAGGACTCCGAGACCAAAAACGAACGATACAGAAAGATTCATCAGCGCTCCTCGATCGGCTTGTATTTCTGGCGTACGCCCAGATATTTGTATGCGGGACGGATGATGCGGTTTGCGAATACGACCTCTTCCACCCGGTGTGCGCACCAGCCCGGCACACGGGCGATGGCAAACAGCGGGGTGTACAGGTCTTCGGAGATGCCCAGCATATGATAGATCAGGCCGCTGAACAGGTCCACGTTGGCGCACACCGGCTTGGAGCTGCCCTTTTCCTCGGCAAAGATGCCGGGAGCCAGACGCTCGATGCTGCACAGCATATTGTACTCTTCTTCAAAGCCCTTGTCGTAGGCCAGATGGCGGGCACGCTGCTTCAGGATCACCTCGCGGGGGTCGCTGAGGGTGTAAACCGCGTGGCCCATACCGTAGATCAGACCGGAGCCGTCGCCTGCCTGCTTGCGCAGGATACGGCGCAGATACTCGCGCACCTCGTCGTCATCCTCAGGGTTCTCCACGTGCTTCAGGATATCCTGCAGCTGACGGTTGACCATCAGGTTCGCGCCGCCGTGCTTGGGGCCCTTCAGCGCGCCGATGGCGGCAGAGATGGCCGAGTAGGTGTCTGTACCCGAGGAGGACAGCACGCGGGTGGTGAAGGTGGAGCAGTTGCCGCCGCCGTGGTCTGCGTGGACCAGCAGGCACATATCCAGCAGCTTTGCTTCTTCATGGGTGAACTTCTGATCCGGGCGGTAGGTGCTCAGAATGTGCTCCGCTGTGCTCTGGCCGGGCTTGGGCAGGTGGAAGAACATGCTCTGCTTGTCATAATACCGGCGCTTTATCTGATAGGCGTTGACCATCATGGTGGGCAGGCCGGCGATCAGGTTGATGCTCTGGTTCAGGATATTTTCCAGACTCAGATCTTCGGCGTGTTCGTCGTAGGAGTACAGGCCCAGCACGCAGCGCTGCATCTTGTTCATGATGTTGGGCGAGGGAGCGTTCATGGTGTCCATGAAGCCTTCCGGCAGGGCGCGGTGCTCGGCCAGTATCTCACAGAAATCGTCCAGTTGCTCCTGCGTGGGCAGGCTGCCGAACAGCAGCAGCCAGATCACTTCTTCAAACACGAAGCGGTCGTTGCGGTAAGCTTCCTCCACGATCTCGTCGATGGGCACACCGCGGTAGATCAGCTTGCCTGGGATGGGGATGATGTGGCCCTCCTGATCCTTCTTGTAACCCACGACATCGCAGACGTTGGTCAGGCCAGCCAGCACGCCTGTGCCGTCCGGGTTGCGCAGGCCGCGCTTGACGCCCAGCCGCTCGCTGGTCTCGGGGTCGATGTAGTTGTTCGCCATGTACTCTTCGCACAGAGTACGCATGGTGGTGGGGTCCAAAGTCGCCACTTCCGAATGTGCAAAATTCATGGGGAGTTCTCCTTTCATCCTGAATTCTTACTTTCCCATCCACCCTCAATGGTGGACATGAGTTTATCATATCGCTTTTGTGCAGTAAATTCAAGCATCAAGTGTGGTCGTCGGCCCCATTTTTGCCCGGAAGCGCCGTTTTTCGCCTTTCCGCGCAAAAGACATCCCGCTGTTTTCGCACTGTTTTGCAGGCTGTTCCGTGTATTCTGATTTAAAAAACACGGCTGTCTGAGGGGGTCCGGCTATGAAAAAATTATTTCTTCTGCTGTGTGCCGTTCTGCTGGTGCTGGGCACGGCTCTTCCGCTTGCGGCATACCGTCTGACCCTCGCGGTCATAGGGCAAGAGACTGTGCCGGAACCTGCACCGGTCTCTTCCGGATCCACGCCGGACACGCCATCTGCCGAACCGGCAGTCTGCCGCTTTGAGGACACCTCCACCGGGCAGGTGGTGGAGCTGCCCATCCGGGAGTACGTTCTGGGTGCCGTAGCCGCCGAGATGCCGGTGAGCTGGCCGGACGAAGCCCTCAAAGCGCAGGCCGTGGCCGCCCACAGCTATGCACTCTACTGCCGGGATCATTCCGCTGCGGAAAACGGCGCATGGCTCACCGCCGATCCCGCCCGGCGGCAGGGCTGCCTGACCGAACCCGTTCTGCGCAGCTACTGGGGCACCGCCTATGAAGCAAATTACGCCCGGCTTTCGGCTCTTGTGGATGCTGTATCGGATGACATTTTATATTATGACGGCGCGCCCGCCTGTACCAGCTACTTTGCCATTTCCAACGGACAGACCGAAGCGAGCGAAAATGTCTGGGGTTCTGCCCTGCCCTACCTGACCCCGGTAGACAGCAGTACCGACCGCTTTGCCGACAACTACGAATTCACCCTCACCCTCTCCGCCGGGCAGGTGCAGCAGGCACTTTCTGCACTCGGACTGACCGCCGACCTCGCTGCGCCGGAGCGCTGGTTCGGCACGGCAGAACTGACCCCTTCCGGATATATCCGCTCCATGCCGGTCTGCGGGCAGAACATCTCCGGCACGGCTCTGCGGCAGGCGCTGAGCCTGCGGAGCACCTGTTTCACCGTGACGTATCAAAGCGGAAATTTCAGCTTTACCACCCGGGGCTACGGCCACGGCGTCGGCATGAGCCAGTGGGGTGCAAAGGCCATGGCCGAACAGGGTTCTGACTACACCACTATCCTCGCCCACTACTACCCGGGGACCAGTCTGCATGGGTGATTTTCAATGTTCTCACCCTCTCCGTCACGGCTCTCCCAAGGGGAGAGGAACATAACGGCAAGATTCCTGGCTCTCCCTTTTGGAGAGCTGGCAGACCCGCAGGGACTGACTGAGAGGGCGAGGACGCTAAAAACAAAAGCACCTCTGGAAAATCCGCGGATTTTCCAGAGGTGCAAATAAAAAATTATTTTCTCACCATATCCGGGGTGATCTCGGCAATGCTGTGGGCACCGCACATCTGCATGGTGTCGGCCAGCTCACCGGCCAGCTTGTCGATGTAGCACTTCACGCCTTCTTCGCCGCCGCCGTATACAGCAGTGACAAAGGGACGGCAGATCAGCACTCCGTCTGCACCCAAAGCCAGTGCCTTGAACACATCCACACCGGTGCGGATGCCGCCGTCCACCAGCACCTTCACGCCGGTGCCCTTGAGGGCTGCTGCGATCTCCGGCAGCACTTCTGCGGTGGCGGGGCACTGATCCAGCACGCGGCCGCCGTGGTTGGACACCACAATGGCAGCAGCACCGGCCTCTTTTGCCTTCAGCGCGCCCTTGACGGTCATAACGCCCTTGACGATGAAGGGACGTTCGGCCAGCTTGACGATCTCGGCAAGTTCAGCCACACTCTTGCTGCCTGCCGGCGGGGTCATATTTTTCAGGAACGGCAGACCGGCGGCATCCACATCCATGGCCACGGCAAAGCAGCCGCTGGCCTTGGCCTGCGCCATCTTCTCCTTGATGGTATCGATGTTCCACGGCTTGATAGTAGGCACACCGCAGCCGCCTGCCGCGCCGATGGCCTTTGTTGCCATCTCCATCACGGTGGGGTTGGTGCCGTCGCCGGTAAAGGCCGCAATGCCGTTTTCGGCGCAGGCGCGCACCAGCACATCATTATAGGTCATATCGGTGTAGGCCTCGGAGTAGTGCAGGTTCACTGCACCCACCGGGCCGGCAAAGAACGGATACTTGAAGCTCTTGCCGAACAGTTCCACATGGGTGTCCGGTGTGCCGCCCTCGCACAGGGTGTCCATGTTGACCCGGATCTCCGCCCACTTATTATAATTACGGATAGCCGTGTCGCCCACGCCCTTGGCACCGGGGCCTGGGATTTGATTCTTGCAGGCTACGCCGTTGCACACCGGGCAGGCCTTGCAGTATTTGCCGATGCACTCGCGGGCATTGGCCAGCACTTCAGGATAAGTCATGATAAAATATCCCCCTTTTATTTCATTTCTGCGGCATCAAATGACCCGCCGCAGCGCTCTCTGTCCTCATCATAGTCCGGTTTTTCCCATCCGTCAAGAGCTTTCGGCATTTTCTCTCACTGCCATGGCCGCGCCATCCGGCGCAGGCACGTTGCTTTTGAAAAAATGCAGGTTTTTCTGCAAAAAAGTCTTGACAAAACCAGTTTCATCGGGTATTATGATTAAGTGCTTTGAGCCGCGGCCCGGGCGCCGAACCGAATATGGAAAGATGGCTGAGTTGGTCTAAGGCGCACGACTGGAAATCGTGTAACGTGTCAAAAGCGTTCTGGGGTTCGAATCCCCATCTTTCCGCCAGAAGTCCGGAATCGTAAGGTTCCGGACTTTTTGTTTTGTCCGGTTTTTTCATCCTGTTTTTGTTTTTTGAAAAAAGTTCTTGACAAAACCGGGGCTTTCATGTATTATAATATAGCGCTCCGGGTCACGGCCCGGGTACTGAACCGAATACGGAAAGATGGCTGAGTTGGTCTAAGGCGCACGACTGGAAATCGTGTAACGTGTCAAAAGCGTTCTGGGGTTCGAATCCCCATCTTTCCGCCAGAAGTCCGGAACTGAAACGTTCCGGACTTTTTGTTTTGTCCGGCTTCGCTTGACTTTTGCCGCCCGTTCCGCTATGCTGGAAAAAATCAGATTTCCCGAAGGAGGATTTTTTCATGGCATCTTCCCGAACCAAAAAGAAACGCATCCGGGCGGCACTGGTCGTGGTGCTGTGTCTGGCACTCGTGCTCGCCGTGGCCGCAGCCGCCTGCTACGGCCTGCTCGCCCGCAGGCTGAAAGCCCTGCAGGCCGGAGCCGGGTTTACCTTCCGCTACGAGATCACCCCCACCGCCGACTCCCCCGCCCTGTACACCATCCTGCAGCAGACGGGCGGCACGAGCGGCACTGTCACCGGCAAATATGCGCCGGACGCTTTGCAGCTGAGCATTTCGGCCCCGGATGCCGTCATCCCCGCCGACCCGCTCACCCGGGTGTGGGTCAGCGGCAGCGAGACGCTTTACGACGCAGGCCAGCTGTACCGCAACCTCCGCACTTCCATCACCAATGCCTACCCGCTGGCGGGGCTGCTCATCCCGGACTGGAACCTTGGCAACTATATTTCGCAGGCGCAGCTGGCCAGTCTGCTGGGCGTGGACGCCGCCGCCACCAGCCTGCAGGACGTGACGGATTTTCAGCTGGACGTCAAAAACCTCCAGCGGGTAACGCCCGATGACGCAAAGGACGGCTACCTCTATTTCCAGCTCACCGCCGGCAGCGCCGGCGCAAACGCCCCGGTGCTGGTTCTGGGGCTGGAAAAGAGCCAGTTCTTTGCAGATGCTATCCCGGTGGAGATCCGGCTGAGCATCCCGGAACACGGGGTCAGCATCCGGCTGAGCGGCACGGTGAGCGCCGAGACTGTAGTGCTCTCCGCCCCCACCTCCCGCATGAAGGACGAGGACATCCAGACCCTCGTCCAGATCCGGGAGACCATCCAGAGCGTGCTGCAGTTCGTGCAGACTGCCGGGGAAAGCGCTCAGCCCGCCGCATGATATAACAGAAGGCAGACGCTGTTCACGGCGTCTGCCTTCTTATTTTTTGTTCTGTTTTTATCGATCCAGGATGCGGCCGTCGGTGGAGAAGGTCACGACCTGCCACGGGATGAACTTGCCGCTGTTTTTCAGGGCAGTAACCGCAGCGTGCTCCAGCCCGCCGCAGCAGGGCACTTCCATGCGCAGCACAGTCACGCTCTTGATATCGTTATTGCGGATGATCTCGGTCAGCTTTTCGCTGTAGTCCCCCGCATCCAGCTTGGGGCAGCCGATGAGAGTGATATGCCCCTTCATGAACTCTTCGTGGATGTTGGCATAGGCGTAGGCGGTGCAGTCGGCCGCGATCAGCAGCTTTGCGCCGTCAAAGTAGGGCGCATTCACCGGCACAAGCTTGATCTGGCAGGGCCACTGACCCAGCTGAGACTGCACCGGAACGGCAGCAGCCTGGGCCTGGGCAGCCTCCCGGCGGAACTGCTTCATGGCGCTGCCCGGGCAGCCGTGGAAGGCAGGTGCCGCAGGCTTTGCGGCCGCGGCAGCCTTTTTCTGTTTGTTTTCCAGCACGGCCTGTTCATCGTAAGCAGCGGCTTCCCGCTCGGTAAAGGTAATGGCGCCGGTGGGGCAGCCGGGCAGGCAGTCGCCAAAGCCGTCGCAGTAGTCGTCACGCATGAGCTTTGCCTTGCCGTTCACCAGCCCGATGGCTCCCTCGTGGCAGGCGGTGACGCAGGCACCGCAGCCGTTGCACTTTTCTTCGTCTATGTGAATGATTTTACGGATCATGGAAAAAGCCCTCCTTGCTTTGATGCACCGAGTATACTATAATTGAGCCGACATATCGGTTGTTATAACCACGAAAAGAGGATTTTTATGCTGCCTGCTTCTCCCCTGTTCCGGGGGCTGCCCCCGGATGCCGCCGGTCAGCTCTCCGCTGCCGGGCTCCTGCGCCGGAAAGTTTTTTCCAAACATGAGACCATCTTCCGCGCCGGAAGCCGGGTGCAGGAGATCGGCGTTGTGACAAAAGGCTCCGTCCACATCGAAAACCTCGACCTCTGGGGCACCAAAAGCATCCTGAGCAGTGTGGGCGCCGGGCAGGCTTTCGCCGAGACCTACGCCTTCTGCGGCGACGCTTTAATGGTGGATGCCGTTGCCGCCGAGGACTGCGAGGTGCTGTTCCTGCACACGGGCGCGCTTTCCGACAGCCGGGTGCCAGCCGAAGTGCGGAGCGTACTGCTGCGCAACCTGCTGGCCGTTTCCATGCGCAAGAACCTGAGCCTTTCCCAGCGCATCTTCTGCACCACGCCCAAAACCGTGCGCGGACGGCTGCTGACCTATTTTTCCGCGCAGGCGGCAAAGGCAGGCGGGCCGGAGTTCGATGTTCCTTTCAACCGCCAGCAGATGGCCGACTATCTCAATCTCGACCGCAGCGCCCTCTCCAAAGAGCTGTGCAGAATGCGGGACGAAGGCCTGCTGGAATTTGAAAAGAATCATTTCATTTTAAAACAGCTGCCGGAATAAGCAAAAAGCAGCGCCCGCCGGGAGACTTTCTTCTCCGGCGGACGCTGTTTTTGTCTTATGCTACGGCTCAGACCGTTTCTTTTTTCTTGCGGGGTGCGCACTTGCGCTTGGGCTTTTCGGCCGCGGGCTTTGCCTCTTCAGCAGCCGCTTCGGCCTTTGCCGGCTCTGCAGCCTTTTCAGCCTTGGCGGCAGGCTTCTTGGCAGCGGTCTTGCGGGCCGTCTTTGCAGGTTTCTCCGCCTTTTCGGCAGGTTCCGCCTTCACGGTCTGCTCTGCTGCAGCGGCTTCGGTCTTCGGCTCGGCTGCCTTTTTGGCGGTGCGGGGCTTGCGGGCTGCGGGCTTTTTGGCCGGAGCCTTCTTCTCCTCTGCAGGAGCAGCGGGTTCTGCCGGAGCAGCTTCTGCAGCAGGCTCCTCGGCCTTCTTTGCGGTGCGCTTTGCGCGCTCCTTCACCTCGGAAATGACCCACAGCTGATCCTCTGCGTCGGGCACCTCCTGCCAGATCTGCAGCACGGTGCCCACTGCGGCACCCATGCCCACGGTATCCACGCACTTGCCGCCTGCCCAGGACGAGCGCAGGCGCACGGTGCCTTCCGGCGTAGGCTGAACGGTCCACATCTGGGACGTACCGCCCACATCTTCCCACAGGTGCAGCCAGGTGCCGTTGGCAGTGCCGGTCATGGTCAGATCCAGCAGCTTGCCGGAGGCACGGTTGCGGATGCGGTAAACGCCATCGCCCACGCGGATGAAGGCCCACTCCTGCTCAGGCTTGTGATCGTACTTGCCCAGCCGGACGGTACCGCCGTCCTTCACGCCTTCTACGGCCTGAATGACGTTGCCGGTGTGCGCGGCGATGGTATAAAAATGATCCGCTTCGATCACGGTCTGTGCGACAGTTTTCATGTAAAATCCCTCCCATGTTTGGCGACGCCGGGTCGTGTTTCCAGCATCTTACAGTAAATGATACCACATATCGTGATTTTCTACAAGAGAATCGACCATCCTTTAGCAAAAGCGACAAAAAGAGTCTTTTTTTTGCACTGTTTTTTTCCCCGTGTTTCCCGCCTTATCCCACACAAAAGCTGCCCTTGCTCTCTCGACTTTTCGCCGTACTTGCGTTATACTATGTGCCGGTTGACATTCCGCCGCTCTGTCTGACGGAGCGGTTTTTCTCACCTTATTCCCAAAGGAGGTTTTTGCATGACGTCATCCGACGAACTTACTTTGAGCCAATACCGCAAAATGACCGAGACCCCTATCCCGAAGCTGATCCTCAGCCTGGCCGCTCCCACCATTTTAAGTATGCTGATCACCAGCATTTACAATCTGGCTGATACCTTTTTTGTGGGTCAGATCTCCACCAGCGCTTCGGGCGCGGTGGGCGTTGTTTCCAGCCTGATGGCCATCATCCAGGCGCTGGGCTTCATGCTGGGGCACGGCTCCGGCACCATTATCAGCCGCCGCTTGGGCAGTCAGGACACCCACGCCGCCACCCGCTTTGCCTCTACCAGCTTTTTCACAGCGCTGGCCTTCGGCGTGGTGCTGGCAGTGGTCGGCCTTGCGACATTGCCGGATTTCATGATGCTGCTGGGCAGCACCGAGACCATTCTGCCCCACGCCTGCGCCTACGCGCGGCCCATCCTGATCGCCGCCCCGCTGATGATCTCCAGCCTGGTGATGAACAACATCCTGCGCTACGAGGGCAAGGCGAACTTTGCCATGATCGGTCTCGTCACCGGCGGCGTGCTGAACATGGTGCTGGATCCCGTTTTCATGTTCGGGTTCGGCCTTGGCACGGCCGGTGCCGGCATCGCCACAGCCCTGAGCCAATGCATCAGCTTTTTCATCCTGCTGTCCATGTTCCTGCGCGGCAAAACGGTCAGCCGGTTCCGCATCACCGCCGTCACCCGGGAAGCCCGGGAGTTTGTCCAGATCCTCATCGGCGGTGCGCCCAGCTTCGGCCGTCAGGGTCTGAACAGCATCGGCGGCATGCTGCTGAATATCGCCGCCCGCAGCTACGGCGACGCTGCCGTGGCCGGCATGAGCATCGTTTCCCGTATTTTCATGTTCATCATCTCGGTGGCCATCGGCGTGGGACAGGGGCTGCAGCCCGTGGCTGCGTTCAACTACGGCGCCCGCAAATTCCGCCGGGTGCGGCAGGCGGCCATCTTCACGGTGGGCGCAGCCTTCTGTATGCTGGTGGTTCTGGTGGGCCTGTGCTGGGTAAACGGCGACGCCCTCATCCGGCTGTTCCGCGACGACCCCGAAGTGACCGCCGTGGCGCTGCCCGCCTTCCACTACCAGTGCCTTGCCATGCTGCTGCAGCCCGTCATCGTAGTGGCCAACATGACCTTCCAGAGCGTAGGCAAGGCAGGCCGCGCCACCTTCCTCGCCTGCTGCCGTCAGGGCGTGTTCTTCATCCCGCTCATCCTCATCCTGCCGCACACCCACGGCCTTTTCGGCGTGGAGATCTGCCAGCCCATCGCGGATGTGTTCACCTTCATTGTCTCGCTGCCGTTCCTCGTCGCATTTCTCCGGCAGCTGGGCCAGATGGATGACGCCGAGCGTGCCAAAGCTGCGTCCTGAAATCCTGTCATAAATCTGTAATCAACAGCCGCGTTTTCCTGCAATGGAAAACGCGGCTGTTTCGTATTATAATTGAACCGGAAAAATCTTCCGTTTTTGTTCCGAAATAAAGGAGTGTTCCTATGAAACGTTCTTTTTCCCGTTTGGGCTGCACGGCAGTGTGCATTGGGCTGAGCCTTGCGCTGGGCTGCGGCTGTGCGGTGCTGCCGCCTGCTTCCAATAAACCTGCTTCTTCCGCCGCATCGGTCCCCACCGATGCCAGCGGCAAGCCCCTGTACGACGCTTCCCGTCTGGAAGACGGCCGTCTGCGCATCCTGTACGGCTATGACAATTCCGGCGACAGCCGCACCCTTCTGTGCGGCAGCAGGGTGCTGTATCAGTCTGCCCGCAGCGAGAATGTGAATCTTCTGCAGGACACCGTGACCAGCGAAACCAATTACTGGTTCCGCAGCTGGTCGGATCCCACCGGCCGGGGCGGCCGCCGCAGCGCCCTGTACGACAAGGACGGCAACGAAGTGATGGCCTTTGACGGTGAGCAGAGCGCCACGATGCAGAACGGCCTGCTGGTGCTGCAGGAGAGCCGCCTTACCAACGGCAGCTATGCCGACGGCTACGACACCTATGGCAGCTGTCAGATCATCGACCTTGCCGCAAAAGAAAATCTGCCGGTGCCGGAGGGCGCTTACGGCTGCATCGTGTGCGGGGATGTTCTGGTATTCAACTGCTATGCCCGCCCGGCCGACCTTGCCGAGGACGAATGGGATGACAACACCGAGCTGCACAGCTGGGTCATTGTCCAGCAGAAGGACGGTGCCGAGCTGCGCCGGGTGGACACCGCCCGGGCACTGAGCCTTGCCTATGCGCCGGACGTGCTGGACAGCTGGGTGGAACTGGACACCTATTCCGCTGATTCCACCGCACAGACGCTGTACAACCCTGCCACAGGCGAAGAGCTGGCAGGGTTCCAGCAGGTCTGCGGCAGCGGCACAGCAGCTTTCCGCGCCGCCAGCGGCTATGAACTGCGCGACCTGACCGCCGAGGACCGGGGCGTGATTGCCGCGTTCGATGACCAGCCCAGCAGTTACTTCCCGGGCTACGCGGTCACCTGGAACGCAGACGGCGACTACAGCTATTCCCTGCACGATCTTTCCACCGGAGAGGTGATGCCGCTGTACGCTTCCAGCATCACCGGCAGCAGCATCGCCCTCTATGCGCAGGACGGCAGCCTGAAGGTCTACGATACCGACACCGGGAAACTGCTTACCGATACCAATGCCGGAACTCTGGAGGACAGCCAGCGCGTAACACTGGACTGCGAAGAAAACGGCTTTGTCTGGCTGGAGCTGCGGGACTCTGACACTTACACGGTCACCGCCGTCCGTGTCTATGGCCCGGGGGGCCTTGTCTCCGACCTGAGCCATCTGAACGGCGCCTATGATTATCTGGGCTACCTGACCACCAACAAAGAGGGCCGGCCGCTGTATTACGGCACCCGCGGTGCCTCCGGCAGCAGCTACGGCACCGTCTGCGACGTGCTGGACGAAAACGGCAATGTGGTGATGCAGGGCCTTGGCAGCTGCTACAGCTACTACGACAACAGTCTGAACGCTCTGCCGGAGCATGTGTTCGTGGCACGGCGCGGCTTTTACTACGGCTGGATGGATACCGCCGGAAACTGGCTCTACTGCCAGAGCATCTTCTCGACCATCAACGCCGATGACGAAATGGGTTATTGAACCATAACAGGAGGGTTTCTTGTATGAAAAACGCTAAAATTTCTCGCCGCAGTTTTCTGCTGGGTCTTGCCGCCTGCTCGGCTGCCGGCGTTCTCTCGGCCTGCAAGAGCAGCGAAACTCCGGCCAGCAGCGCATCTGCTGCCCCCGAAGCTCCGGCTTCCTCGGTGAGTGAGCTGCCTTCGGAGATGCTCTTTTCCGAAGAGGATTTCCCCAAGCTGGACGGCAGCACCGCCTGCATCCCGCTGATGGCACAGATGATGGCCGACACCACCGGCATGGATCTGGAAGAGGCCCAGAGCACCATTTCGGTCAGCACGACGGCCTATGCGTGGGAGAACTTCGGCCTGTACGACGCCGGTGCCCAGATGCTGGTGGTATACGAAGCGCCGGACTACGTGAAGAAAGAACTGGAGGACGCCAACGTCACGCTGGAAAGCAAGCCCATCGGCCGGGACGCGCTGGTGTTCATCGTCAACGAGGACAATCCGGTCAAGAGCCTGACCCAGCAGCAGCTGAAGGATATCTACGCCGGTAAGATCACCAACTGGAAAGACGTGGGCGGTGAAGATCTGGACATCGTTGCCTTCCAGCGCGGCGAGGACTCCGGCAGCCAGACCCTGTTCAAAAAGCTGCTCATTCAGGGCGGCGAGCTGATGGATCCGCCCACCGAGCTGGCCCCCGCCGCCATGGGCGAACTGGTGGACAGCATTGCCGCCTATAATAACAGCGCCAACGCCATTGGTTTCTCGGTGTACTACTACATCGACCAGATGTACTCTCAGCCCGGCCTGCGGCTGCTGGCCGTGGATGACGTGACCCCTTCCAACGATACCATCGCCGACGAGAGCTACCCGCTGTGCAACGAATTCTATGCCGTCATCCATCCGGATGCCGCCGCTGACAGCCCGGAGCGTCAGCTCTACGACTGGCTGGACACAGATGCCGGGCAGGAATGCATCAAAAAGTCCGGCTACGTGGCCGTCGGCCCGCAGGCCACCGTGACCACCGTCGATTGAAATTGACAGACCTTCTCCCATCTGCTACAATAAAGGCACGATTTTGTCGAATCTTCTGCAGCAGATCGCCGAAAGGAAGGTCTTAGTATGGAACATCCCTCTTCGCATGTAGAAAGCCATTGGCGCACCCAGCTGCGCAACCGCATCATACAGGCGTCCAGCCTGCTGGAGATCCTGCTCTCCGGGCTGGTGCTCATCGGCCTGCTGCTCAGCGCGGTGCCGCTCATCAAATGGATGCCCGGCCTGCTGTTCGACGGCAACGAGGTGGAGATCCGCACCTTTCTGGAGCGGAGCCTGGATATCGTGATTGGCATCGAGTTCATCAAGATGCTGGCCAAGCACAGCCCCGGCAGCAGTCTGGAAGTGCTGCTCTACGCCATCGCCCGGCATCTCGTGGTGGGTCATGACTCCGCGCTGGAAAACCTGCTCAGCGTGAGCGCCATCGCGCTGATCTTCATCGTGCGCAAGTTCTTCTTTGTCCCGGCCTTCGGTGCGCATCTGCCGGACGGCCACCCCGCGCCGGATCTTTCCCCGGCACAAAGCGGCATCCACGCCGAAGAGCGATTTGCCCGGCTGAAAAAACGGGCGGGCAAGGAAGCCGCCGAGGCCATCCCCACCGAGGACCAAGAGTTTGAGGAAGAGGACTTCGAGGACGAAGCGGAAGAAACGGAATGAGCCTGAACGAAAAAAGCCCTGCAGCAAACGCTGCAGGGCTTTTTGTTATATGTTTTACTTTTTGTGATGGCCGAAGCGGTACTCCTTGCCTTCCCGGATGCGCTGGATGTTGGCGCGGTGCATATAGATGACCATGCCGGACATGAAACCCGAGCCGATGGCGCACACCAGCAGGTCCCCGGCAGCATAGCCTTTGAACACGCCGTACAGGATGGTCAGCAGCGGATACAGCGCCGCCATGGTCACGCTGCCCAGCGACACCATGCCGGTGGGGATCAGGCACAGCAGGAAGATGGCCGCCAGAAACGGCAGCAACACCGGCTGGATAGCCAGAATAGCACCGCCTGCCACCAGCACGCCCTTGCCGCCCTTGAACCCGAAGTACAGCGGGTACAGGTGACCCAGCACGGCGAAGATGGCGGCCAGATACACGCCCAGATAAGGCGACACACCGGTGCCGGCGGGCAGCTGATGGAACAGCCACCGGCCGATGCACACGGCCAGAACGCCTTTGAGCACATCGCCGGCGGCCGTCATGGCAGCGGCCTTTTTGCCGAAGGTGCGCAGCATGTTGGTCATGCCGGCGGCACCGCTGCCGTGGGTGCGGACATCATCGTGATACACGAATTTGCTGATCAGAATGCCGGTGTCCACGCTGCCCAGCAGATAGGCCTGCAGGATGGTAGCTGCGGCGATCAGGATCGCTTTCATCATAGCAACAAAGCCCTCCTTTTGCAGGCGCTTACACGTCCTTTGCGCCCACTTCGCCGGAGCCGCGCTCGCGGATCACCAGACGGATGGGGGTGTGTTCCAGCCCGAAGTTCTCGCGGATCTGGTTGATGAGATACCGCTGATAGCTGAAATGGAACAGCTGCTTCGAGTTGACAAAGGCCACGAACGTCGGCGGGCGGGTGGATGCCTGGGTCAGATAGAAGATCTTCAGGCGGCGGCCCTTGTCGCTGGGCGGCTGCATGCGGGCAGTTGCGCGGGCCAGCATCTCGTTCAGCACGCCGGTGGGCACGCGGGCACCGTTCTGGCTGTCCACGTCGCGGATAAGCTGCATCAGCTTGTTCACGTTGTAGCCGGTCTGTGCCGAGATGAAGATGATAGGAGCATAGCCCATGAAGCTGAAGCACTCGGCATAGCCGCGGCGCTGCAGTTCCATGGTGTTGGTCTCCTTGCCTTCCACCGCGTCCCACTTGTTGACGACGATGATGCAGGCCTTGCCCTGCTCGTGGGCGTAACCGGCCACCTTGCTGTCCTGCTCGGTAAAGCCGACGGTGGCATCCACAAGGATCAGCGCCACGCGGCTGCGTTCCACAGCGGCCAGCGCACGCACGACCATATAACGCTCCAGACCGTCGGTGATGTTGCTGCGCTTGCGCAGGCCGGCGGTATCGGTAAAGATGAACTTGCCGTAGGCGTTGTCCACCGGGGTATCGATGGCATCGCGGGTGGTGCCGGCCTCGTTGGCAACGATCATGCGGTTCTCGCCCAGGATGCGGTTGGTCAGGCTGGACTTGCCCACGTTGGGGCGGCCGATGATAGCAACCGGAATGCGGTCCTCTTCCACCACGGTCTCGCTGAAATCGAGGTGCGCGCACACAGCATCCAGCAAATCGCCGGTGCCGTGACCGTGCACGGAAGAAATGGGCATCACCTCGTCAAAACCGAGGTTGTAGAACTCGTACATCTCCATGGGTGCGTCGCCCACCTTGTCGCACTTGTTCACGGCAAGGATGATGGGCTTATGGCTGCGGCGCAGCATGTGCGCCACATCCTCGTCCGCTGCGGTCAGGCCGTCGCGGACGTCCACCACCATGATGATGCAGTCGGCGGTGTCAATGGCGATCTGCGCCTGCTCACGCATATGAGCCAGAATGCCCTCAGTGGCCTTCGGCTCGATACCGCCGGTGTCCACCAGCAGAAAATCGTGGCCGTTCCACTCGCAGTTTGCAAAGATGCGGTCGCGGGTAATGCCCGGGGTATCCTCGACAATGGCAAGGCGCTGACCGCACAGTTTATTGAACAGGGTGGACTTGCCCACATTGGGGCGGCCCACCACCGCTACGATCGGTTTGCTCATAGGGGTTCCTCCTTTCTCAGAAGGCCTTTCCCCCGAGGGGGAAAGCCTGTTTATCTCTTTCTTCTGGCGATGTGCAGGCCGCTGCGCAGCAGGGCGCGCGCCTCATCGCCGCCGCCTACCGGCAGCACTTCCACCTTCACGCCCAGCCGTTCGGCCAGCTGGCTGACGGTGATATCGTCCAGGAAGGTGTCCTTTTCTTCCCGCAGCATCACGGCAGGCACACCCAACGTTCCGCTGGTCAGCTTGCCCTCGCACTGGGCGATGATATCGGTGGCGGTGACCAGACCGGCCACGCCCACATTGCCGCCGAAGAATTTGTTCTGGATGGGGTGCACGGTCACTTCGATCATGGGGTACTGGCGGTGCAGCTCGTCCATCATCTCAATGATGAGGGGCGCCGCCATGGTGCCGGTAACGACATCCAGCTTCTTGGAGCCGTACACTCGGTGGGGCTTTTCCAGCTCGGCCAGAAATTCCTCCCGGAACAGGCTCATCATGCCCACACCGTTTTCCAGCTGGTCGTAGTCCTCGTAGAACTCCGGCGGCGGAATGGGCCGTCCTGCCTTGAGATACCACTCGTCGCTGGGGTAGATGATGCGCTTACCGTGGCGGCGCTTGCACTCGTCGCCGAACTCTTCCATGATGTCGATGACCTCGGCGCTGGTGGCGGCGTCGTAGGGCGTCTGCTTGAACAGATTCTGACGGTAATCCGTCACGCCGCAGGGCACGGCGGCCACGCTCTGCACCATGGGGGTCAGCTCCAGCAGGTCGGTCAGGGTGCGGCGCAGCTCGTCGCCGTCGTTGATGCCCCGGCACAGCACCAGCTGGCAGTTGATGGCGATGCCGCCTTCCACCAGACGGGGCAGGTACTTGAGCACCTCGCCGCCCCGCTTGTTGGCCAGCATCCGGATGCGGAGCTGGGGGTTGGTGGTATGCACCGAGATGTTGATGGGCGAGATGTGCATCTTGATGATGCGGTCGATCTCGTGGTCCTGCATATTGGTCATGGTGATGTAGTTGCCGAACAGAAAGCTCAGCCGCTCGTCATCATCCTTGAAATACAGGCTCTCCCGCATGCCCGGGGGCAGCTGGTCGATGAAGCAGAACATGCAGTGGTTGGAGCAGGAGTGCTTTGCATCGCCCAGATAGGTCTTGAAATCGCAGCCGAAGGGGCCGCGTTCCAGGCGGGTGACATCCCACTCGCGGATGCCGTCCGCCACCTTTGCCTTCAGGTGAAAACTGGCGCTGTCGGTGTAGAAATCATAATCCAGCGTGTCGTTCAGCTCGTTGTTGTCCACGCTCAGCAGCTCATCGCCCGGGCCAAGGCCCAGCGCTTCGGCTTCGCTGCCGGGGTCCACACGCTCAATTCTGATCGCCACTGCATCCGCCTCCTTTACAGAACAAGAAGGGGAAGGCGTGCGCCCTCCCCTTCTGTACATAACACCATTATGCCACCAATTACGCGCAAATTAGGCCTTCTTGATGACTTCCTCG
>CAKSZM010000033.1 GCA_934525735.1 uncultured Faecalibacterium sp. | reverse complement strand
TGGCGGGCTTATTGCATGTATCAGGCAACCGCGGGCGCGGGTGCATCCAGTAAGTAATCAGTCCTTCGGCAGAACATTGTTCTGACGAGGGTCTTCCTCCACCGGCTCAGCAGCGGGCTGAGCGGCCGGTTCTTCGGCCGGAGCTGCTTCGGCAGCTTCCTGTGCAGGGGCTGCGGCGGCAGGCTCTTCGACCTTTTCTTCAACGGGAGCGGGCTGTTCGGCCTTTGCCGGCTCTGCAGCGGGCTTTTCCTCTGCAGGAGCAGTCTCAGCAGCCGGAGCGGTCTCTTCGGCAGGAGCTGCCGGTTCTTCGGCCAGCTCTTCCACCGGCTCCTCGGTCAGGTCCACGACCTCTTCTGCTTCGGCAGCAGCCTTCTTCTCGGCTTCTTCCTTGCTGGTCTTACCGATGCCGGTAAAGCTCTTGGTCACGTCCTTGACGCTGCTGTCGATATCCTTCTTGATATCGGTCAGCGGGGCAACCGCTTCCTTCAGGGGAGCCTGGATCTCGTTCAGCGGCTCCACCACGTTCTTCTGGATCTCTTCGGAGGCAGCGCCGGTGTACTTCTTCAGCTCACGGAGCATCTTGCCGATCTTCTTTGCGTAGACGGGCAGCTGATCCGGGCCGATGAACACGAACGCCACGATCACGATGACGACAAGTTCCCAAAAACCAATTTTCATATCGTATGTTTCCTTTCCTGTGCAGAGCAGCGTTCCGGGCAACACCGTTTTCTTTTGCCGCGAACGGCTGTTTTCCGCCCGGTTCCGGTCGCTTTCTGCGGGAGTGAGGCGCTTTGTGCGCCTGTGTTGACCTACTTATACCGAAAAGTGGTGAACTGTATTTTAATTTATTATGAATTTTTTATGAATAAGTGCGTTTGACCGGTGTTTTTATAAACAAATAATATTTTAGATTATATTTATTACAGTTCGGATAGGGCGCAAGGAGTTCACACACAAAAGGCTTCCCCCTCGGGAGAAGGCTTCCAGGCGGTTTCCTTCCCACACAAAAAGCCCTGCCGTTTCCGACAGGGCTTTTCCGTTCAGTATTTAGTTGCCGCAGCTCTCGCAGTGCTCGCAGTCCTCTTCCAGCTTGCCCACGATGGGTTCCGGATCGATGCCCTGACGGCGGTAGTAGTCGGACAGAGCAGCCTTGACGGCCTGCTCGGCCAGCACAGAGCAGTGCACCTTGATGGGAGGCAGACCTTCCAGTGCTTCCACAACGGCCTTGTTGGTCAGCTTGAGAGCCTCGTCGATGGTCTTGCCCTTGATGAGGTCGGTGGCCATGCTGCTGGTTGCGATGGCAGCGCCGCAGCCGAAGGTAAGGAACTTGACATCCACGATCACGTTATTCTCAATTTTCAGGTACATGCGCATAATGTCGCCGCACTTGGGGTTGCCGACTTCGCCCACGCCGTTGGCGTCGGGGATCTCACCCACGTTGTGCGGGTTTGCAAAATGCTCCATGACCTTTGCGCTATACATGCTTGCCATAATTACTGTTCTCCCTTCAGGCTGAACTGGCGGGCCTTGTTCTGACCCTGCAGCCACATACAACTCATAGCACGGCGGCGGGGGATCACTTCCTCCAGCACGTCGCACAGATATTTTGCTTCTTCCATGGTGTTCTGCGGGCCAAAGGTAAAGCGCATGGAACCGTGGCCGATCTCTTCGGGCACGCCGATGCTCAGCAGAACATGGCTGGGATCCAGGCTGTCGGAGTTGCAGGCAGAACCGGTGGAGGCGCAGATGCCGTGCATATCCAGATCCAGCAGGATGGTCTCGCCTTCCAGACCCGGGAAGCTGATGTTCACGTTGCCGGGCAGGCGGTGCTCAACGCCGCCGTTCAGGCGGGCTTCGGGGATGTTCTTCAGGATGCGGTCGATGACGTAATCGCGCAGTTCCTGCTCATGAGCCATGCGCTCTTCCAGATGGCCGGTGGCCAGCTCCAGAGCCTTGCCCATACCGGCGATGCCGGCCACATTCTCAGTACCGGCGCGGTGGCGGGCTTCCTGGCTGCCACCGTCGATCAGGTTCTGGGGCCAGACGCCCTTCTTGCAGTACAGGGCACCCATACCCTTGGGGCCGTTGAACTTGTGGGCGCTCATGGACAGCATATCCACACCCAGCTCCTTCACGTCCACCGGGATGGCACCCACGGCCTGCACGGCATCGGTGTGCATCCACACGCCGTGCTTATGGGCGATCTCGGCGATCTCCTTGATGGGCTGGATGGTGCCGATCTCATTGTTGGCCATCATGATGCTGACGAGGGCAGTATCGGGGCGGATGGCAGCTTCCACGTCCTCGGGACGGATGTAGCCGTCGGTGGTGGGCTTGATATAGGTGATCTCAAAGCCCAGACGCTCCAGAGCAGCCATGCTGTGCATGATGGCGTGGTGCTCGAAGGCGCTGGTGATCAGGTGCTTCTTGTTCTGGCGTGCCTTGGTAAAGGCAGTGCCCTTAACCGCCCAGTTGTCGGCCTCAGAGCCGCAGCCGGTAAAGAAGATCTCGGCCGGGGAAGCGTTGATGGCCTTTGCCACCTGTGCGCGGCCCGCGTCCACGAACTCCTTGGCCTCATAACCCACGCTGTAATGGCTGCTGGGGTTGCCGCAGGCACCGCTCAGCGCCTCGACCATGACGGCCAGCACTTCCGGCGCACAGGCCGTGGTGGCGGCGTTGTCCAGATAGACCACTTTCTCCATATTTTCCATCGGAATTATCCTTTCTGGCGGGCGCAAAGCGTCTCTTCCGCTCCGCGCCGTCCGGGCAGTGCCCGTGAATACTCATTTTGACAGTGATAGTTATACCGTATTATCCCCTACTATGTCAATAGGAATACTCAAATTTGGTGATTCAGTCACCTTTTTTGCCCTTGCCGGTCAGTTTTCCCAGCATTACTTTCCATTTTGGGTAGCCCCAGCGCTGATCTTCGGCAAAGTCGTCGGCCAGTTTCCACGGGAAGGGGCTGCCGTCAAAATAGAGGTTTCCGGCTTCATCCACGCGGTCCAGCTTTTTGGGCAGATATTCTTCATCGTAGTAGCTCTTGCGGCGGTCGGGCAGCACCCAGTGCAGGGTTCCGTCCTCGTCCATGCCGGACGCCCACACACCGAACACAAAGGTGGCCGCCTCGCCGTAGCAGTGCTGCTCAAAACGGATGGCGCCGTCGTAATAGAACTTGATGACCTCCAGCGTGCCGGACTCCTTTTTGCCGTCCCGGCCGAGGGTGGGGCGGTAATCCTGCTGATAGCGGCAGCCGCAGTGACTGCCCGCGAAATCTTTTGCATGGAACGACATGGTGTTTTTCCTTTCCTAAAACGGCCTCGCCCTCTCCGCCTCACACAGTTCGGCACCTCTCCCAAAGGGAGAGGCCTTGGCATTCCATGCAAAGTCTCCGGTTTCGCCAGAGGCTCTCCCTTTGACAGACTTCCCCCGGTCGGGGGAAGATGTCGCATTAGCGACAGAAAGGGGAACAAGCTGGACGCGAAGCGGCCTGAGAGGGCAAGCATGCTTCCCTTTTAATATTAAAAATGCCCTTCGAAGTCGCCCTCGATCTCATAGGGCCAGCTCAGGATGCCGCCCAGGTCATACAGGTTCGTATAGCCCAGGCTCTCCAGCTTCTGCACGGCGTCGGCGCTGCGGCGGCCGGTGCGGCAGTAGATGAGCCACGCGGCGTCCTTGTCCGGCAGCACCTCGGCGGCGCGGCTCAGCACCTGCCCCAGCGGCAGCAGTTTTGCCCCCGGGATGTGCCCCACGGCAAACTCGTCCGGCTCCCGGACATCCACGGCCACGGCCTTGCCCGCGTCCAGCAGGCGGATGGCAGCGGCGGGGGTGATCTTCTCGGTCATACTCTCACTCCTTATCGAAATCATCTTATCCATCCTATGATAGCAGACCTTTTTTGTTTGCACAAGAGTTTCTCTTTGCAAAATCCGGGCAGCGTGCTATACTATAAAGGACAGCAAGGAGAGAATCACCATGAAATTTTCGACCAAGAGCCGCTACGCCCTGCGCCTGATGGCCGAGCTGGCACGCTATGCACCGGGCACCACCGTCTCGCTGAAGGAGATCAGCGAGCGGCAGAACCTGAGCCTGAAATATCTGGAGCAGATCGTCACGCCGCTGGCCCGGGTGGGGCTTGTCAAGAGCGAGCGCGGCAGTCAGGGCGGCTACCGCCTGACCAAAGCCCCCGCCGACTACACCGCCGGCGAGATCCTGCGCGCCATCGAGGGCAGCGTGGCGCCCATCCCCTGCCTTGGCAGTGAGACCAACGAGTGCCCCATGTCCGAGCAGTGCTTCACGCTGCCGTTCTGGACCGGACTGGATGAGGTCATCAACCAGTACATCGACAGCGTGACGCTGGAACAGCTGGCCAGCCAACTGCCCTCGGCAGACCCCGTGAAAAAAGAGGGCTGCTGCGGATGCAGCTCGAAAACCGAAAAATAATGCTTGACATTCGCGGCTGCATCGGTTATAATAATCGAGCATTCAGCGAATGTCACCTATAGGGGTATAGCTCAGTTGGTAGAGCAGCGGTCTCCAAAACCGCGTGCCGTGAGTTCGAGACTTACTACCCCTGCCATAACGCACAGGTTCTTCGGAGCCTGTGCGTTTTGTTTTTACCATGCTCGCCCTCTCAGGCGCTAACGCGCCAGCTCTCCCAAAGGGAGAGCCAAGGGCTTGGCCTCAACGTTTCTTGCCTCTCCCTTTGACAGACTTCCCCCGGCCGGGGGAAGATGGCGAAGCCAAAAAGGGGAACAAGGTGGATTTGCGGAGCAAAGACGGAGAGGGCGAGGTTGCTGACCTTTTGCAACAGTCTCTTTTTCTGCTGTGTTCCCCGCATTTTTTTCAATTTTTCGAAATTCATGCTTGACAAGTTCCCGGTTTTCCGATATAATAAGCAACGTTCCCGCGGTAAGCCGTCGTGCGAACTTGAGCGATCATGGCCCGGTAGCTCAGTTGGTTAGAGCACCAGCCTGTCACGCTGGGGGTCGTCGGTTCGAGCCCGATCCGGGTCGCCATTTGCTGCTATAGCTCAGTTGGTAGAGCGCATCCTTGGTAAGGATGAGGTCTCCAGTTCGAATCTGGATAGCAGCTCCAAAGGCAGACACCTCGAAGTCGTAAGACTTCGGGGTGTTTTTTGTTTGTCCGCCGGTGTTGCATCCATCTGATTGTTCACTCTGGCCAAACTTGCGGGAAATTTTCTTCCGTAACCGTCAATTGATGCGCCTTTGCGTTTGCCCTATAATTAAAATAATGAATCGGCGGCCATGCGCCGCATTGAGAGTATCTGATTATCGGAGGTAACGCACTATGGCTCGTTTTACCCTTCCCCGCGATCTGTACCACGGCAAGGGCGCTCTGGAAGCGCTGAAGACCTTCACCGGCAAAAAGGCAATGATCTGTGTCGGCGGCGGCTCCATGAAACGGTTCGGTTTTCTGGACCGTGCAGTCGGCTACCTGAAGGAAGCCGGCATGGCGGTGGAGCTGTTCGAAGGCATCGAACCCGATCCTTCCGTTGAGACCGTCATGCGCGGCGCCGAGGCCATGCTGAAGTTTGAGCCGGACTGGATCATCGCCATGGGCGGCGGCTCCCCCATCGATGCCGCAAAGGCCATGTGGATCAAGTACGAGTACCCGGACATCACCTTTGAAGAGATGTGCAAGGTGTTCGGCATCCCGCCGCTGCGCCGCAAAGCGCACTTCTGCGCCATCTCCTCCACCTCCGGCACCGCCACCGAGGTGACGGCCTTCTCCATCATCACCGACTACCAGAAGGGCATCAAGTACCCCATCGCCGACTTCGAGATCACCCCGGACGTGGCCATCGTGGACCCCGATCTGGCCGAGACCATGCCCAAGAAGCTGGTGGCTCACACCGGCATGGACGCCATGACCCACGCCATCGAGGCCTACGTTTCCACCGCACACTGCGACTACACCGACCCGCTGGCCATCTTTGCCATCCGCATGATCCAGGGCGATCTGGTGGACAGCTACAACGGCGACATGGCCAAGCGCGACTCCATGCACAACGCCCAGTGTCTGGCCGGCATGGCCTTCTCCAATGCGCTGCTGGGCATCGTGCACTCCATGGCGCACAAGACCGGCGCGGCCTTTGCGGACTACGGCGCCCACATCATCCACGGCGCAGCCAACGCCATGTATCTGCCCAAGGTCATCGCCTTCAACGCCAAGGATCCCGAGGCGAAGAAACGCTACGGCGTGATCGCCGACGAGATGAAGCTGGGCGGCGCCAACGATGACGAGAAGGTGGCTCTGCTCATCGAGTACCTGCGCGGCATGAACGACGCACTGAACATCCCCCACTGCATCCAGCACTACGGCCCGGACTCCTACCCCGCAGAGCAGGGCTTTGTGCCGGAGGAAGTGTTCCTGGAGCGCCTGCCGGAGATCGCAAAGAACGCCATCGCCGATGCCTGCACCGGCTCCAACCCCCGCCAGCCCAGCCAGGAAGAGATGGAAAAGCTGCTCAAGTGCTGCTACTACGACACCGAGGTGGATTTCTGACCCTGACGGCCTGACCGCATAAGCCTCCCATCCCGGCCGCTGTTTTCTCGCTTTGAGAGACAGCGGCCGGTTTTTATGCAAACGAAAAACGCCCCGAAGCGTTTCCGCTTCGAGGCGTTTTGAGCTGGAGCTGCTATCCAGATTCGAACTGGAGACCTCATCCTTACCAAGGATGCGCTCTACCAACTGAGCTATAGCAGCACAATCACAGCTCAATTATAATACCACAGGTTCTGTTGTTTTGCAAGTGTTTTTTGCAAGAAATTTCAGGTTTTGCGAAAAAAGTTCCCCCGGCCATGCCATGCGGCACAGCCGGGGGAGCTTACTGGATCAATGACTCAACGCCCGGATCACTCGATCAGGCCGTTCAGCAGGGACAGGCACTTGCGGCTGTGCAACTTGCGGATGGCCTTTGCCTCGATCTGACGCACGCGCTCGCGGGTGACGCCAAAGTCCTTGCCCACCTCTTCCAGCGTGCGGGGGCGGCCGTCGTCCAGACCAAAGCGCAGGCGGATGACCTTTTCCTCACGGGGGGTCAGGCTCTTGAGCGCCAGATTGATCTGCTGCGCCACCATGGCGCGGTCGGCTGCCTTGCCGGGAGCCTCAGCGTTCTCGTCGGCCACGAAGTCGCCCAGAGAGGAATCCTCTTCCTCGCCCACGGGGCTTTCCAGGCTGGCGGGTTCCTGCGCCATGCGCTGGATCTCGCGCACGCGCTCCACGCTCATGTCCATGGCCTTTGCCAGCTCTTCGGGGGTCGGCTCGTGGCCGTTCTGGTACACCAGCTGGTTGGTGGCCTGACGCATGCGGTTGATGGTCTCCACCATATGCACCGGGATGCGGATGGTGCGGGCCTGATCCGCGATGGCGCGGGTGATGGCCTGACGGATCCACCAGGTTGCGTAGGTGGAGAAGCGGAAGCCGCGGTCGCAGTCAAACTTTTCGGCCGCCTTGATCAGGCCGATGTTGCCCTCCTGGATCAGATCCAGGAACGCCAGATTGTGGCCCACGTGCTTCTTGGCGATGGACACCACCAGACGCAGATTTGCCTCGCTCAGGCTGCGGCGGGCATTCAGGCCGTCGCGGCGGGTCTTGAGCAGCTCTGCACGCTTTTCGTCGGTCAGGGGGCCGTTTTCCACAGCCTCCATGGCTTCTTCCTCTGCAGCTTTCTCATCAGCGTCCTCGCTGGGTTTCTCGTTGCCCTCGTCGTCCAGGTCCTCGGTATAGCTGCGGCTGTTCTCGTCCTCTTCAAACGAGAAGCGGGCGCTGTTCTTCTTGATGTACTCGGGGCCGCCGTACTTCTGGCGGTCGGCCTGCAGGATGTGCGCAGCCTCGGCACCCGCATGGATGCGGCGGCTCAGCTCCACTTCCTGCTCGGCGCTCAGCAGCGGGATCTGGCCGATCTGCTTCAGGTAGTTCTTCACGGGGTCGTCCAGCAGCTCGTCCATGGCGGCTTTCAGGTCTGCGGGGTTCTCCTCGCTCTGATCGTCCTCGCCGTCATCGGAAAGACCCAGATCATCGTTGTTGTTCTCGGCGTTCTCCACCTCGGCCATGATGCCTTCCACATCCAGGCTCGGCTCGGTGTCCTCTTCCATCACCTTGATCCCGCGTTCTTCCAGAAGGGTATAGAGCGTTTCCTCATCCATTCTGCACTGTGTGGCCAGCGCCTTGGCCTCCTTGGCCGAAATAGTGCCCTCGCCTTTCGTCAACAGTTCTTTTAAAGTCATGCCCATTTTGCTCTCTCCTTCTCGCTCCGGGGAAAATCATAATATAAGCGGTTCCCGTGCATCAGATCACAAGTCCTCCGTTCACACCGAACACCTGTCCGGTAATGTATCCGGCTCCTTCGTCTGCCAGGAACACCAGCAGCGCAGCCACCTCGTCCGCACTGCCCAGACGCCCCACAGGGGTCTCCTCGGCCAGTGCAGCCTTGTCCTCGGCGGTAAATGCTGCCATCATGTCGGTTTCAATGACCCCGGGCGCCACGCAGTTCACCGTGATGCCGCTGGGGCCTTCTTCTTTTGCCAGCGCCTTGGTCAGGCCGATGAGCCCCGCCTTTGCCGCCGAATAATGCACCTCGCAGCTGCCGCCGGTCTGGCCCCACATGCTGCTCACGGTCAGGATGCGCCCGGCCTTGCGGCGGATCATGCCCGGCAGTGCCAGCTGGCACAGGTTGAACGCGCCGGTCAGGTTCACATCCAGCATCCGCTGCCACTCGTCCGGGGCGATGTCGGTGAACAGCTTCTGCTGGGCGATGCCCGCATTGCTCACCAGCACATCCACCCGGCCCAGCGCCTGTTCGGCGGCGCGGAACGCCAGCTCGCAGCTGGCGCGGGACGCCACATCGCACTGGACGGCGGTGACGCCCGGCAGCTCCTTCTGCAAAGCGTCCGCCGCTTCGGCGTTGCAGTGGTAGAGGATGGCCACGCGGTACCCCGCCCGGTAAAATGCCCGGGCCGCTGCCGCGCCGATGCCCCGGTCGCCGCCGGAGATCAGCACCGTGCGGTCCCTGCAGGCCGCAGGCGGTTCCGGCTGCGGAGCCGGGGCTTCCTCTGCCGGTGCAGGGGGCGGTGCAGGCGGCTCCGGGACCTTTTCCAGAACGACGACCCGGGTCGGCTCCTCTGCAGCGGGTGCCGCAGGGGCCGGTTTCGGCTGCGCCGCCGGTTCCAGCGGGGCAGGGTCGTCCTCCGGCATATTGAAAGTCAGTTCAAATTCGTCTTCGTACAAGAGTGCTGTCCTCCTGTCGTAGTCTCTGCGCCGCAAAGCACAGGAGGTGCTGCCGCAGTCCATCGCCGTCCCTGTCAGCGTCCATTCTCTCTCCGGTCAAAGTCCGGTGCTCGGCGTGACGGGCGGACATTCAAGATGGGTTTCGACAAAGCACCATTAAATAATATAGCACAATCCGTCGAAAAAAGAAAGTGGAAGCTGCCTCTTTTTTCACGCAGCTTCCACTTTTTTACGATTTTTTCATATTCTCGGCGGGGTTCCGGGGCGGTTTCCACTTTGGTTTTGACGCCAGCCGCACCCGCAGCTCCTGAAAGAAGGTCTGCAGCAGCACCTGCGCTTCCTCCGCCCGCAGGCCGCTTTCCGCCTTCGGGTGGTGGTTGAAGGGCATGGCGAAGAGATCCGTCACGCTGCCGCAGCAGCCCGCCTTGGTGTCGGCCGCGCCGTACACCACCCGCCGGATGCGGCTGTTGATGATGGCTCCGGCGCACATGGGGCAGGGCTCCAGTGTGACGAACAGTTCGCACTCCCACAACCGCCAGCCGCCCAGCGCCTTGCAGGCGGCATCGATGGCCAGCAGCTCCGCATGGTGGAGGGCATTTTTTTCGGTCTCGCGGGTGTTGTGGGCAGCGGCAACGATCTCGCCGTTCCGTGCCACCACAGCCCCCACCGGCACCTCGCCCAGCGCCGCCGCCTTGCGGGCTTCTTCCAGCGCGGCGCCCATCAGTTCAAAATCGGTCATCGTTTTTCCTCGTTTATCCTGCCGCCAAAACCAGCAGATTATTCAGTGTATGC
Organism: uncultured Faecalibacterium sp.; assembly: GCA_934525735.1. Classification (GTDB taxonomy): domain Bacteria; phylum Bacillota; class Clostridia; order Oscillospirales; family Ruminococcaceae; genus Faecalibacterium. The sequence continues at coordinate 7,566 of CAKSZM010000033.1, read as the reverse complement.
AGCAGCATCCCGGGCCAGACGCGCCCGGTGCGGTCGGCCAGCCACCCAAGGCCGAGGCCGCACACCAGCGCCCACGCCGCTGCCGCCGGGCTGCCGTGCTGCAGCGCAAAAAGCACCGCCTGCAGCAAAACCGCGGTTTTCCGGCCAAGAGGCCGCGCCAGACGCTGCACCGCGCCCCGGAACACCAGCTCTTCCGCCGCCGGGGCCAGCACGCAGTGATGCGCAAAGCTGAGTGCCCGGGCATCGCCCGCAGGGGCAGGCAGCACCGCCGCCAGCAGTTTGCAGGCCAGCAGGTACGCCAGCGCGCAGCCGAAAGCCGCCAGCAGTGCCGCTGTTTTTGCCTTCTGCGTGTTCTGCTCCATGGCCTGCCCTCCCCCGCTGTGTGGTCTTTGGCCACTATCTTACCACACAAAACCGCTTCCGCGCAAGGATTTTGCGTTCCGACGATGCAAATTCATCCCAGGCAATTGACTTTTCCCTTCCGGTTCTGGTATAATGTTCCCCGACCGTTTTCAAAAAACGGTCGGTTATTTTGCAAAAACTGTTTTTCACCGGAAAACCGGAGGTATTTTATGATTCGCATTCTCACCGATTCCGCGTCCGACATCCTGCCCGAAGAGGCAGCGCAGCTGGGCGTGACCGTAATCCCCCTGAACGTGACGCTGGAGGACGGCACCGTCCTGCGGGACGGCATCGACATGACCCCCAGCGAATACTATGAGATCCTGAGCAGCTGCCGCAAGCTGCCCACCACCAGCCAGCCCAGCCCGGAACTGTTCGAGCAGTTCTATCAACAGGCCGCTTCCGCCGGGGACGAAGTGCTGGGCATCTTCCTGTCCCATGAGCTGTCCGGCACCTGCCAGTGCGCAAAGCTGGCCGCCGACCTTGTCAATGTGGACAACGTCCTGTTCGTGGATTCTGAAAATGTCTGTCTGGGCGAAGGGCTGCTGGTGCGGCTGGCCGTGCATCTGCGGGATGCCGGTAAGACGCTGGTGCAGATCGCCACCGATCTGGAGCACGCCAAGGAGCACCTGCACCTCGTGGCCGCCATCGACGATCTGAAGTATCTGCGCAAGGGCGGCCGCCTGCCCGCCGCTGTGGCGGTGGCCGGCGGGATGCTGGGTATCAAGCCGCTCATCACCATCAAGGAGGGCAAGGTGGCCATGGCCGGCAAGGCCCGCGGCCTGCCCGGCGCATATGTGGCTCTGTTCAAAAAGATCGAGGAGCTGGGCGGCATCCATCCGGAGTTTTCCGCGCTGGCCGGTTACTCCTCCAATCTCCGCGAGGTGCAGCCCATCGAGAACTACTTCCGCGACAACCTGCACCTTTCCGCCCCGCTGGTGCGGCAGATCGGCTGCGTCATCGGCACCCACGCCGGCCCCGGCGCCTTCGGGCTTGCGTTCTTTGACAAAGACCTCTCCCTCAACTAAGCTATCCGTACGAAACGCCCTGTGCTTTCCCGCACAGGGCGTTTTTGCGTTTCACAGCACCGCGTCCGAGAGCAGCTTGCCCAGCAAAAGCACCAGCACCGCCAGCATCATGGGGCGGATGAAGCCCGCGCCCTTTTTGAGCGCAAAGTGCGACCCCAGCAGGTTGCCTGCAATGCCGCTGATCGCGCAGGGAATCCCCACCGAAAACACCACCATGCCGCCTAGCAGATAGGTGATGAGACTGGCGTAGTTGCTGGCAAGGTTCAGCACCTTGGCATTGCCGCCCGCCGTGCGCAGATCAAAACCCATCAGCGCGGTAAAGGCGATGATGGCAAAGGTGCCCGTGCCCGGGCCGAACAGTCCGTCGTACAGGCCGATGCCAAGGCCGATGGCCAGCGCCAGCGCCGCTTTGCGCGGGGTGAACAAGCCGTCGTCCCGGTTCTCGTCCGGCAGCTTGCGCCGCCACAGGATCACCACCGCTGCCACCGGCAGGATGACGAACATCATTGTGCGCAGCGCTTTATCCGAGATCAGCAGCACGATATGCGCACCCAGTGCGCTCCCGGCAAAACTGCCCGCTGCCGCCAGAAGCCCTACCGGGACATTCATGGCACCGCTGCGGAAAAAGTTTGCCGTTGCAAAGGTCGTGCCGCAGGCCGCGCTGAGCTTGTTGGTTCCGTAGGCCAGATGTACCGGCATCCCGCTGAACAGGTACGCCGGCAGACTGATCAGACCGCCGCCACCGGCTGCCGAGTCCACAAAACCTGCAAAACCGGTCATTGCCATCAGAAACAGCAGCATCGGTCCCCCAATCGATATACCTTCCGTCATAATTCCCTCTGTATTTTACGTTCAGTCCAGATAAAGTTTTCCTTCGCAGGCAAGTATCTGATCCAATATCATCCGCGAGACCCGCGCACCGTAGACCATGGCCGGGTGCTCGTTATACTCGATGATATCGTGAAAATCCTTGTTCATCAGCACGATGACATACTCCCCGTAGGGCGTGTGCACGATGCCGCCGTCGTTGCGGCAGGCGTTCATGCTGCCGCTTTTGCTGGCCACCCAGATCAGTTCCGGGGCACCGGTCTCCTCGCAGTCCAGATAATACTGCGGGAAATCGTGGGTCAGCATGGTGTTGTAGTGCTGCTGGCGCAGGATGGCGAGCATTGCAGCGCTGGCCTCCGGGCTGACGAGCCGCCCCTTTGCGATGCGGGCAAACAGCGCCGCATAGTCCCGGGGCGTCGTGGTGCCCAGCTTCCGGTAGCGGTCGAAGTGGAGCGGGTTGTGCAGCACGGTGTGTGCAAAGCCCAGCTCCCGGATGCAGGCGTTGATGGTGTCCAGCCCCAGATAATCGATGATCATATTGGTGGCGATGTTGTCCGAGCAGATGATCATCATGGTGGCGGTATCCCGTACCTTCAGCTTTGCGCCCACGCCCAGGGCACGCAGCATGCCGCTGCCGTCCACGAACTGGCTCTGTTCGTAGGCGATCTCTTCGTCAAGATCCGCTTTGCCCCGCTGCGCCTGCAGGTACAGCGCAGCCAGAATGAACGCCTTGATGGTGGAAGCCGTTTCAAATTCCTCATCCGCGCCGATCTCTACGGTGTGCCCCTGCAGGTCGTCCGCAAAGACACTCATCCTGCCCTGATAGCAGTACAGCTCGGCGGCGATGCGCTTTTCCAGCGTCATATTCTGATCCATATCGGCAATTTCTCCGTTAATATTACAAATTTTCCTCAAAGAATCGCATGGCGTTGCGGAAATAGATGCCTTCCACCTCGTCCTCGGTAAAGCCCTCTTTGCGCAGGGCATCGGCCAGCATGGGCAGGAAGGATGCATTTTCCAGCTGGTGCGGGCCGTCGATGCCGTCAAAGTCGCTGCCAAGGGCGATCATCTGCGCACCGCCCAGCTGTTTATAGTGGGCGGCGTGTTTGGCGATCAGCTCCACGGTGCTGCGGCAGCGTTCCGGGCGGGTGGGGTCGGCATCGAGGAAAGGCGCGTAGTAGTTCAGCCCCGCAATGCCGCCTTTTTCCGCAAGGGCGCGGATCATCTCGTCGGTCAGGTTGCGGGTGTGGGGTGCCAGTGCCCGGCAGTTGGAGTGGCTGGCCGCAAAGGGGCGGGTGCCGTGCTCCACGATATCCCAGAACCCTTTATCCGAAAGATGGCTCACGTCCACGATCATGTGCAGGCGCTCCATCTCGGCGAGGAAGGCAAAGCCGGTTTCGGTCAGTCCCTTTTCGGTCTGCGGCACCAGCACGCCGCCTGCGTTCCGCTGCGGGCTGGCAAGCTCGTTTTCGTGGTTCCAGGTCAGGGTCATCATGCGCGCGCCCAGCTCATACATCCGGCGCAGCACGCCGAGACTGCCCTTGCAGCAGGCACCTTCTTCAATGGTCAGCATTCCGCTGATCTTTCCGGCTGCGGCATTCTTGCGGATGTCCGCCGCCGTGTACACCGGGGCAATGGCATCCGGATACGCCGCCATGATGCGCTTGAACTGGTCGATTTCTTCCAGCGCCGTCACCAACGGGTCCGCGCCGGGCGTTTCGTCGCCCAGATTCATGAATGCCGCAAAGCACTGCAGCATGTAATCGCCTTTCTGTAATTTTTCAAGATCAATATGCAGATCGTTGTGCAAAAAGCGCTTCGGTTTGCCTGCGTTTTCCGCTTTTCGCAGCTCGCTGAGGGTATCACAGTGCAGATCCCAGACTTTCATACAAAATCCCCCTTTATTGTGTTTCCAGCAGATGCAGCAGTTCTTCCGGCTTCATGGAGAGGATGGCCCCGTCGGCGGAGCCTGTGACCGTCTCGGCAAGGTCCTGTTTTGCCTGCTGCAGCTCCACGATCTTTTCCTCGATGGTGTCCTGTGCGATGAGCTTGTACACCTGCACCGGGTTCTGCTGGCCGATGCGGTAGGCGCGGTCGGTGGCCTGATTCTGCGCTGCCACGTTCCACCACGGGTCGTAGTGGATGACGATATCCGCCGCCGTCAGGTTCAATCCGGTGCCGCCCGCCCGCAGCGAAATGAGGAACACATCCGCTTCCCCGCTGTTGAACCGGCGCACCAGCTCGGCGCGCACGGGCTTGGGTGTGGAACCCTGCAGGGTAAAGTGGCTCATGCCCGCTTCGTCCAGCCGCTTGGCCAGCAGCTCCAGCATGGAGGTGAACTGGCTGAACAGCAGGATGCGGTGGCCGCCTTCCACGGCAGCCGTCACCAGCTCCATGCAGGCTTCCAGCTTGGCGCTTCCGCCCTCCCAGTTGTCCGCCACAAGGCGCGGGTCGCAGCAGATCTCCCGCAGGCGCATGAGCACCGCAAACACCGCCATCTTGTCCTCAGGTTTTGCTGCCCGCAGCTTTTCGCGGGCATCCACCACGGCGGCAAGGTAGAGCTTGCGCTGGTCGGTGTCCAGCTCAATGCGGTGGATGTTCTCGGTCTTGGGCGGCAGTTCCTTCAGCACCTCGGATTTCATGCGCCGCAGGATGAACGGCCCGGTGAGCTGGTTCAGCCGCCGCAGAGCGTCCTTGTCGTTCTCCTGCACGATGGGCTTTTCGAACCGGGCGCAGAAGGTGCGGTAGGGCGGCAGATAGCCCGGCATCAGGAAGGAGAAAATGCTCCACAATTCGCCCAGACGGTTCTCCACCGGGGTGCCGGTGAGGGCAAAACGCACCTTGCTGTTCACCCCGCAGACTGCCTTATACTTCTGGGTGGTGTGGTTCTTGATGGCCTGCGCCTCGTCCAGAATGCAGGCGTAAAACTGCTGTTCCTTGTAAAGTTCCTCATCCCGGCGCAGCAGGTCGTAGCTGGTGACGACAAGGTCGGCATCCACCCACTGCTTTGCCAGCTCGGCGCGGCGGGCGGCGTCGCCGTCCACCGCGATGCAGGCAAGCTGCGGGGTGAATTTTTTGCATTCTTCCTGCCAGTTGAGCACCAGCGAAGCCGGGCAGACGATGAGGCTGGGCAGCGCCTGTCCGCCCTCTTTCATGGCCAGCAGGTAGCTCAGCACCTGCACCGTCTTGCCCAGACCCATGTCGTCGGCAAGGATGCCGCCCATGCCGTAGCCGTCCAGCGTGCGCAGCCAGCGGTAGCCGTCCCGCTGGTATTTGCGCAGGATGCTGTACAGGGATCCCGGCGGGGTATATTCGCTGTCCTTCACGGCGTGGAAACTGCGGCTGATGCGCCGGAACGCATCGTCCCGGTTGAAGCGCAGGCTGTTCTGCCCCGAAAGCGCCCAGTCCAGGCTGGGGGCACGGTAGAGCGGCAGTTCGGCATGGCCGTTTTTCAGCTTTGCATCCGAAAGTTCCAGCGTATCGTTCAGCTCGTCCAGTCCTTCCAGACTGTTGTCCAGCCGCAGCAGACGTCCGTCCCGCAGGCGGTGGTAGCGTTTTTTCTGATGCAGGGACTTCAGCAGCTCCTTCAGCTCGCCCACCGGAAATTCGCCGGTGTCCACTTCCAGATCCAGCACGCTGCCGTGCACCGAGACCCCCACCGTGATGCGGGGCGGCGCTGCCTGCAGATTGCGGAAGGCATCGGTCAGGTAGACTTCGCCCTCGGCCATCAACGCCGGGATGCCCTCTTCCAGCAGCTGATAAATTTCCTCTTCGTTAGCGGTGCCGTATACGTCCGGGTTGCCGTCCACGCCGGGCTGCAGATACGCGGACAGCAGCTTCCGGGCGCGGCTCTCGGCCCGGACGTCCCGCAGCAGGCCCGCCGGCGCCGGGCCAAAAGGCGTGACACGGTCCTCACCGTAAAGGAACTCGGCATGGGCCTCGATGCGGGTGTTGTCCGGCGCATCCAGATAGAACTGCACCACCGGTTCCAGCGGGATCTGGTTCAGCAGCAGCCGGTCCGGGTCCACGATGTTCAGCTTACCGCCCAGCTCCGGCAGCACATAGCTGCAGAACGCCGATGCGTCCGCGCTGGTGAAGAACAGGCTTTTTCCGCTCAGTGCCTGCAGCGCCGGCAAGATCCGCTCACACCCGGGCCGCTGCAGCCGCCAGAGGGTATCTTCTGTGAACAGATAGTCGTAGTCCAACCCCTGCACGCTGCAAAGAGCCGGGTCGCCCTCCACCTGCACGCCGCCCCGGCGGCGCTCCACCGCGATGGTGACCGTGGGCAGGCCTTCCCGCAGTTCGTACCCGCCCAAAAATCCGGTATGCTCATACATCTGCACCAGCGCGTCAAAAATTTCGCCGGTCAGCCCCATGCCGCCCGCCGGGCCGCGCTCGGCTCCGCCGTACACCCGCACAGCCTCCCGGTCAAGACTCTGCTTCGCGCTCACCTGACGGCGCAGCAGCTGCAAAAGCTGCTGTGCTTCCGGGTCGAATGCATCCCACCGGTGCACAAAGGCCAGCGCCTTGCCGTAGCTGACTGTCTTGCCGTGCTCAACAGCTTCCAGCAGATTCGGGATACTCTTGACCACATACTGTCGTCCGCCGTCCGAGATGCGCAGCCGCAGCCACGGCAGGGTATCGGGGAGCAGGGTCAGCTCCGGTTCCAGCCGGGCAAAGCCGGTGCGCTGCGGCGCGTCCGCGCCGCCGAGGTCTTCCAGCGCAGCTTCTTTGTAGGTCTCCAGAAGCTTGCGGGCTTCGTAGTCGGTGGCGGGGGCATCGCCGTGCCATTTGCGGCCGAAGAGCATTTCCAGCCCGGAAGCGTAGCTGTCCTTCCGGGTAGGCTCGGGCGGCAGATTGCCTGCTCCGCGCACCACGCCCGCGATCTCGTCCAGCTTTTTCGGGGGTGTGCCTTCTCCATTTTGGGCGGCATCTTCCAGCAGCAGGGCACCGATGTGCTTGCAGTAAGTGCCGTCGCCGTTCTGGTTGTAGGGGCAGCTGCAGGACGCGCTGACGAAGCTGCCGTTTTCCCGCAGCCATGCCTGTGTATAATAGCAGCTTCCGCCGCTGCCCAGCACCATGGCCGAGAGATGGCGCACGCCGTCCTCGTTGGTGGTGCAGGTGCTCTGCTGGATGCGCTTGCGGTACTTTTTTGCGCGCTCAAAAATGTTGTCTCCCAACAGAATGCGGATCTCGTCTGCGTCCATGGCTGTCCCCTCCCCCGGTTCGCTGGTGAAAACCTTCTTATCTTATAAGGATACCGCACCCGGTGCCCGGATGCAAGAGGTCAGGAACGAAAAAAGCTCCA
>CAKSZM010000032.1 GCA_934525735.1 uncultured Faecalibacterium sp. | reverse complement strand
GGCGAGTATCCCAACGACGAGAAGGCTCTGGAGAAGATCGTCAAGGGCATCTGCTTCGACAACGCAAAGCGCTACTTCAACCTGTAAGAGAAGTGCCTGAACCTGAATAAGGCATAACACAAAGCCCCCTGAACGTTTCACACCGTTCCGGGGGCTTTTGCTGTAAGCAGATAATGTTTACTTTACAAGGCTGCGCAGCACGACACGTGCAGTGGAAACGTCGGAACCAAGCAGGGTGTCGTAGGCGTTCAGGATGTCGCGGATGGCCTGCAGGTTGTCCTTGGTCAGGGTGTAGGTCTTGGTGGAGCCGTCCCTGCCGGTAAAGGTGGCGGTGACGCTCTTGGCGGCAAGCCACTCGTTCAGCCAGCTGGTCTCGTCGTCCATATCGAACAGCTCATAGGCGAACCATGCCTTGAGGTCGTTGTCGTAGCCGCCGATGAACTCTTCATCACAGGTGAAATCGTAGTAGTTATCCTCGGTCTCTACCCGAACAGATTTCATGTCCAGCTTTTTATTGCCGAAGTAGGTCATGCCCAGACTGAGATACACGGTGGGATCATCGTTGGTAACGAACAGGTAGGGGTACAGACCGCAGGAGGCCTTTTCCATGCTGGCCTCCTCGTAGGGAGAATCGATCTGCCAGCCCTCGGCCTCGCTGTCATAGGTGACAGTGAACTTGGACAGGGCAGAGCGCAGCTGCGCCTCCGACACCGCGTTGGTCACAGAAAGCTCTGCCGATGCAGGCTCGTCCGGAAGAGCGGGGCTCAGGGCAAAGGCGGAAACGCCGCCCATCAGGATGGCGGCGGTGCACAGGGCAGCAAGGACGCGCTTGAAGGATCCGGCCGATTTCATGAGAAGCTCCTTTCGATCTGACAAAATAGAATGCTCTTTCTTGAAGTATATCAGATTTTGTCCGTAGAAACAAGAAAAAATCGTGAAATGCTTTTTTGCATCGAAATGACAGGAAGAATCGGAAATTATACCTGATGTGCTTCCAGCCAGTCGGTCATCTGCTGTGCGATGCCCTTGATGCTGCCGTCTTCGAACGGCACCTTCAACCCGGCGGTCTCAAGCAGCTCGGTGTAGCTGGCAAGGCCGGCCCGGCGCACAAGGCGCAGGTAGCGCTCCCATGCGTCCTTGTGGTCGGTAAGGCTCAGCAGGAAGAATTGCAGTGCAGCCATGGTGGACAGGCAGTAATCGATATAGTAGAAGGGGCACTCGTAGATGTGCAGCTGGCGCTGCCACCCGGCGCCGCGGCCGTAGAAGGGCAGGTTGTCAAAATCGATCCACGGGCGGTACTTCTTTTCCAGCTTGAGCCACTCGGCATTACGCTGGTCGGGGGTCAGGTCCGGGTTCTGGTACATGATGTGCTGGAACTCGTCCACCTCGCACCCGTAGGCCAGAAATACAAAACTGTCCTCAGCGTGAAGCAGGGCGTACTTATCGGTGTCCTTGCCGAACAGCAGGTGGTGCCACGGCGCGGTGAGGAACTCCATGGCCATGGAATGGATCTCGGCGCTTTCCATGCCGGGGCATTCCAGATCGGCAGGCACCTCCGGGTCGCGCTCGGCCACATAGCCCTCAAAGGCGTGGCCGCACTCGTGGGTCAGCACGTCCACATCGCCGGAGGTGTTGTTCCAGTTGGCAAAAATGAAGGGAGCCTTGTAGCTGGGCAGGCTGGTCATATAGCCGCCGGACATCTTGCCGGGGCGGCTCTCCACGTCGAACAGTTCGTTGTCCTGCATGAAATCGATGAACTCTGCGGTCTCCGGGCTGAGCTCATGGTACATGGTGCGGGCGGCGTCCATGCGGGCCTTGTAGCCGGGGATGGGCTTCGGGTTGCCGTCCTTGAACATGACGGGCAGGTCGGTGAAGGTGGGGTGTTCGATACCGGTGCGCTTTGCACGCATGGCCATGACCTTCTGCAGCAGGGGCACCACGTCGTTTGCCACCTGATCGCGGAAGGCTTTGATCTCCTTGGCGCCGTAGCCGATGCGGTTCATCCGCACATAGGAAAGCTCGCTGTAGTCCTTGTAACCCAGAACCTTTGCCTGCTGGTTCAGGTTCTGCACGATCTGGCCGTACAGTTCGTCCAGCTCGGCGCGGTGCGCGTCGAAGTAACCGGCTTCGGCCTCGTAGGCGGCGCGGCGGACGGCAGGATCCAGATCTTCCTTATAAGGCCCAAGCTGCGGGATGGTGAGCTGCTTGCCGTCCAGCTCCACCAGTGCACCGCCGTAGACCTGCTGATACTTGCTTACCAGCGCGTTGAACTGCTGCTGCAGCTCCACGGTGCGGTCATCCATGCCCAGCACGGCGTTCTTCATGCCGGCTACACAGGTAGTGCCGAAGGCTTTGGTCAGGGCGTCCACATGGGGATTGGCGAGGAAGGCGCGGCTGATCTCCACGCTGGCGTTGGTTACAGCGGGGCCGTTGGCATCAAAGAAATCCTGCTCGGCTTTCCAGTAGGCGTCGCGGGTGTCGCAGGTGTAGTGGATATTGGCCAGCTGCGAAGCGGTGTTGTACTCCGCAAAAGCCTCACTCTGCTCATAGTAGAGCTTTACCAGAGCGTCGCCGTCCGGGGCGGAAGCGGCCTTTGCAGCCAGCTCCTTGCAGCGGGTCAGCAGGGCGTCGATGTCCGGGCGGGTATAGGTCATTTCACTGAATTTCATCGGGGAACATTCCTTTCCGGGAGAGACCTCCACATTTAAAGTCAGCTTCATCTTACCACGTTCTGCCCCAAAAGAAAAGGGGAACGGCGGGAGAAAAGGCACACTACTATGCACAACTGCTAAAAATCAGGACAACAATTTAGCAAAGCTGTCTGTTTGAGCGATTGCAAGCCGGGCAAAAAAGGAATATAATGACACTATCAACAGAGTAAGATCCTGCGCGTTAAGTGCCGCATCAACGGGGAGTTGTGCTGTGGACGAAGGTGTACCCGCGGTGCAGGATCTGCATCCCGCTGCTGCATGGACTTGGGTGCAGGCGAGACGGCCTGCCGTCCCGCCCGGAAGTGAAAGTTGTTGGATTCACGCCCTCCTTTGTGCGGTTTGTCACAGGGGAGGGCGTTTGTGTTGTCCGCCCCGGTATTCCTTATTTAAGGAGGACAGTTGATATGAACAACCCCAAAACTTCGGTCCGCAACCTGACCATGCTGGCCCTGCTCACGGCCATGAGCATCGTGTTCAGCCGGGTGCTGAGCATCTCCACCGGCTTTGTACGGTTCAATCTCGGCAGCCTGCCGGTGCTGCTGGCGGCGCTGCTGTTCGGCCCGGGAGCCGGCTTCGCCGTGGGTGCGGTGGCGGACCTCATCGGCGGCGTGCTGTCCGGCTACGCCATCAACCCGCTCATCACGCTGGGCGCCGGGGCCATCGGCTTTGCGGCGGGGCTTGCATGGCAAAAGCTGCCCGAGATGCGTCTGGGTCTGCGGCTGCAGATCAGCGTACTGCTGGGCCACTTTGTCGGCTCCATGGTCATCACCTCCATGGCGCTGCGCATTTTCTACGGCTACCCGTGGGCAACGCTGGCGGTGCGCATCCCCAATGCGCTGATCCTCAGCGCCGTAAATACGGTGCTGCTGCGCATTTTGCTGGAAAACCGCAGCCTGATGAAACTGGCAAAAAAATAAGAAGGTGTTTTGATGAACTACGAACAGGCAATGGAATACATCCACGCGGTGCAATGGGCGGGGCATAAGCCCGGCCTGACCCGCACCCGTACCCTGCTGGCCGCACTGGGCGACCCGCACAAACAGCTGCAATTCGTCCACATTGCGGGCACCAACGGCAAGGGCAGCACCGCCGCCATGATGGCCTCCTGCCTGCAGGCGGCGGGGTATAAAGTTGGTCTGTACACCTCGCCCTTCATCAACCGCTTCAACGAGCGCATTCAGGTGAATGGCGAACAGATCCCGGACGAAGCACTGGTGCGGCTGGTGGAACAGATCCGGCCTGCCGCCGACGCTATGGACGATGTACCCACCGAGTTCGAGATCATCACCGCGCTGGGGATGCTCTGGTTTGCACAGCAGAAATGCGACATCGTGGTGCTGGAGGTGGGCCTTGGCGGCACGCTGGACTCCACCAACGTCATCGACACTCCGGCGTGTGCTGTCATCACAGCGCTTGGCATGGATCATGTGAAGGAGCTTGGCCCCACGCTGGCGGATATCGCCGCGGCAAAGGCCGGCATCATCAAGGAAGGCTGCCCGGTGGTGAGCTACGGCGGTGCGCCGGAAGCGGATGCCGTCATCCGCCGGGTGGCAGCAGAAAAGCACGCAGAGCTGGCCGAGGTGGATTTCAACAAACTGCACTTCGATGGTGGAAACCTCGACGCGGTGGAATTTGACTTTGACGGTCTGGACGGGGTGCATCTGCCCCTTATCGGCAGCTACCAGCCCCGCAATGCAGCGCTGGCCATCACCGCCCTGCGGGCAATGCGTGCCCATGGCTGGAACATTCCGGAAAGCGCCATCCGCACCGGTCTGGAAACGGTGAGCTGGCCAGGCCGCTTTGAACTGCTGCGGCACGACCCGGCCTTCCTGCTGGACGGCAGCCACAACGCACACGGTATGCGGGCCACGGTGCAGAGCCTGAAAGACCGCTTCCCCGGGCAGAAGTTCGTGTTCCTTGTCAGCATCATGGCGGACAAGGACGTGGACGAGATGCTTTCCCTGCTGGCTCCGCTGGCAGTGCGGTTCGTCACTGTGGCGGCCCACACGCCCCGCGCCATGCCGGCTGAAACACTGGCTGAGCATATCCGGGCTTACGGCTGCACGGCAGAAGCTGCCGGCAGCATTGAAGCCGGTGTGGCACGGGCTGTGGAGCTGGGCGGCACCGGCCCGGTGTGCGCATTGGGCACGCTGTATTTTTCCGGCGATGTGCGCACGGCCTTCCGCGCCCTGACCGCAAACGGCTGAGTGCCGCTGCCCCGGACAACCGAAGACAACAAAAAGAAAAAGCGGTGACCCGTGCAGGTTGGGTCATCGCTTTTCTTGCCCCTTGCGGGGCAGGCAGGGTAAATGATAAGAAGGTAAATGAAGAAAATAGCAGTTTAAAAAACAAAGGCCCGGGACAGGTGAGCGAAAACCGCTCGGGAGAATCATGTATCCAACGATAAGCCCTTGTTGGATACAACATACCACGTTTGAAAGAAAAATACAAGCCCTTTTTTCGATTTTTCACCAAAAGACGTCCGAAAAGAAGGATTTTTGGTGAAACGCACAAATTTAACGAAAAGTTCCCAGCAAACTGACGAACAAGCATAAAATGTGCCGGGAACAGGCCCGGCCGGGGCAAAAACGTTAAGGATGCGACAATTCTTTACAAGAGCAGACAGGTGTGCTAAGATGGATACATACTGGAAAGTCTGCGTTCTGTGAGCAGACAGGAGGGTGCGCGGGCAGGTCGGCCCGGTGCCGGGAAAGGAGCATTTGAATGTCAGAACAGACAGCCGGCGTAAAGAAAGCGCCGTTGTTCGGCGGGCGCAAACCGCTGTTTACCCAGAAGGAACTGCTGGTGCTTACCGGCCCGCTGCTGGTGGAACAGCTGCTGGAAGTGACCGTCGGCATGGCGGATACCATGATGGTTTCCCGCTGCGGCGAGGCTGCCATTTCCGGCGTCAGCCTTGTGGATATGATCAACAACCTCATCATCGTGCTGTTTGCGGCGCTGGCCACCGGCGGCGCGGTGGTGGTAAGCCAGTTTCTGGGCGCAAAAGAACAGAAGGACGCCAATGAGAGCGCCGGCCAGCTGATCCTGCTCAGCGGTGTGTTCGGCCTCGCGGTGGGCGCGTTCTGTTTTCTCTTTGCCCGGCCCATGATCCGGCTGTGCTACGGCTCCATTGATACCGACGTGCTGGACGCCAGTGTGCTGTACCTGAAGATCATCGCGCTGAGCTACCCGTTCCTGGCGCTGTACAACGGCGGCGCGGCGCTGTTCCGCAGCATGGGCGACTCCAAAATCTCCATGCAGATCAGCTTTTTGATGAACATCATCAACATTGTGGGCAATGCGGTGTGCATCTTCGGCCTGAAAATGGGCGTAGACGGCGTCGCATGGCCCAGCGTGGTCTCCCGCGTGGTGGCAGCGTTCCTGATCCTGCGCCGGTGCTACCAGAAAAACCACGCCCTTACGGTGCCCAAGACCACCCGTCTGGACGGCCGGATGGCAAAACGCATCCTCGGCATCGGCATCCCGTCGGCGTTCGAGAACAGCCTGTTCGAGGCCGGACGCATCCTTGTGGTGAGCATGATCTCCACCTTCGGCACGGTGCAGATCGCGGCCAATGCCGTAGCCAACAATCTGGACGGCATGGGCGTCATCCCGGGCAAGGCCATCAGTCTGGCCATGATCACGGTGGTGGGCCGCTGCGTGGGTGCCCGGGACGATGAGCAGGCCATCTACTATACGCGCAAACTGACCCTGTGGGCATACATCGCCATGGCGCTTTCCAACGGCGCGATCCTGCTCTTTCTGCCGAAGCTCATCGGCATCTATGCGCTGTCCGGCGAGACGATGGTGCTCTCCGAGCTGCTGGTGCAGATCCATGCCGCCTGTGCGATCTTGCTGTGGTCGCCGTCCTTTGTGCTGCCCAACGCCCTGCGCGCTGCCAACGATGTGAAGTTTACGATGGTGGTGTCCATCCTCAGCATGGCGGTGTGGCGTCTGGGATTCAGCTACCTGCTCTGCAGCCGTCTGGGCTGGGGCGCGGTGGGCGTGTGGATTGCCATGGTCATCGACTGGATCTGCCGCGTCACCTGTTTTGCACTGCGCTTTGGCAGCGGTGCATGGAAGACCAAATATCAGGCATAACATAAAAGGAGAATCGCATGAAACTCATCAGCTGGAACGTCAACGGTCTGCGCGCCTGCCTGACCCACGGCTTTGCCGAAAGCTTTGCCGCGCTGGATGCCGACATCTTCTCGGTGCAGGAAACCAAAATGCAGCCCGGTCAGGCCGATTTTGCCCCGGAGGGATACACAGAATACACCTATTCCGCCGAAAAGAAGGGCTACTCCGGTACGGCCTGCTGGTGCCGGGAAACGCCGCTGGCCGTGACCATGGGCATCGGCATCGAGCAGCACGACCACGAGGGGCGGGTTCTGACGCTGGAATACCCGGCGTTTTATCTGGTGAACTGCTACACCCCCAACAGTCAGGACGGCCTGAAGCGGCTGGACTACCGCATGGAGTGGGAGGACGCTTTCCGGGCATATCTGCTGGCGCTGGACGCCAAAAAGCCGGTGATCCTCTGCGGCGACCTGAACGTTGCCCACTGCGAGATCGATATCAAGAACGATAAGACCAACCACATGAGCGCAGGCTTTACCGATCAGGAGCGCTCCAAAATGACCGAGCTGCTGGACGCTGGTTTTGCCGACAGCTTCCGCGTGCTGCACCCGGAAGAGGTGAAGTACAGCTGGTGGAGCTACCGCTTCCATGCCCGGGAAAAGAACGCAGGCTGGCGCATCGACTACTTCATTGTCTCCCGCCGCATCGCGGATAAGATCCGCGCGGCGGAGATCCACAACGAGATCTTCGGCTCCGACCACTGCCCGGTGGAGCTGGACATCGACCTGTAAAGGAGAACCTATGCTCAAGAACTATCTGCTGGTGTTTTTCATCTCCATGGTGCCCATCATCGAGCTGCGCGGTGCCATCCCCATCGGCCTCGGCATGGGACTGCCGGTGCTGCCCACCTATCTGGTGTGCGTCATCGGCAATATGATCCCGGTGCCGTTCATTTATCTGTTCGCCCGCAAGTTCCTCATCTGGGGCTACCATAAGCCCCTCATCGGGCCATTCTGCCGCTTCTGCATCAACAAGGGCGAAAAAGGCGGCCGCGCACTGGAAGCCAAGGCCGGCCGCGGCCTTGTGGTGGCGCTGCTGCTGTTCGTGGGCATCCCGCTGCCGGGCACCGGCGCGTGGACCGGCACGCTGGCAGGCTCCATTCTGGACATGAAGTTCAAGGATGTCATCAAGGCCTGCATGGGCGGCGTGCTGCTGGCGGGCATCATCATGGGTCTGGCCAGCGCCGGATTGCTGGGCGCGCTGAGCAGCCTGTTTGCCGTGGGGTAACATTGCGCTCCGGCAAAAAACAACAATTGACAATGGCATTTTGCTGCGGACTGTGCTAAAATAAAAAGGTGTTTTGAACCCGGCAGCAGAAAGCGGCCGGACAGAAAGGAACGATAAGATCATGGATCAGGCACTGAATCAGAAAATTGACGCATTCATTGCAAAGAACAAAGAGCAGCTCCTGAAGGATATTGCAGCTCTGGTGGCCATCAACAGCGTGGAGGGCACCCCGGAAGAGGGCGCACCTTTCGGCGCAGGCCCCCGCGCTGCGCTGGACAAGACGCTGGAACTGGCCGCAGGCATGGGCTTTGCTACCCGCAACTGCGAAAACTACATCGGCTATGCCGAGCTGGCCGGTAAGGACCCTGAAAAGTATCTGGCTACCATCTGCCACGTGGACGTGGTGCCTGTGGGCAACGGCTGGACGGCAGACCCCTTCACCATGCGCATCCAGGACGGCTGGCTGCTGGGACGCGGCGTTGCCGACGACAAAGGCCCCATGGTGGCCACCCTGTACGCCCTGAAGT
The DNA here is from genome assembly GCA_934525735.1 of uncultured Faecalibacterium sp. GTDB lineage: Bacteria > Bacillota > Clostridia > Oscillospirales > Ruminococcaceae > Faecalibacterium. Next base: position 9,380 of record CAKSZM010000032.1, on the reverse strand, counting down.
TCCTCAAGGAGCAGGGCTATGAGCTGCGCTACCCCATCCGTGCGCTGGTGGGCGACAACGAAGAGACTCATATGCAGGATGTGGACTACTACCTGAAGAACTATCCCGCTCCGGCCTTCTGCTTCACCCCGGATGCGGAGTTCCCGGTGTGCAACGGCGAGAAGGGCCAGTTCGGCGCCAAGATCGTCAGCCCGGTGTGCAACGGCGTGATCATGGATTTTGAGGGCGGTGTGGCAAACAACGCTGTGCCCGACCGCGCAAGCGCTCTGGTCAAGACGGACATCTCCAAGCTGAAGAATGCCCCCAACATCACGCTGGAGCCGGAAGGCGACGGCGTGCGCATCCGCGGCTGGGGCAAGGCCGGCCATGCCGCCATGCCGCAGGGCACCGTCAACGCCATCGGTCTGGTGGTGAACTATCTGCTGGACAACGGTCTGTGCAACGACGCCGAGCGCGCTTATCTGCAGGCTGTGAGCAAGCTGCACGCTTCCACCGCCGGCGAGGGTCTGGGCATCAACTGCGCCGACGGCCCCTTTGGCCCGCTGACCGTCATCGGCGGCCGCATCTATATGCAGGACGGCCGCATCTACCAGACCATGGACAGCCGTTTCCCCACCTGCACCAACGGCGAGAAGATGGCCGAGCAGATCCGCGCTGCTCTGGGCGACGGTGCCGAGCTGCAGGATGTGACCGTTGCCGAGCCGTTCTACATCGAAGCCGACAGCCCTGCCATCCAGGCCTGTATCAACACCTACAATGAAGTCACCGGCGAGAACGCCAAGCCCTTCACCATGGGCGGCGGCACCTATGCCCGCCACTTCCCCTATGCAGTCAGCTTCGGCCCCGAGCATGTGGACCTGCCCCTGCCGGAGTTCGGCGGCCCGATGCACGGTGCAAACGAGTCTGCCCCCATCGATAAGCTGCTGGAAGCTGTGAAGATCTACATCATCGCTCTGCTGCGCCTTGAAGAGATCGACTTCTGATGCAGCCGGTGAATGTGCTTGTCATCGACGGGCAGGGCGGCGGCCTCGGCAGACAGCTTGTGGCTGCCCTCAGCGCCCAGTGCCCGGACATCCGGCTCACGGCGGTGGGCACCAACAGTCTGGCTGCGAATGCCATGCTGAAGGCAGGCGCTCAGCGCGCCGCCACCGGGGAAAACGCCGTGGTGGTGAACAGCCGCCGGGCGGATATCATCGTGGGCCCCATCGGCATTGTGATCGCAGATGCCCTGCTGGGCGAGATCACGCCTGCCATGGCCACGGCAGTGTGTCAGAGCAACGCCACCCGGGTGCTCATCCCGGTGAACCACTGTGAGAACTACATCGTCGGCGTGCCCGATCAGCCCATCAGCAGCCTTGTGGCGGCTGCGGTGCAAAAAGTAAAGGAACTGTGCAGCGGCGGACGCTGCTGAAAAAAGAACCCATCGGATACAGTGTGTTGTATCCGATGGGTTCTTTGCTGTCTGTTTACAGATTTTTCTGCCGCGATGCGATCTGTTCGGCCGAGGGCGGGGTGTCGCCCTGGGCGATATTTTCCAGCACGCCGAGACGGCGGTCGAGGTCGGTCAGGCGCTGCGCCACGATATCCGGCAGGTCCTGCTGGTCGAGGTCGTCTGCCGGGTTCACAGCCTTGTTGTTGATGCGCACCACCTCGGCAGGCACGCCCACGGCGGTGCAGTTGGCGGGCAGGTTGCGCAGCACCACGCTGCCTGCGCCGATGCGGGAATTATCGCCGATGTACACCGGGCCGAGCACCTTGGTGCCCGCGCCGATCAGCACGTTGTTGCCGAGGGTCGGGTGGCGCTTGCCGGTGTCCTTGCCGGTGCCGCCCAGTGTCACGCCATGATAAATGGTGCAATTGTCGCCGATCTCGGTGGTCTCGCCGAACACAATGCCCATGCCGTGGTCGATGAACAGGCACTTGCCGATCTCTGCACCTGGGTGGATCTCGATGCCGGTGCGGCGGCGGCCGTGCTGGCTGACCCAGCGTGCAAGGAAGAAGCGCTTATGCTGGTACAGCCAGTGCGCAATGCGGTGATACACCAGAATATGAAAGCCCGGATACAGCAGAATGACCTCCAGCACACTGCGTGCGGCGGGGTCCTTGCGCTGGATGTTCCGTGCATCATCCAACAAACCCATGGGAATCCTCTCTTTCCTGATTCCTGCCTGATAACACAGGCAAACTTTTCGGACCTTATTATAATAGCACACCCGGAAGAGAATGTACAGCGATCTGGTAGGAATTGACGCGGCTAACCCGCCGTCAGGCAGGAAAAGGCGCTTTTGGATAGAGTAGCTAAAATTCCGGTAAAGAAACGCGAAACCTTTTTGCAACAAATTCGGCCGGGAAGCATTGACACATTTCGCGTTTCTATGCTAAAATAATACGAAAAGAACACAACCGGAAGAAGGAGACAACATTATGCAGTGCAGTGCGATGAGCCTCAAACTGAAAAACCAGTTCACGGCCGCTTTTGCCGTGGATTCGTTGTTTCCTTTTTTTGTGAACTGAACTTTTCCCTTTGCGGGGAAAAGTTTTTTTTTGCCCGTAAACCGAAAAAACGCTGCAAACCGTATACGATCAGGAGGGGACTGCGATGCTGCTTGTAAACGCCGTGAACACCGAGGGGAGACCGCTTGAGATATTTGTAAAGGACGGCAAGATCGCCGCCGTGGGGCAGGAGCTGGAAGCTCTGGCCGCAGAGAATGAAACGGTCATCGATGCCGGAGGGCTGACCGTGCTGCCTGCATTTGTGGATCTGCACTGCCACTGGCGCACCCCGGGCTTTGAGTATAAGGAAGATATCGAGACCGGCAGCCGCGCCGCAGCCGCCGGCGGCTACACCTTCGTGAACCTGATGCCCAACACAAAGCCGGTCTGCTCGTCGGCAGCACAGGCGTTCATGGTGGAGCAGAAGGCCGCCGAAGTGGGCCTGTGCGATGTGAATCAGACCGTTTCCATTACCGAGAACTTTGACGGAAAAAGCATCGACCACCTGAAGAACCTGCCTGCCAGTGTGAAGTTCATCACCGAGGACGGCCACGGCGTGCAGGACAACGCTACCATGGCACGGGCGTTCGCCATCTGCACCCAGAAGGACATCACCGTGATGAGCCACGCCGAGGATATGGAGATCAGCCCGTGGGACTACCGCCTGGCCGAGGACATCGAGACAGTGCGCAACTGCTGGCTGAGCGAATACTACCAGACCCGCCTGCACATGTGCCATGTGTCCACCCGGGGTGCGCTGGATGCCATCCAGATGGCAAAGCTGCGCGGTGCGCCGGTCACCTGCGAGGTGACGCCGCATCACCTGTGGTTCACCAACGATGTGTGCGATTACCGTGTCAACCCGCCCATCCGCACCGCCGATGATGTGCAGGCGCTGGTGGACGGCATCCGCACCGGCATCGTGGACGCCATTGCCACCGACCACGCGCCCCACTCTGAAGAGGACAAGCTCAAGGGCATGGCCGGCATGGTGGGCAGCGAGACGGCTTTCGGCGTTTGCTACACGAAGCTCTGCAAGCAGGAAAACCTGCCGCTGGAAGTGCTGGTGCACCTGATGAGCACACGCCCGGCGGAAATTCTGGGCCTTGCCAAGGGTCAGCTGGAACCGGGCTATGACGCCGACTTTGTGCTGGTGGACCTGGACACGCCCTATACCGTGGACAAGGACAAGCTGCACTCCAAATCCCACAACACCCCCTTTGATGGCGCCCAGCTGTACGGCAAAGTGTGTGCCACCATCAAGGGCGGTAAGCTCACCTATCAGGCAGAGTGAGAAAAAAGCCTTCCCCAGAGGGGACGCCTATACATATAAAGAGAGAACATACAGGAGGATACCCGATATGACCAACATGGATAAGCTTTACGAAGCAGTGGAAGCCCGCGGCCCGGTGTGCGTGGGTCTGGATACCGATTTCAGCTATCTGCCTGCAGATTTTGTAGACAGCACCCTGACCAAGGGCGAGAACATCGTGCGGTTCAACAAAAAGCTCATCGATGCCACCAAGGCGGTGGCCGGCTGCTACAAGGTGCAGATCGCTTACTATGAATCGCTGGGTCTGGAAGGCATGAAGGCCTACGCCGACACCCTGAAGGCTGTGCGCGAAGCCGGCATCCCGGTCATCGCCGACATCAAGCGCGGCGACATCGCCAAGACTGCTGAAATGTACGCAATGGGCCACTTCACCGGCGACTTCGAGTCCGATTTCGTCACGCTGGCTCCCTACATGGGTCTGGACTCTATCAGTCCTTATCTGCCCTACGCCGAAAAGCAGGGCAAGGGCATGTTCGTGCTGTGCCGCACCTCCAACGGCGGCGCCAAGGACTTTGAGTACGAAAAGCTGGCCGACGGCCGCCACGTCTACGATCTGGTGGGCGACAAGCTGAACGCTCTGGGCAAGGACTACATGGGCGAGCACGGCTACTCCTCCATCGGTCTGGTCATCGGCGGCACCCACATCGAGGAAGCCACTGAGATCCGCGCAAAGTATCAGGACAGCTTCTTCCTCATCCCCGGCTACGGCGCACAGGGCGGCAAGGCCGAGGATATCGCCCAGTACCTGACCAAGGGCAACGGCGGCGTGGTCAACTCCAGCCGCGGCATCCTGCTGGCTTACAAAAAGCAGCCGGGTGTTGCCTTTGACGAGGCCGCTTACAACGAGTGTGTGAACATGAAGGAGGCCATTGCCCATGCGTGCAGCCTGCTGTGAAGCCACCGTCCTGCGCAATGAGGTCATTGCACCGGACATCCGCCTGCTGACCGTGGTCTGGCCCGACCGCGACCACGCCCCCCACGCCGGCCAGTTCTTTACCCTGCGTGCATGGGGCGCGGACGAAGCGCCCTTCCTGTCCCGGCCCATCAGCGTGCACCGCTGGAACCCGGACAGCAGCACCATCGAGTTTTTGTATCAGGTGGTGGGCGAGGGCACCGAGAAGATCGCGCAGCTGAAGCAGAAAGATACCTTCCAGCTCACCGGCCCCATGGGCAACGGCTTTGACGTGCCGGAGATCGTGAGCAAGTACAAAAAGATCGCCGTCGTGGGCGGCGGCATCGGCACCGCGCCCATGTTCCAGCTCACCCGCGAGCTGGCTGCTGCGGGCGTCAAGCCGGACGTGTTCTTCGGCTTCCGGGATGCACCCTACTGCATGGAGGAGTACCGCCCCATCGCAAATCTCGTCAAAGTGTCCACCGACACCGGCGCGGTGGGCTTCCACGGCTTTGTCACTCAGCTGTACGACCCGGCAGACTATGATGTGGTGCTGGTGTGCGGCCCCACGGTGATGATGCGCAACGCTGCCCGGCGGTGTGCCGAAAGAGGTACCCCCTGCTTCGTGAGCATGGAAAAGAAGATGGCCTGCGGCATCGGTGCCTGCCTTGGCTGCACCTGCGAGACGAAGAGCGGCGAGGGCAAGAGCGTGTGCAAGAATGGCCCGGTATTTGATGCGACGGAGGTGTTCTTCTGATGGCTGACCTGAAAACGAACCTGCTTGGCTTTGCCATGAACAGCCCGGTCATCGGTGCGTCCGGTACTGTGGGCTACGGTGTGGAGTACGAGGAACTGGCCGACTTTACCAAAATCGGCGGCATCTCGGGCAAAGGCCTGACCCTGCACGGCCAGTACGGCAACAAGGGCGAGCGCCTGTGGGAGACCCCTTCCGGCCTCATCAACAGCATCGGCCTGCAGAACCCCGGCGTGCAGCACTTCATCGATGTGGAGCTGCCGGAAATGCTGGAGCTGAAACAGAAATACGGCACGGTGGCCATCGCCAACCTCGGCGGCCACAGCGAGGAAGAGTATGTGGAAGGCGCGGCCATGCTGAGCGACAGTGCTGTGGACATCGTGGAGCTGAACATCTCCTGCCCCAATGTCAAGGTGGGCGGCATGGCCTACGGCGTCAAGGCCGAGGCCGCCGGTGCGGTGGTGCGCATGGTGCGCGACGCCTGCAAAAAGCCTCTGATGGTCAAGCTCAGCCCGCAGGCCGAGAACATCCCCGAGATGTGCAGGGCAGTGGAGGCAGCCGGTGCGGATGCCATCAGCCTGACCAACACCTTCCAGGCCTGCGCCATTGATCTGGAAAAGCGCCGCCCGGTGTTCAACAACATCTTTGCGGGTCTGTCCGGCCCGGCGGTGCGCCCCATCGCCCTGCGCATGGTCTGGCAGGCTGTGGGCGCTGTGAATATCCCGGTGGTGGGTCTGGGCGGCATTGCCACCGGCCGTGACGCACTGGAGTTCATCATGGCAGGCGCCGCGGCGGTGCAGGTGGGCGCGGCAAACTTTGCGAATCCCCGCGCCATGGAGACCATTGCCGACGAGATGGCCGCATGGATGGACAAAAACGGCGTGAAAACGCTGGACGAGATCCGCGGCTGCGCCCGCAATGCTGATTAAACCAGATTGATATACCGATAAAAATGCTCTTTATGCGCATGAAAATAAAAACAACGCATAAATTTGCAATTGCTGCAAAAGCGTGGTACAATACCATCCAAATGAAGTATACAAACCGTTTGAAAAGAGAGGAAGAAGTACAATGAGTGAAGCACTTGAGATCCTGAAGAGCTGTGACGCATTCCTGGAAGGCCACTTCCTGCTGTCCTCCGGCCGCCATTCCAGCGCATACTGCCAGATGGCTTATCTGCAGCAGTACCCCGACCGCTGCGCCGAGGTCATGAAGGCCGTGGCCGATAAGATCAAGGAGATGGATGTGGACGTCATCGTCGGCCCTGCCATGGGCGGCATCGTCTACGCTTACGAGCTGGCCCGCCAGACCGGCAAGCGCGCCATCTTCACCGAGCGCGTGGACAACGTGATGACCCTGAAGCGCTTTGCCATCCATCCGGGTGAAAAGTGCCTCATCGCCGAGGACGTGGTGACCACCGGCATCTCCTCTCTGGAGACCAAGCGGGTCATCGAGGAGAACGGCGGCATCTGCCTGGGCATCACCTGCGTGGTGGACCGCACCAAGCCCGAGGCTCCGTCGCCCATTCCCATCGTGGCCAGCGCCCTCAAGCTGGACCTGCCCAACTACGCCCCGGAAGAGTGCCCCATCTGCAAGGAGGGCAAGCTGCCGCTGGTGCACCTGGGCAGCCGCAAGATGAAGCAGGAAGCAAAGCAGACCCTGTAATGGTTGAAACGAGGAAAACTATGAACGCATATCTTCTTTTGGCAAACGGCATGGTCTTTGCCGGGCAGTCGGTGGGCGCTGAGGGCGTGACCGTGGGCGAAGTGGTGTTCGCCACCGGCATGGTCGGCTTTCAGGAAACCCTGACCGACCCCAGCTACTACGGCCAGATCATCACCCAGACTTACCCCCTCATCGGCAACTATGGCATGAACAAGGACGATATGGAGTCGGACAAGATCTGGGCCAAGGGCTATATCGTCCGCGAAGCCTGCACCACCCCCTCCAACTGGCGCTGCGAGGAAACGCTGGACAGCTTCCTGAAAAAGAACAATACCATCGGCATCGAGGGCATCGATACCCGCCACCTGACCCGCATCATCCGGGAAAGCGGCGTTATGAACGGTGCGATCCTGACCACATTTGACCCCGCTGACCCGGCCAACAAGGCACAGACGGAAGAACTGCTGGCACAGATCCGCGCCTATGCTGTGACGGATGCCGTCAAGAATGTCACCTGCGAAAAGCCCGAGGTGTTCAACCCGCAGGGCGAGACCCACATCGTGCTGATGCACTACGGCTGCAAGCGCAACATCGTGCGGTGCCTTGTCAAGCGCGGCTGCAAGGTCACGGTTATGCCCGCCTTTGCAACGGCAGAAGAAATCAAGGCCCTTGCCCCGGACGGCATCATGCTGTCCAACGGCCCCGGCGACCCCGCCGAGCCGGTGGAGGTCATCGAGAACCTGAAGCAGATCTTTGAACTGGGCATCCCCACCTTCGGCATCTGTCTGGGCCACCAGCTGTCTGCTCTGGCTGCCGGTGCCAAGACCATGAAGCTCAAGTACGGCCACCGCGGCGCCAACCAGCCCGTCACCGACTTCGAGTCCGGCCGCACCTTCATCACCAGCCAGAACCACGGCTATGCGGTCGTGGGTGAGGAGCTGCCCGCCGAGATGGGCGAGGTGGCACAGGTGAACGCCAACGACGGCACCTGCGAGGGCATCAAGTACAAGAAGTGGAACTGCTTTACCGTGCAGTTCCACCCGGAAGCAAACGGCGGCCCCAAGGATACCGAGTTCCTGTTCGACCGCTTCCTGAAGAACGTCAAAGCAGCAAAGGAGGCACGCTGAAATGCCGAAGGATCCCAGAATCAAGAAAGTGCTGGTCATTGGCTCCGGCCCCATCATCATCGGTCAGGCTGCGGAGTTTGACTACTCCGGTACTCAGGCATGCCGCGCCCTGAAAGCAGAGGGCATTGAGACCGTTCTGCTCAACTCCAACCCCGCTACCATCATGACCGACCCGGACGTGGCCGACCATGTTTACATCGAGCCCATGACCCTCGAGGTCGTGGAGCGCATTCTGGACATCGAAAAGCCCGACTCTGTGCTGCCGAACCTCGGCGGCCAGATGGGCCTGAACCTGTCCATGGAGCTGGCCCGTTCCGGTTATCTGGACCGCACCGGCATCCGCCTGCTGGCCTGCAAGCCGGAGACCATCGACCGCGCCGAGGACCGCGAGCTGTTCAAGGAGACGATGGAAAAGCTGCACCAGCCCATCATCCCCTCGGAGGTCGTGGAGACTTTGCAGGACGCGCTGGCCTGCGCCGACCGCATCGGCTACCCGGTCATCGTGCGCCCGGCCTTTACCATGGGCGGCACCGGCGGCGGTATCTGCGAGACCCGCGAAAAGCTCATTGAGATCGGCACCAACGGCCTGCGTCTTTCCCCCATCCATCAGATCCTGGTGGAAAAGTGCATCGCCGGCTGGAAAGAGATCGAGTACGAGGTCATGCGCGACCACAAGGGCAACGTGATCACCGTCTGTAACATGGAAAACCTCGACCCCGTGGGCATCCACACCGGCGACTCGGTGGTCGTGGCTCCCTCCCAGACCCTGACCGACCACGAATACCAGATGCTGCGCACCGCGGCCCTGGACATCATCACTGAGCTGGGCATCGAAGGCGGCTGCAACTGCCAGTTCGCCCTCAAGCCGGACAGCTTTGACTATGCGGTCATCGAGGTCAACCCCCGTGTGTCCCGCTCTTCCGCCCTGGCTTCCAAGGCCACCGGTTACCCCATCGCCAAGGTGGCGACCAAGATCGCCATCGGCTACACGCTGGACGAGATCACCAACGACGTCACCGGCAAGACCTGCGCCTGCTTCGAGCCGGCACTGGACTACATCGTGGTCAAGTACCCGAAGTGGCCCTTTGATAAGTTCGTCTACGCCGACAAGTCTCT
>CAKSZM010000031.1 GCA_934525735.1 uncultured Faecalibacterium sp. | reverse complement strand
CCGCCGATGTCGTTTTCCAGATACTTGAGCACCAGACCGGTCATGTAGATGCACCAGCACGGCGGGGTGTTGTACATGCTGTCCTTGTTCAGCAGGGTGGTGTAGTTCATCATGGTGGGCACGTTGTCGGCGGCGTGGCCCAGCAGGTCATCCCGGATGATGGCAATGGCCATGCCGGCGGGGGCAACATTTTTCTGTACGCCGAAGTAGATGCAGCCGTACTTGGTCACATCCACCGGCTTGGAGAGGATCATGGAGCTCATGTCTGCCACCAGCGGCACGCCCTCCACCTGCGGCACTTCCACATACTGGGTGCCGAAGATGGTGTTGTTCTGGCAGATGTGGATGTAGCTGGCATCCTTGTCGTAATCGATGGCGTTCACGTCCGGGATGTAGGTGAAATTTTTGTCCTTGCTGGACGCCACAATCTTTGCTTCGCCGAACTTGGCGGCTTCCTTGGCGGCCAGATTGGAGAAGTTGCCGGAGACGATATAGTCGGCCTTGCCGGTGGTCATGAAGTTCAGCGGAACCATGGCGAACTGCTGGGTAGCGCCGCCCTGGAAGAAGCCGACCTTGTAGTTGTCGGGAATGTTCATCACACGGCGCAGAGTGGCCTCGGTGTCTTTGATGATGGCGTCGAACCATTTGCTGCGGTGGCTCATCTCCATCACGCTCTGGCCGCTGTCGCCGTACTCAAGCAGCTCTGCCTGTGCCTGCCGGAGAACCTTCTCCGGCAGCATGCTGGGGCCTGCGCTGAAGTTATATACTCGTGCCATAATGAACTCTCCCTTTCCTGTATCACACAGCATCGCGTATTTTGCGGTGCCTGCTGTATCATTTCTGTAGCCGTAGTATACCGGTTTTGCGGGGGCGAAAACAAGAGCATCTTTGCACAAAGATACCGGGGCAAAAGCTCTGTGCGAGCACAAAGCACACAAATGTCCTCGACTGAAAAACAAAATATAAGACAAATGTAAAAACTTGGAGAAAATGCCTGATTTCACTGTGATTTTCACCTCTTGCACTTCTGGAGAAAATCGTGTATCATAGAAAAACAGAGACAAATGTAAAATAAATTTTGCCAAAAAGGAGGGAGAGCACCGGATGTACGGCATCCCGGACAGTGTAAAACCGCTTTCGGCGGCGGAAGAGCAGGTCATGCTGGCCGTGTGGGCCTGCCGTGCGCCGGCCGCCCGGCGGGACATCGATGACCGCCTGAAGAAAAAGGGCTGGGCACCGGCCACGGTGCTGAACTTTCTGTACCGGCTGGAAGAAAAAGGCTGGGTGAAGCGCGGCCGTGACGGCAACCGCAACACCTATACCCCGGCCGTTACGCAGCGCGCCTACCGCGTGTGGAGTATGCGGGAGCGGCTGGACACCCTTTTTGATGGGGATCTGGCGGCGGCGGTGCACGCATTGGTCAGCGAGAGCGGCTGCGGGCAGAGCGAACTGGAACAGGCCATGAAGGTGCTGGAAGAAAAGCACCTCGAAGCGGAAGAATACGATCTGTACGACCCCTACGGGTAAAAGGAGAGAACAAGATGGATTGCAAACTGCGTGCAAAGAACTGCGGCGGCTGCCCGATGCTTGGCATGGACTACGCCGCACAGCTGAAAACAAAAGAAGATACCGTGAAAAAGCTGCTGGGCAAGTACGGCCCGGTGAACCCCATCCGGGGCATGGAGCAGCCGTATCATTACCGGAACAAGGTGATTTCCACCTTTACCACCGGCTGGAGTGGAAAACTCACCTCCGGCATCTACGCGGCGAACAGCCACAAGGTGCTGCCGGTGGAAAGCTGCCTGCTGCAGGATGAAGTGCTGGACAGGACCATGCAGGCCGTCCGCACGGCAGCGATCGCCTGCCATTACCAGCCCTTCAACGAGGACAAGGGCACCGGCATTCTGCGCCACTGCCTGCTGCGCCGGGGTGTTGAGACCGGACAGGTGATGGTGGTGCTGGTGACGGCGCAGCCTATTCTGCCCGGCGCAAAGAACTTTGTCAAGGCATTGCTGGCCGAAGCAAAAAAGCAGGATCTGACCATCACCACCATCGTGCAGAATGTGAACGATCGCAAGACCAGCGTGGTGCTGGGCGAGATGGAGCGGGTTCTGTACGGCAAGGGCTACATTCTGGATACCCTCTGCGGCAAGACTTATGCCATCAGCCCGCGCAGCTTTTACCAGATCAACCATGCCCAGACCGAAGTGCTGTACGGCCTTGCGGTGGACGCTGCAAAGCTCACCGGCAAAGAGGTGGTGCTGGACGCCTACTGCGGCATCGGCACCATCGGCCTGACCGTTGCCGACCATGCAAAACAGGTGGTGGGCGTGGAGCTGAACCGCGATGCGGTGCAGGATGCCATTGGCAATGCAAAGCACAACGGCGTGAAGAACGCCCGCTTCTTTGCAGCGGACGCCACCCAGTGGATCCGCGAAGCGGCGGCAGCCGGTGAACGGGCGGACGTGATCTTTATGGATCCGCCGCGCGAAGGTTCGACCCCGGAGTTCATCGACAGCGTGGCCCGCATGGCCCCGAAGCGGGTGGTCTATGTCAGCTGCAACCCGGTCACGCTGGCGCGCGACCTTGCTCTGCTGACGAAGAAGGGCTATAAAGTGGAGTACAGCACACCGGTGGATATGTTCCCGCAGACGGAGCATATTGAGACGGTATGTGCTTTGTCCAAACTAGATATCCACTCTCAAAGACGGTCCGGGAAGCGCTGAAACATTTCAAGATGGTCTGAGTGCAGCAGGCCGAGCAGTACGTACTGCTCGGCCTGCTGCGCTCGGCAGAACTGCCGGTTTCCGTCATCGCCGCATCGCTTGGCTTTGAGGATGCCCTCGGCTTCTCCAAACTGTTCAAGAAAACATTTGGCGTTTCGCCTGCGCAGTATCGGAAGAACAACGCGGAGAAAAAATAAAACCCTCCCGGCATGATGTACCGGAAGGGAATTTGCTTACAGGAACAACTCGTTGGCTTTGGGAGCGGAACACGCTTTTTTGATTGCCAAAGACGCGATGGAAACCATCAGACGGTTGACATTGCGGGCATGGACCGGACAAATCGAAACGCACCGCATACAGCCGATGCACTTGGATTTTTCGGTGGTCTTGCAGCGTTCGGGTGAAATCGCCTGTGCCGGGCACTTCTGCGCGCACAGGCCGCACCCGGTGCAGCGGGCATTGGCGGTGGGCACCATACCGCTGCCGGACGTTTTATAGGGGCGTTTGCCGGGAATTTCCGGTGTTTCCGTGGAACCGGACTCTGCCTTTTCCAGAATCTTTGTGCCAAAGCGGGCGAGTTCTTCACGATCTTCTGCATTCGGACGACCGGCAGCATACTGGTGAATGATGGAGTGCTCCGCAACCGCAGAAACGGCGGCAATCACCTGAAACCCGGCGGCTTGCGCAGTGTCCTGCATCTGGACGAGCGTATTTTCGTATGCACGGTTGCCGTATACGGCAGCAAGCACGCAGCTTGCTCCATTGCCTTTGATCCTGGCAAAACGATCCAGTGCCAGCTGAGGCGCAACGCCGCCAAAGCATGGCATGGCAACCAAAACCAGTGCATCAGGCTCTATGGAAATTGAAGAATAATCCGTATCCGGCAGTGAAAGATCAATGGTGCGCACCTGCGGCCAGTTTTTCGTGATGGCTGCGGCTGCTTTTTCCGTTCCGCCCGTAGGACTGAAAACAAGCTGATAAGTTTTCATAAAGCACACTCTCCTTGATGTAAAAATTAAAACTACATCTTGCTTCATTATAGCAAGCACGAGATGTAGTGTCAACATTTACAGCGCGGATCTGATATGGTAAAATGCGTTCAGGAGGCAATCGTTCATGCATATCAGCAACAAATGCTCCATTGCGATTCACTGTCTGATTTTCATTCACGAATACGAACACGAAACCAAAGTGACCAGTGAATTGCTGTCGCTTTCTACCGGATGTAACCCCGTCACGATCCGGAATCTTCTCAGCGCGTTAAAAAAGGATGGCCTCCTGACGGTGAAGCCCGGGACCGGCGGTGCTGCTCTTGCTGTACCGCCGGAAGAGATTACATTGTACCGTATCTGTAATGCGGTAGACCCCGGAGCCATTGATAAGATGGTAGGCATCCATGCTGCACCCTCTCCTTTTTGCCCGGTAGGGAGAAATATCCGGGCGGTCCTGGATGATACCTATGAAACCTTGCGGGCGGATATGGTCGCCAGCATGAAATCCGTGACGCTGGATCAGATTCTGGCGGATTATCATGAAAGATCCAAAAGAGCAACGGAATGATCCGGGAGATTGCAAATTTCTTCCAGCCGGCACACCGCAAACAGGTCGGCCGCATCGGCCATGTACGGCGATCAGTTCTACAACATGCAGCTAGCCGCGCGGGACAACGGCTGGACGCCCTTCTCGGCCATGGAAAATCACTACAACATGCTTTACCGCGAGGATGAGCGGGAGCTGATCCCAATCTGCAAACAGATGGGCGTTTCTCTGATGCCCTACAGCCCGCTGGCTGCCGGACACTTGACCCGCCCGACCTGGGAGGCCGACACCCTGCGTGCCCGGACCGACCGCGTGGCAAGGGGCAAGTACGACCGCATGGAGCAGGAAGATATAGAAATACACCGGGCTTGCCATTACGATGACGTCCGCCGCCTGCATGGCGTCCAGAATTTCGCTCATGTCGTCGTTCAGGGCGCACTTTCCGCCGTGGTCGCGGCAGTAGTAGCAGGCGTTGCAGGGGGCAATCTTTTTGCTGCGGACAAAGATCTTCTGAACCTCGTTGCCGCTCTCCTGCGCACCGCGCAGGAACTCGTCGCACAGCAGATCAGAGTTGCCGCCCTTGCGGGGGCTGCCGGATAAGATCAGAACTTTTTTCATCTTTATGTCTCCTTATCAAGACGCATACTCTCTTTTACCTTCCATGCAAAAGCCCTGACCAGGACTTTTTGCAAATTCAGTGTAGAACTTAGAGTATGCTTTAAGTCAAGTAAACTTTTTGTGATGTACTCTCACTCTGCCGTACAGGATGACGATATGGCCGATATGTAAAATTGATATCAGCAGTGCGCCCAGAATGCATTATAATAGGGGACGTAAAGAGGGTGTATCTATGAAAACAAAACATCACGGGCAAATGTCCGAATCTTTTCTGACCGCTGTGTTTCTCTCACTGTCCGGCGGTCTGCAGGATGCTTATACTTATCTGTTCCGCGGCAAAGTATTCGCCAACGCGCAGACCGGCAACATCGTGCTGCTGAGCGCCAACCTCATGGACGGCAACTGGGAGCGTGTGCTGCATTATCTGGTGCCGCTGTGCGCCTTTGCGCTGGGCGTGCTCACCGCCGAAAAAATGCGGGAGCGCTTTAAGGAAATGCAAAAACTTCACTGGCGGCAGCTGGTGGTGCTGGACGAAGTGCTGCTGCTGTTCCTCGTGGGCTTTTTGCCGCAGGAGCAGAACCTGCTGGCCAACGCCATCGTCTCGTTTGCCTGCGCGATGCAGGTGCAGGCTTTCCGCAAGGTGGACGGCTACGCCTTTGCCAGCACCATGTGCATCGGCGATCTGCGCAGCGGCGTGGAGGCCCTGTGCATCTGGCGCAAGACCCGCGAGCCGCAGGCAAAGGATCGGATGCTGCGTTATTTCGGCATCATCCTGCTGTTCGCCATCGGTGCCGGCATCGGCAGCAAGAGTTCCGCCGTGCTGGGCGGCAGGGCCATCTGGATCTCCTGCGGTTTTCTGCTGGTCAGCTTTGCGCTGATGTTCATCCGGGAAGATCTGGAAGAGAACCCCCTCATTGAAAAAGACCTGACCGCCATCCGGCAGGAGACCCGCGAGATCGACCGCGCCCTGAAACAGGAGCTGCAGGAAGAACACCGGGAGCTGCGGGAAAGTGCGGAGGAACGGAAAAAGTAACAAGAAACCCTCTCAGTCGCGGCGCTAACTCCTTCCGTCATCGCCTGCGACGATGCCAGCTGTTCCCCCTTTTAGCTTCGCCATTTTCCCCCGGCCGGGGGAAATCTTTCTCAGTGAGGGAGACTTTTGCCCTGCCGGTAGGCTTCCGATGAAGCCTGAAAGTTTCCCGCCACGATAAGGCTCCCTCTTAGAGGGAGCTGGATGCGAACGCAGTGAGCAGACTGAGGGAGTTTTCCAAACATCAAAGGCCCTTGCACAGAAAATCGTGCAAGGGCCTTTTGCTATAAAAATTCAGATGTGCCGTGCCGTCGCCTTGGTCAGCATCTGCTGGAACTTCCGCGCGGCCGTGTTCAACGGGCGGTGATGGTCATAAACAAGGCAGATGGAGCGGGAGGGGATGACCTCCTGCAGATGGATCTGCACCACCTCGTTCCGCTGCAGCGGTTCCCGGGCCATCGGTTCCGGCAGGAAGGCGAGCCCCAGCTCACTTTTCACCAGTGTCAGCATCTGGTCGGTGGTGGCTGCCTCGGTATCCGGGTGCAGCACCGCGTCGTGGTCCAGAAACAGCTGGCGGTAGAAACTGCGGGTCATGCTCTCGTCGCTCAGGGAGATGAGGGGGTAGTTTTCCAGCTCCTTCAGCGAAAGGCTCTGGCTGGCCAGTGCAGTAAAGGTCTTGCCCCCCACCAGCACCTCCGAAAAAGGCTTCAACTCCACCATTTTCAGCCCCTGCTCCACCTCGGCGGGGGTGGTCACGATGGCGAAATCCACCTCGCCGTTTTTCACGGCCTGCAGCGCCTGCGGGGTGGAATGGTTGGAGATGCGCAGCCGGATGCCGGGGTACTCGGTGTGGAAGTCCCGCAGCTTTTCCGAGAGGTAGATGTTCAGCGCCGTTTCAGTGGCGCTGATGCTGATGGAGCCGTGTTCCAGCGTTGCGCTGGCGCTCAGCTCTTCCTCTGCTTCCTGAATCTGCACCGCTGCCGAAGCGATGCGGGAGTAGAGCATCTCGCCCTCCGGCGTAAGGGTCACGCCCCGGTTGGAGCGGATGAACAGCACGCAGTTGAGCTGGCTTTCCAGCCGGTTCATCGAGTGGGTGATATTGGGCTGATTGTTGCCCAGCACCCGAGCCGCCCGGGTGAAGTTCTGATATTTTGCGACGTAATAGAAAATTTTGTAGTATTCCCAATCCACATACATGGCGGCAAGCCTTCTTTCATATCAAAATCATATCGTGACCATGTGTAGGATACTTTTTACACATTCTTCTTCTGCTCGTATAATAGCAACTGCAATCGAGAATTGCAAGAGGGAAATGGAAAAGTAATAAAGTTGGTATGAACGGAGGCTGTTTTTTATATCCAAGGTCAAAAAGGTCGTTCTGGCGTATTCCGGCGGTCTGGATACATCCATCATCATCCCATGGCTGAAGGAGCACTACAACAACTGCGAGGACATCGCCACCTTTGCCGCAGGCGGCGACTACAAGCAGAGCGACGCCACCGGCTTTATCAGCATCTACGGTCTGCCCACCAAGGTGCAGGCCATCGTGAACAATGAAAAAGAAGGTAAATAAGAAACTATGCTGACTGCAGTAACTGGAATCAATTGGGGCGATGAAGGCAAAGGGCGCGTCATCGACCTGCTGGCTGAACACGCCGATATCGTCGCCCGCTATCAGGGCGGCAACAACGCAGGCCACACCGTTGTGACCGAGCAGGGCAAGTTCATCCTGAACCTGCTGCCCTCTGGCATCCTGCACCCGGACGTGACCTGCGTGCTGGGCGCGGGTATGGTCATCGACCTGGATCATCTGGCCAGTGAAATGGACGCCATCGAGCAGCGCGGCATCACCGTCGGCCCCGAAAACCTGAAGCTCTCGGATAAGGCCACCATCTCCATGCCGTGGCACAAGGTGCAGGATGGGCTGGAAGAAGACCGCCTGGCCAAAAAAGGCGCAGCCTTCGGCTCCACCCGCCGGGGCATCGCCTACGCCTACAGCGACAAATACCGCAAAAAGACCCTGCGTCTGGGCGATTTGCTCCATCTGGACGAGAAGCGTGTGCAGGACCGCCTGCATATGATCCTCGAGTCCAAGAATCTGGAGCTGGCGGGCTGCTACCATCAGGAACCCATGAGCTACGAAGCGCTGCTGGAGTGGTGCCAGATGCAGGCCGGGCAGTTCTCCGCATACATCTGCGATGTGGGCGCATTTTTGCAGCAGGCGCACGATGAGGGTAAGCGCATCGTGCTGGAAGCACAGCTGGGCGCCATGCGGGATATCGACTACGGCATCTTCCCGTTCACATCCAGCTCCAACACGCTGGCGGCCTATGCACCGCTGGGCGCCGGCATCCCGAACTGCAAACTGGACCATGTGGTGGGCGTGCTGAAAGCCTACTCCACCTGCGTGGGCGCAGGCCCCTTTGCGGCCGAGAATGCCATGGGTGAAGCATGGAACGAGCAGCTGCGCAAGGCCGGCGGCGAGTACGGTGCTGCCACCGGACGTCCCCGCCGGGTCGGCCCCTTTGACTGTGTGGCCAGCCGGTATGGCCTTGCCATGCAGGGCGCGGACAAGATCGCCCTGACCAAACTGGACGTGCTCAGCAGCATGAAGGAGATCCCGGTCATCACCGGTTATACGCTGGACGGCAAAGAAGTCCCCCGCTTCGACCCGCTGTCCGACCTTGACCGGGTGAAGCCGGTGGTCACTCTGCTGCCCGGCTGGAACAAGGATATCTCCGGCTGCACCAGCTGGGACGAGCTGCCCGGCGAGGCTAAGGGCTACGTGCAGTTCCTTGAAAAGCAGCTGAATCATGAAATTCAGTTCGTTTCCACCGGTGCCGAGCGCGAGAAGTTCGTGCTGAAAGGAGCATGGCTGTGAGACATTTCATTGAGCCGAACAGCTTTTCGCTGAACGAGCAGCTGGCGCTGCTGGACCTTGCCGACCAGATGGAAGCAAACCCCGCGCCCTATGCCCACCTGTGCGATGGGCGCATCCTTGCCACGCTGTTCTACGAGCCTTCCACCCGCACCCGGCTGTCGTTCGAATCGGCCATGCTGCGGCTGGGCGGCAAGACGCTGGGCTTTGCAGGGGCGCAGCTCTCTTCCGCCAGCAAGGGCGAGACGGTGGAGGACACCGCCCGCGTGGTGAGCAACTATGCTGACGTCATCGCCATGCGCCACCCCAAGGAGGGCGCACCGCTCCGGGCTTCGCAGTATGCGCGGGTACCCGTCATCAATGCAGGCGACGGCGGCCATGCACACCCCTCCCAGACCATGATCGACCTGATGACCATCCGCCAGCGCAAAGGGCGGCTGGATCATTTGACCATCGGTTTCTGCGGTGACCTCAAGTTCGGGCGGACGGTCCACTCCCTGACCGCTGCGCTGAGCCAGTTTGAGGGCAACCGCTTCGTGTTCATCTCGCCGGAAGACCTGCGCCTGCCCCGCTATGTCAAGACTGAGTCGCTGGAGCCGACACACCAGGTCTACAAAGAGACCGACGATCTGGAAGCGGAACTGCCGCATCTGGATGTGCTGTACATGACCCGCATCCAGCAGGAGCGCTTTTTCAACGAAGAAGAGTATCTGCGGCTCAAAGGCTGCTACCAGCTGGACGAAGCCATGCTGAAGCTTGCTCCGCCGGACATGCCGGTGCTGCATCCGCTGCCCCGCATTGACGAGATCAATACCGATGTGGACAACGACCCCCGCGCCGCGTATTTCGATCAGGTGCACAACGGCGTGTATATCCGCATGGCCATCATTCTGGCTCTGCTGGGCATCCCGGACCCGCTGACCGGGAAAACGGTGCTGAACTGATCTTTCCTTTTAAAACGATAAAACAGGCAAAAAGCCGGCCTTTTCCCGCTGCAGAGAAAGGGCCGGCTTTTATTGTTTTTTGCGTGACGGGCAGGAACTTTTAAAATTGCAGGCGCTTGGGCCTTGACGGCAGCGGGGCAGGCGGTTATGATGGAACTGCAATGAATGAAAAGCCATCGGGACCCGAATCGCGGAAGGAAGAAGGAAAGACAAATGCAAATCAGTTTATTGTTGGCGCAGCAGATCGCGCAGCTGTTTCTGATCCTGCTCATGGGTTATGTGATCGTAAAAGCAGGCCTGCTGAAGGCCAGCGACAGTAAAGTGATCTCTGTGCTCATGGTGTACCTTGTGTGCCCCTGCATGATCCTGAACGCATTTCAGATCGAGGATACGCCTGCCATCCGGAGAGGACTTGTGTACGCCATGATCGTTGCTGCAGCCATGCATATAGTGCTGCTGGCAGTGACGGCGCTGCTGCACCGTCCGCTGAAGCTGGATGCGGTGGAGCAGGTGAACACCGTCTACAGCAACGCCGGGGCGCTGGTCATCCCGCTGGTGCAGGCGCTGCTGGGCAGCGAATACGTGATCTATTCCTGCGCGTTCATCATTGTACAGACTGTGCTGATCTGGACCCATGCCAACACGTGTCTGCAGGGCAGCTTTTCCTTCCAGTGGAAAAAGCTGTTTGGAAACGTGAATATTCTGGCTATTCTGGCCGGAATGCTGCTGTACCTGCTGCATCTGACCCTGCCGGAAATGCTGCAGAACACGGTCAACAGCATGGGCAGCATGATCGGCCCCATCGGCATGCTGCTGGCCGGTATGGCTATTGCCGAAAGCCCGCTGCGCAGGGTGTTCTGCACAAAGCGCAACTACCTTGTGGCAGCGCTGCGGCTGCTGGTGTGCCCGCTGCTGATCCTGCTTCTGCTGTGGGCGGCCCATGCGCAGACCTTTGTGGCCGACGGCAAAAACATCCTGATGACGGTGTATCTTGCCGCGATCACTCCGGCCTGCACCACCATCACCTCCATGGCACAGCTCTACGACCGGGATGCCGCCCATTCCAGTGCGCTTTATGTGCTGACGACGCTGCTGTCCATCGTGACCATGCCGGTGATGATCGGCCTGTTCGACCTTCTGATGTGAGGAGGTTGAAATACAGGCTGTGCTTTATAAACTTGCGTGCACCGCAGCCTGATAGGCTTCCTCATAGAACTGCGCCTGACAATCCACTGCGTTGGCTCCCGGCATCCGGCGCACATAGCTGCCGTCCGGCTTGCTGCACACGGGCATTGCAGTTATCGGCCAGCATGGTATCAAAAATGTGCTGCAGCCGTGCTTTCAGGGCAGGCGCTTTGACCGGGGAAGCGATCTCCACGCGGCGGAGGGTCGAGCGGGTCATCCAGTCTGCCGAGCCGATGTAATACCGTGCCCGGTTGCCCCGGCCGAAGATGTAGATGCGGGAATTATCTGGAATTTGACGATGAGCGCTCCGGCGGATTTGCGCCGCTTGCCAAGGTCAGCGACGACAAGAAGGTCGTGCTCGGCTTGATCACCACCAAATCGCCCAGGCTGGAAAGCAAGGCCGCTGTCATCGCCCGCATCCACGAGGCAGAAAAGTACATCCCGCTGGACCGTATGTACCTCAGTCCGCAGTGCGGATTTGCTTCCTGCGAGATCGGCAACAAGCTGACCGAAGAAGAGCAGTGGGCAAAGCTGGCTCTGGTCAAGGAAATCGCTGAGACCGTTTGGGGCAAATAAGAAAAACCAAGCAGACAGCTTTCGGAACGTGCTGTCTGCTTTCGTTTTTCAAAATTCATCTTGTAATCCGCTTCTGTCTGATGCGGCTCCGAAAGCTGGATATACGCTTGAAAGACCAGCGGCAGGCATTGGCAGATACATTTGATAAGCAAGGCAGGAAGTTCCCCGGCGGGAACTTCCTGTTTTTCTTTGCCGGAGATATCCGCAAGAAAGACGACCGGCCTTTCATCTCCCGGAAATCCGGCCTTGACGACTGCCTGTATAAGAGGTACGATAAATTCGGACAATCAGAATCGTGTGGAGTGCGTCGCTCAATTGGTCAGGGCGCAGCGCTGCGCACGATGCGGTGAGAAGCCTGCTCGCAAAAATGAACCTCGAGTATCTGAAACTGCCGATGAACCGTGAAAAGGCTGATTTCTGCGGAAAATCGCTGTACAGACCGCAGGTATCCCGCAACCCCAAATTGGCACCGATCCATTATCAGGAACAGGCACAGGGGCTTTTCACCGAGCATACCGAGGAAGAACAGGTCAGGCTGATGCAGGAATACTGCAAACGATATCAGACGGAAAAGGTCGTCTGCTGCTGTCATTACTGTCTGGAGGGCTTGCTGGCAGGCGGAGTGAACGCGATGCATCTGGCCGAGCTGCAGTTCGGAGAAAAAACGATCCGGCACAGAGAACCGGAAAAAACATGAAAGATGAGGAAACACCGATGAACGCACATGTGAATTACGATGAAATCCCTGATACCGGAGCCATTCAGGAAGATCTGCTGACGGCGCTGAGCGGCCAGCACGTGACCGTGCACACCAACGAAGAACCGGATTTTGACTACATGGAAAACGAGGACGTGGCCTTTGTGGTCAAGAACCCGCACAATGAGGAAGATCTGCTGGTGGAGGTGTGCGCCGAGTTCTCACTGTTTTTCGGGCTGTGGCACGGGCAGTACAAGCCGGAAGAAAGCGACTATGACCGCATGAAGCAGGACATTGCTGCGATTCTGGCGGGCAATGCCGGGGTGCTGAGCCTGTATGCGGAGGACCGCTGGCTGGGCAGTACGCTCTGCCCGGAAAAGGCGGCGGCAGATGCCGATATCGGCGCACTGCTGGAACGCTGCTGGGAAAAGCAGGAGCTGAAGGACAAATTGCTGGCGCAGGGCGGCCGGGTAGAGCTGCTGTACTGGGATCCGGCGCAGAACCGGAGCTTCACGATCCAGGCAAAGAGCTGATAAAACAAAAAACGAGAGCCGCAGGTTTTCCTGCGGCTCTCGCGCTTTACCGGGTGATTCAGATCTTTTCGATGGTGATGCTCCACTCGCTGGTCATGGCCTCGTCCGGCTCCAGCACTTCGTGCTTGCCCTCTTCATTGACGCTGTTGGCCCAGCCGTTCCACGGCTCCATGCAGACGAAGTTCTCGGCATCCTGCTGCCACAGCACGCCGTTGTCAAAGGTCTCGTCGGCATCCACGGTCACCTTGTGGCCGTTGCCCTTATCGGTGAAGGTCATGGGGAACTGTACGCCGGTCATCAGGCGGATGGTGTTGTCGGCACCCTCCTTGCGGGTGAGGGTGATCTTTTCCGGGGCAGCGGGCTGCTCGCCCTTGGCGCTCTCGGAGCAGGTGGCGCACTTGATGTCAAAGTCCACGTTCTCCAGCTTGGAAGCCATGAAGTAGGGGTGGTAGCCGAAGCTGAAAGGCATATCGGTGTCGCCCTCGTTGATGACGGTCAGGCTGATGGTGGCCTTGTTGCCCTCGAGGTTGTAGTTCACCAGCAGGGTAAAGTCGAACGGGTAGAGGAACTTGGTCAGCGGGGTGGATTCCAGCGCCAGGGTCACGCCGTCCGGGCCGACGCTCTCCACATCCCATGCGCACAGGTCGGCCAGACCATGGTTCTCCATGGGGTAGGCCTTGCCGTCAAAATAGTGCACGCCGCCGTCCGGGCCGCCGCAGTTGGGAAACAGCACCGGCACGCCGAAGCGGGGGCGGTTACACTCGGAGAAGTTGGGGCGGCGGGTCCAGATGTACTCGTCGCCGTCCAGCGTAAAGCCGGTGATCATGCCGCCGCGCTCCGGGGTGATGACCAGCTCGGTCTTTGCGGCGGGGTCGGAAATAACGTACTGCTCGTAGCAGGCGTTGCCTTCAGTGATATAACGGGTGGTGATCTGATTCATAGGTCAGTCCTCCTTAGGTCTCTGGCTCTCGGTCAGCTTTTTAAAATAATAATCAATGCCATAGCGGATGAGATATTTTATGACCCTTGCAATAACGGCCACGATAGCGGCAAAAATGCCGCCGTAAAGCAGAAACGCATAGATCATCATGCGAGTGGTCATAGCCATAAAAACACTTCCCTTCCATTTTCATGCACAAAGAGGCTGCCGTACAGCCAAAGTACCATACAGCAGCCTCGAAACGATTACAGAACGACGCCGTCCTTGAAGATGGAGATCTCGCGGAAGCCGTGCTTCTCCGCCTTGGTCTGCTCACCGCTTGCAACGCGAATGACCAGATCCAGCAGATCCTTTGCGGCCTCGTCGATGGTCTTTTCACCATCTGCGATCACGCCGGTGTTGAAGTCGATCCAGCCGGACTTCTTCTGAGCCAGCGAGGTGTTGGTGGAGATCTTCAGGGTGGGAGCCGGAGCCGAGAACGGGGTGCCGCGGCCGGTGGAGAACAGGATCAGGTGTGCGCCTGCGGCGGTCATGGCAGTGGCGGAGACCAGATCGTTGCCGGGGCCGTACAGCATGTTCAGGCCCTTGGTGACAACGGGATCGCCGTAGCCGATCACGTCCATGATGGGGGCGGTGCCGCCCTTCTGGACGCAGCCGCAGCTCTTGTCTTCCAGCGTGGTGATGCCGCCCTGCTTGTTGCCCGGAGAGGGGTTATCATAGACGACCTCGTTGTGGCTGATGAAGTATTCCTTGAAGCCGTTGATCATGTGCTCGGCCTTGACGAACACGTCTTTGTTGATGCAGCGGTCCATCAGGAAGCCCTCGGCGCCGAACATCTCAGGCACCTCGGTCAGAACGGTGGAACCGCCGCGCTGACCCATCATATCGGAGAAGCGGCCGATGGTGGGGTTGGCGGTGATGCCGGACAGGCCGTCGGAGCCGCCGCACTTCATGCCGACCACCAGATCAGACACGGGGATGGGCTCGCGCTGGAACTGACCGGCGTAGGCAGCCAGTTCCTTCAGGATATCGCGGGCGGCGGTGAACTCGTCGTCCACATCCTGACAGGTCAGGAACTTGACGCGGTCGTGGTCGTACTCGCCCAGCTCGGTCAGGAACTGTTCGTGGGTCAGGTTCTCGCAGCCGAGGGAAAGCACCAGAACAGCAGCGGCATTGGGGTGGCGCACCAGAGCAGCCAGCAGCTTGCGGGTCTGCGCATGGTCATGACCGGTCTGGCTGCAGCCGAAGGGGTGAGTGAAGGTGTACAGGCCCTCGATGGAGCCGGTGACCAGATCCTGATTGTCGGCAACGATCTTCTTGGCGATGTCGTTGACGCAGCCCACGGTGGGGATGATCCAGATCTCGTTGCGGATGGCGGCGCGGCCGTCCTTGCGGCGGAAGCCCATGAAGGTCTCCGGCTCGACCTTGGGCAGGGGAGCCAGATCGGGAGACGGGTTGTAGCTGTACTCCACCTCGCCGGACAGGTTGGTGTGTACGTTATGGGTGTGCATCCAGGTGCCCGGCTGGGCATCTGCGGTGGCGTGGCCGATGGGGAAGCCGTACTTGATGACGTTCTCACCGTTCTTGATGGGCTTGACAGCCATCTTGTGGCCCTGAGGAATATCCTCCAGAGCGGTCACGGCAAGGCCGTCCACTTCCACCAGCGTGCCCTTGGCAATGGGGTGCAAGGCAACGACCACGTTGTCGATGGGGCTGATATGAATTGCCTGCGGCATAGTTGTTCTCCTTATTGACATTCAAAAGCACAAAAGGGCTGCTGCCCAGAGCAGCAGCCCTCTTTTGTGCGGGAAAATATTCTGTCTGATTACAGGCAGCTCTTATAAGCAGCCTCGGCACCCTCGGTGCGGATCTTTTCCAGATCAGCCAGAACAGCAGCCTCGAGGCCGGGGATCTGAGTCAGATCCTGATCCCACATCTGGGTGTTGGTCAGCACAGCGTGCACCAGCTCGGCAGCGGTGTCGTCCTTGTGTGCATAGTAGAAGTCCAGTGCCCATGCGTCGTCCTGGATCTTATAGGTGTTGCCGGCAGGACGCTTGCAGATCAGGCCGTCCTCGGTGCGCTCCTGGATGTCGTTGGAGTAGAAGGCGATGTAGGCAGCCAGAGACATGGTCAGGCAGGCGGGCAGCTTCTTCTGCTCATCGATGTAAGCCAGGAAGGAAGGCATGTTGCGGGCTTTCCACTTGGAGGTGGAGTTCAGGGAGATGCTCATCAGCTCGTGGTTGACGAAGGGGTTGTTGAAGCGGTCTTCCACAGCGGAAGCGAAGTCTTCCAGATCCTTCTTGTCCAGAGGCAGGGTGGGGATGATCTCCTCGTGCAGCATCTTGTTCATGAAGCCGCGGATAGTATCGTTGTGCATGCAGTCGCGCACGATATCGAAGCCGGCCAGATATGCGCCCAGAACAAAGCCGGTGTGGGCACCGTTCAGGATGCGGACCTTGCGCTTCTTGTAGGGGGTAACGTCGGGCACGACCATGACGTTGACGTCGGCCTTCTTGAACGGCAGCTTGTCCTCCAGACCTGCAGGACCTTCGATGACCCAGACGCCGAACACTTCGCCGACATCCAGCACTGCATCATGGTAGCCGTTGGCCTCTTCCAGAGCGGCCAGCTCCTTTGCATCGCGGATGCGGCCCGGAACGATGCGGTCGACCAGAGTGGAGCAGAAGGTGTTGGCGTTGTTCATCCAGTCGATGAAGGCAGCGTCCAGATTCCAGTCCTTGGCGTAGTTGTTGCAGCACTTCTTCAGTTCCTTGCCGTTGTTGTCGATCAGCTCGCAGGAGAGGATGACCAAGCCCTTGTCGGCAGCGCCGTTGAAAGCCTTGTAACGCTCGTACAGAACGCGGGTCAGCTTTGCGGGGAAGCTGTTGGGGGGAACCTGGTCAAACTCGCTGTCGCCCTGAGTGTAGGCGATGCCGGCCTCGGTGGTGTTGGAAACGATGGTCTCCAGATCCTCAGAACGGGCCAGAGCCAGCACTTCGTCCCACTTGCCGTCGATGTAGGGGCACACGCAGTCGGACACGCAGGAGATCACGCGCTTGGCATCGACCTTCTGGCCCTTCTCGCTGCCGCGCAGGTACAGGGTGTACAGACCCTCCTGCTCGTTGATCCAGTCGGCCATCTGGGGGAAGTTGCCGATGGGCTGCACCAGCTTGACCTTGCCGTTGTAGCCGGCCTTCTCATTTGCGATATCATAGAAGTAGTCCACGAATGCGCGCAGGAAGTTGCCCTCACCGAACTGCATGACCTTGACGGGGGCATCCTTCAGGATGTAGCCGTTGTAGCCGGTGCTCTCCAGAACCTTGTAGTTCAAAGTTTCCATCTCATTGATCTCCTTTATAAACTTGCTTTGCTTTGCGCAGCCCCTTTGCACAGGGGCTGTCTCCTGGCTCTATTTTATGCTGTTGTATACAAATAAGTCAAGGGCTTTGTGCAATATTTTTAGCCCAGAGGGGCCATTTTAGAGCATTTCCAGCGAAAAGCACAATTGTGTGCTAGAAAATTTGTCACTTTTTCAGTTGTATACATCGGCGTTTTCCGGTATACTAAAGGTAAGACGAACCTGCCCGTGCAGGCGGGTGTCCCGTTGTACACAACATTTGATGAATTTTTAACAAACACCATCACAGAA
The DNA here is from genome assembly GCA_934525735.1 of uncultured Faecalibacterium sp. Lineage (GTDB taxonomy): Bacteria > Bacillota > Clostridia > Oscillospirales > Ruminococcaceae > Faecalibacterium. The sequence continues at coordinate 1,426 of CAKSZM010000031.1, read as the reverse complement.
AAAGGAGTTATCGACCCATGAAAGCATTTATGGACAAGGACTTCATGCTCCAGTCTCCCACTGCACAGCATCTGTACCACGACTATGCTGCTGATATGCCCATCTGCGACTATCACTGCCACATCCCTCCCCGCGAGATCTACGAGAACCGCCGCTTCGACAACATCGCTCAGGTGTGGCTGGGCGGCCGCAACCCGGACGGCAGCTACTTCGGCGACCACTACAAGTGGCGCGTGATGCGTTCCAACGGCGTGCCCGAGGAGTACATCACCGGCGATAAGCCCGACCGCGAGCGTTTCCAGAAGTTTGCAGAGGCTCTGCCCATGGCCATCGGCAACCCGATGTACCACTGGACCAACCTCGAGCTGCACGTGTTCTTCGGCTACGAGGGCGTGCTGAACGGCGACACTGCAGAGGAGGTGTGGAACCTGTGCAACGAGAAGCTGCAGCATGACCCCAAGCTGACCGTGCGCGGCCTGATCGAGCAGTCCAACGTTGCCTTCATTGGCACCACCGATGACCCCATCGATGACCTGTACTGGCACAAGAAGATCAAGGAAGATCCCACCATCAAGTTCACCGTGGCTCCTTCCTTCCGCCCCGACAAGGCTCTCAACATCAACAAGCCCGGCTTTGCTGAGTACATGGGCAAGCTGGCTCAGGTGGTCGGCAAGGAAAAGCTGGCCTGCATCGACTGCGTGACCGATGCCCTGACCAAGCGCATCGAGTTCTTTGCCGAGATGGGCTGCCGCGCTTCCGACCACGGTCTGGATTACATCCCCTACCGCGAGGCCACCAAGGAAGAGGTCAACGCCATCTACCAGAAGGTCATGGCCGGCGAGAGCTGCACCGTGGAAGAGGCCGAGAAGTACCAGACCTACATCCTGATCCATCTGGGCAAGCAGTATCACCGCCTGAACATTGCCATGCAGCTGCACTTCAACTGCCTGCGCAATGTCAACCGCAAGCAGTATGCAAAGTTCGGCCCGGATACCGGCTTTGATATGATCAACACCGCTTCCTGTGGCGGCGAGATCGCAGCTCTGCTGAGCGCTCTGGACGAGACCGACGAGTGCCCCAAGACCATCATCTACAGCCTGAACCCGGCCGACAACGAGCAGATCGGCACCATTCTGGGCTGCTTCCAGAGCACCGAGGTGCCGGGCAAGATCCAGCACGGTTCTGCATGGTGGTTCAATGACCAGAAGATCGGCATGGAGAACCAGATGAAGAGTCTGGCAAACCTGGGCCTGCTGGGCAACTTTGTCGGTATGCTGACCGACAGCCGCAGCTTCCTGAGCTATACCCGCCACGACTACTTCCGCCGCATCCTGTGCAACCTGATCGGCCAGTGGGTCGAGGACGGCGAGTATCCCAACGACGAGAAGGCTCTGGAGAAGATCGTCAAGGGCATCTGCTTCGACAA
>CAKSZM010000030.1 GCA_934525735.1 uncultured Faecalibacterium sp. | reverse complement strand
TGGGGCAGGATGTACTGGTACAGAAATTCCCGGAAGTTGGGGATCTCGTCCATGCTGGTGCCCATCTGGAACACCTCGTTGAACTTTTTGCCCAGCGGGCTGGATGCGCGCCCGATGCCCAGCGCCCGGCAGATGCGGTCGCGGGCTTCGCTGGGGCTGCGGGTGTAGGACAGACGGCCTTTTTCGGGCTTGAAGTCCTCTTTTGCGCTGGGCGCGCCGGTGCGCGGGTCGATGAAGGGCAGCTGTTCCAGCGTGCAGCCGTCCTCGGAGATATACCATGTCTGGTCGCCGGGGTGCAGCTCCTGCATGGGGCCTTCGGATTCCACCCGCACCGTGATGACAAAGGGCGTGCGCTTGACGCTGTCGTAGAACTCCGCGCCGATGTAGGCCACGGTATGGCCGGGGCGGCGGTAGGCGTTTTCGCCGCGCTGCTTGGCATGGACGGAACCCTGCAGGGTGCGGCCGCTCTTCTTGTTGCCCAGCGCGTTGAAATTGCGGTTGGTGGTCAGGCAGTAGCGGATGGCGTCCAGAATGGTGGTCTTGCCCACGGCGTTGACGCCGATCATATAAGTCAGGCGGGCACAGTCAAAGGTGACATTTTCAAAGTTGTGCCAGTTGATGAGTTTCAGGCGTTTGAGTTCGATCATTCTTCTGCCTCCCCGGGATTCGTTTCATCAGCGCGTTCATACAGGCCCAGTTCGGTGCGGGTGCGGCTGCTCTCGGCGGCGGCATCGGCCAGGTCGGCGTCCGGCAGCGCCAGCAGCACGGTGGGGAATACCTCGATGCGGCTGTCCAGCCCGGTCAGCCGGCCCACGGGCCGCGCCAGATTGTACCGGCGCAGGGTGCGCATCAGGTTTTCCAGCGTTTTCTGATCCAGCTTGCGGGGCAGGTTCATCTTCTGCAGCTCGGTCTGCACCTCTTCCACCGTCACCAGAACTTCGTCGGCGCTGGCGGCAAGGCTCTCGCGCTTTTGCAGGTAGAGCAGGCGCAGCACCAAAAGCAGGATGCTCTCGTATTTCAGCAGCCGTGCCTGGCTGCCTTCGTGGCCGTTGACCAGAGCCGCCGCCTGCATGGGCGCGGGGTACAGCAACACCGAGTAGCCCAGCGGCCGGAATACGGCGCGCACCTCGTCCAGATGATCCTGCACGTAGAGGTATTTTGCGCGCTGGTCTTCCAAGCAGCCCAGCAGAAAGCAGTGGTTCAGCAGATAATTGGCGGTTTCTTCCAGCAGATCAATCGTTGCCATGTGTGTTTTCCTCTCTGCGGCGGGTCAGAATAAAGTCCTCGAAGCGGAAGCCGCCGCGTTCCACCCAGTTGCCGGTGAGCGTGATATCGTAGTCCCGGTGGGGCGACTGCGAATAGGTGTGCAGGCCGATGATGCGGGCAAAATCGTTCGGATATTCGTCGGCCAGCGCCGCGGCGTTCACCTGCGGGCGGGCGGCCAGCGCCTGCCGCGCCAGCAGGGAGACGTTCTCCTCGGTGACGGCAAGACGGGCGTAATCCAACAGCAACTGCTGCTCCTTGCGCAGCTGTTCGGGGTCAAAGGTTTCGGTGTGCACCGGAGCCAGCGGCTCGGCGGTGCGCTGTGCGGCGGGCGGGTAGAGGAATTTCTCCCCGAACACCGCCGCCGGGTACAGGTGCAGCCGCTTTGCCACCGGGCCGTCGTCCGGCTCGAACAGCTGTTCCGGGGTGCGGATGTCCTCGGCGTAGCGGCGCAGCAGGGCAGTGACGCTGCCCTGCGACGAACGGTCGCTCAGCAGCAAAAACTGCGCCCGCTGCACGGCACGTTTGCGGTAGCGGATGTGGCTTTCGTCGATCTGGCGCATGAGCAGGCTCATCTCTTCCAGCGCGTCCCGCTGCTTCTGGATCAGCGCCCTGACCCGGGGCGCGGCCTCGTTCGGCGCGCAGCGCTCCACACGGGCGTAATCAAAGGCAAGGCGGGGCAGTTCGGTCTCCTCGCACACGTCCAGTTCTTCTTCCAGATAGGCGCGGTAGTTGAACAGGTTGTCGCTGGTCTTGAAGCGGTGGTAGGCGGCGGCCACCACTTTTTCCTCGTACTGGTCGAACAGTTCCAGCACTTCCTGCGGGGTGCGGTTGCGGGTGAGCCGGTCGATGTAATGCCCGATGGACGCATTGAGCGCCCGGAGGGATTTGTTCAGCGTTTCAAGGTCGGCGTCCACCTCCCGCAGTACGTTTTCGTAGGGGCTTTTTTCCTGCCCGATGCTGCCCAGCAGCTGCCATGCCTTGTACAGCTTGCCGGTGTAGGTGACCACGCGGGGGTTCAGGATCTCTTCCAGTGCTTCCAGCAGGGGAGCCGTCTCCGGCACAAAGGCAAGGGATGCTTCGCCTTCGTAGCTGCCGGGCTGTTCTTCCAGCCAGCCGGTGCGGCGCAGCCGCAGCAGAAAGCCCACGGCCAGCGTGTGCGGGTCGCGGGTGGGCTGCTCGTCCTCATCGCCGGCGCCGTCGGCGTCCAGCGCAAGGGGCTTTGCCAGCGCGGCAAAATAATCTTCGGCACGGGAGACTGCTTCGCTGCGGGAAATGCTGTAGTCCGCAGTATGGCGGCACTCTTCCCACAGCAAAAGCAGCAGTTCGGCATAAAAGGCCCGGTTCGGCCCCGCCAGCGGGCGGAACAGCCGGGGCGACACCAGTTCAAACAGCTGCATGGAAACGTCCTTTCTGTCCACGATTGGATATCGTGCTTATTGTACCACAAATGGGCAGAGTTTGTCACAAAATGGCGCAAAAAAGCCGGGGAGCGGCTGCTCCCCGGCAAATTGCACGCGATTGGAAACTCAACGGTTGTTTTGGGGTCCTCCTGCCGGACTGTCCGGTCAGGCGTTCGGGTTCACTTCAATTGCCACGCAGACATAGGTGTTGCCCTGCACGACCTTGGCTGCCACGCCGACCTTGGTCCAGTGGCCGACTGCGGAAATGTCCACGTTTTTATCCTTCGTATGTACTACGCCGAAAATATCATCCAGGATCTTAGCAACACGTTCAACCTTTACGACCACACGAATAGAATACACTCCAGCATTGTTACGGTCTATCTTGACCGAATTCAATACATTCAGCCACCCGGTATTCACGTCCACAGCGGAATCCAGGAATGTTTTTGCTTCCTGCTTCAGTTCCGGGTCATTGGGCAGCTTATCCGTGCGTTCTGCGTTGATGGCATTCATGGTTTCGGCTTCTGCCTTTGCCTCTGCGCTGGGAGCCGACCCGCCGGAGCAGGCTGTGAACAGCAGCACCACCATGGCGCAGGCCAGAAGCAGAGCGGACAGTTTTTGCAGTTTTTTCATCTTGGAAACCTCCTGTCATTGCGGAATTTTGTTGCATATTTGTTGCATGTTTGATACACTCTGCCGCGTATCCGGCAGGTGTTGTTCTGGCCTTATTGTATCCGACAGCAGTTGGTTTTGTCAATTGAGAAGATGCATAAAGTTTCCGAAACATTTTCGTTCAAAATCAATGAAACAGCGACTTTTTTGTTGCAGTATTGAGATACACTGTCCTTATTTCGCAAAGATTCTTTACCGGACGGCCACTCTCTTTTTTCAGGGCGGGGAAAAGCCTGCCCGTGACGGAGGAAACGGTTGCGCGGGTGGACATTTGTTGTGTCGGAACCCGCTTCACATAATTTTTGACAAAATGACCATTTTTCACACAATTCCACCACTTTTATATGGTAAAATCAGGTCGAAAATCAAGAAAAGGATGTGCATCCCCATGCAACACTGTACCGCCCGCGCGGCGCAGCGGCTGGCGGCAGCGGTTCTGGCGCTGTGCCTGCTGCTGGCTCTGGCTGCGCCCCGCGCCCACGCCGCCGCCCTGAAAGAGACTCACGGCATCGACCTGCTGGAATTCCAGCACAGTCAGATCCTTTCCATCGGAAACCAGACCTCCGGCCGGTGCAGCTGGTATGCTCTGCGCTATGCCCGCACCATTCTGGATGGCAAAGTCTCTTCCGGCAGCGGTATGTGGTCGAATGGTGCAGTGTGGTCGGCGGGCGGCTATTACGGCTATTCGGGCAGTCTTTCCGACTGCCTGCACAAGCTCTACAGCGAGCTTTCCGCCGGGCGGCCGGTGATCGTACATCTGAAAAATACCACGGTGAGCGGCGTTTCCCGCCACACGAACCGCACCTCTACCTACGAGTACCACCTGACTGGCTCCGGTTGGAATCAGGTCAACTATCCGCACATTGCCACCAGCGACACCTACGGTCACTGGATCTGCGTGGTGGGCGTGGACGCTTCCGCCGATCCCGCACACCTGAAGGAAAGCGACTTCTACGCGCTGGACCCCGCCCGTGTGAACGTGAACGGCACACTGGCCGTGACCCGGCTGCTGGACGGCACCATCTGGACCGAGAACTCTCCGCTGAAAATTGCAGGCTGAATCATCATCAAAAAATGGCTGACACAAACGTGTCAGCCATTTTTTGTATGTCAGTACCCGCGCACCGAAAAGCCGCGCTCCCATGGATCCGGGGGCAGGTCTTTTTCACGCAGACCGGTGATCTGGATATAGTCGCTTTTCTGGATCATGTCGAACAGCTGCGGGAATTTTTCCTCGCTGCCCTGTACTTCCAACGTCACGCTGCCGTCGTCCTCGTTCTGCACCCAGCCGGTCAGTTCCAATGTCTGGGCGGCATAGCGGGCGCGGTAGCGGAACCCGACCCCCTGTACCTGCCCGGAGATGGAATAGCGGCGGCGCACAGTGCCCTCCGGCAAAGCGGGCGGGGTACGGTCTTTCTGTTTAAGAAAATCGAACATTTTTACAGCTCCTGATAAGCCGACATGAGGGCGGGGATGAACTGCTTTTTGCGGCTCACGACGCCCGGCAGAGTCCAGCTGCTGTCCTCGGCGGGCTGCACTTCAAAGCCGTCGGTCAGCACTTCGCCCGCATAGCGGCCGGAGCAGATGACCACGCTCTCTTCCTTGGGCACGTCGGTGAGCAGCATGTAGATATCCTCCACATTCTGCTTGTTGCGGGCTTCTTCCAGATAGGGACGCAGCAGATTTTCGGCAGCCACAAGGTTCTTGCGGGTCATATAGCTGCCCTGCGCCACACCGAACCGGATATCGCCGCACATGAACACCTTGAAATCCTGCAGGAACACTTCCTCGGCGGTCTTGCCGTCCAGCTTTTCGCCTGCTTCGAACATCTCATTGGCAAACTCATTGATGTCCACCCCGGCAATTTTGGCAAGACGGCGGGCGCTGGCTTCATCCACGGGGGTGCAGGTGGGGCTGCGGAACATCAGAGTATCCGACAGGATAGCCGCCAGCAGCAGACCGGCCGTCTGGGGCGGGATCTCCACGCCGTTCTCGTCGTACATCTGGGTGACGATGGTGGCGGTGCAGCCCACGGGCTGGTTGCGGAAGTACACCGGGCCGCTGGTTTCCAGACTGCCGATGCGGTGGTGGTCGATGATCTCCAGGATCTCGGCCTGATCAAAGCCCTCCACGGCCTGTGTGGCTTCGTTGTGGTCCACCAGAATGATGCGGCGCTTGCGCAGATTGATGATGTTGCGGCGGCTGACCATGCCGCAGTATTTGCCGTCCTCGTCGAGGATGGGGAAGTAGCGGTGGCGCACCTTGGCCATCACGCGGGTGACATCGGCCACCGGGGTGACGAGGGTGAACTTCATGATGTCGTCGCGGGTCATATAATAGGAGATGGGTGCGCACTGACTGATGAGCTTGCCGGCGGCGTAGGTGTCCACCGGGGTGGTCATGATGGAGACTCCGGTCTCGTCTGCGATGCGCTGGATGGTGCGGCCCACTTTGGAGCCGTTGCAGATGATGAGCAGGGAAGCTTCCTTCTCAATGGCGCACAGCTGGCTCTCATAGCGGTTGGTCAGGATGACGATGTCGCCCTTTTCCACGGTGCTTTCCAGCATTTCGGGCGTGGCGGTGCCGATGCGGATGTGACCGGTGGTGCAGATATCGCTCTCGCGGCCCACCACCATGGTGCCGTCCAGCGTTTCAAGAATGTTCTTGAAGCTGGTCTGGCTCTTGGCGAGGATGCCGGTATCGAACACGTCCATGTTGGCCGTGGCGATATCCTTCACGGTGATCACGCCCTCCAGCTCGTTGTCGGGGCTGGTGACGGGCAGAGTGTCGATCTGCTGGTCGCGCATGATCTCCCACGCCTTGCGCAGGCTGGTGGAGCCGGGGATGCCGGGCATCTCGCGGTAGTCCACATCGCGGATCTTGGGGTTGACGTCGGTGCACATGCGGGGCGGTTTGACCCCGAACTTCTTGAGCACGAACTCGGTCTCCTGATTCATCTTGCCGGCGCGGCGCGGCTCGCAGACCAGATCGCTGGTCTTATTTTTCAGCTCGGCATAGGCGATGGCCGAGCAGATGGAGTCGGTGTCCGGGTTGCGGTGCCCGATGACCACGACTTTGTGGGCTGCTTTTGGCATATTGTACCCCCTTTGGGTCTTTTTCATTTACCATTTTTCATTTACGCGCGGGGCTGCCCGGCTCCTGCACAGCGGGGCACCCTGTAGGATTATTTTAACACAATTGCCTGCGGGGGTAAAGTAAAACAAACGCACCCTGAACCATTCTTTTTGCCGGATGCCTTGACAAGCCCCGGCAGGGAAATTATTCTTATATCAACAACTCAGAAACGGAGAAGGATCTATGAAAAAAGCATTACGCACCCTTTGCGCCGCACTGGCGCTGACTGCCTGCCTCTGTCTGCCCGCTTTTGCGCAGGAAGCAAAGCCTGCCGAGCCTTCGGCGAAAGAGGACAAGACCGTTACCGACCTGACCGGTTTTGCGGGCTTCATGCGGGACTCTGTCGGCTTCACCACCAACTTCGGCGGGCCGTATCATTTTGAACAGGCAGAGCACCGCTCGCCCGCCCAGAGGTACGGCGATGCACCCGAAGAAGGGGCCGTGGCAGTGCTGAAACTGCTGGCAAACTCCGAGGACCGCGGCGACACGCCCGTCAATATCAGCGGCCACGCCTTTATCATGGTGACGAACGTTTCGCAGCAGGACATCAATGTGGGCGGGCTGCTCATTGCGCCAAACACCACTGTGACCATCGGCACCCGCGGCAACCGCAGCGAACACGCGGGCCTGTGGTACAATCTGGAGGGATACTATAAATACTATCTGCCGGATTCCTACTATGTCTATACCTACGGCATCCAGACCTCGCTGGATCAGAGCCAGCTGGATACCGTGAACCGCAACCTTGCAAAGGCCGACCACTGGTCTGCGGTTTTCAACTGCGCGGCCTTTACCGAAGCCATGTGGAACTCGGTATGTTCGGATACCCTTTCGTCCGGCGGGCTCTATACCCCGACGGCGCTGCGGGATGATCTGCTGGCAAAGTACGCCGATAAGGCTGTCTATCAGCCTGCCGTGCCCTATGATTGTGCCGTGTATTACGGCACTGCCCCTACGAAAAGCAAAGACTTTGTATGATGCATCCGGCCCCGGAAAAATATCCGGGGCCGTTCTCTTGTAATTCTGGCGGCGGTGTTGTATCATAGATGCGTTGTATACAAACTCTATCGCCCTGCTCACGGAGGAATTTATGACTGCATCCAGATTCAAGAACCCGCCGATGTTCACCCGGCAGCAGCTGGTGGCGCTGCTGCTGCCGCTCATCGCCGAACAGGCCCTGAGCGTGACCATTGGTCTGGCCGACACCCTGATGGTGTCCTCGGTGGGCGAAGCCGCCGTTTCCGGTGTCAGCCTTGTGGACAGCTTCAACACCCTGATGATCCAGGTGATGAGCGCCCTTGCCACCGGCGGTGCCGTGGTCACCAGCCAGTACATCGGCCGTCAGGAGCCGAAGGACGCCAAGCGGGCCGCCGCGCAGATCCTGTTCATTCTGGCCAGCTTCAGCAGTCTTGTGATGGCGGTGGTCGTGGTGGGGCGGCACGCCATCCTGCGGGGCATCTTCGGCTCCATCGACGCCGACGTCATGCGCTACGCTGAGACTTACTTCCTGCTCTCGGCGCTGAGCTACCCCTTTATCGGCCTGTACAACGCCGGTGCGGCGCTGTTCCGAGCGCAGGGCAACAGCAAAATCAGTATGATGTCCAGCCTTGTGATGAACGTGGTGAACATCGGCGGCAACGCGGTGCTGATCTTCGGCTTCGGCATGGGGGTCATGGGCGCGGCGCTGGCCAGTCTGGTGTCCCGCGCGGTTGCCTGCATCGCGGTGCTGTATCTGCTGCAGCGCCCGGCCTGCCCGCTGCGGCTGGAAAGCGTGCGTGCGCTGGCGCCGCAGGGGCGGCTTATCCGGCAGATCCTGCGGGTGGGCATCCCGGCGGGCATCGAGAACGGCATGTTCCAGATCGGCAAGCTGTCGGTCTCCAGCCTGACTTCCACCCTCGGCACCGCCGCCATTGCGGCCAATGCCGTGGCGAATACCACCACCACCTTCCTGAACATCCCGGCCAACGCCGTGGGCATGGCGGCGCTGACCGTGGTGGGGCAGTGCCTCGGCGCCGGGGAAAAGGATCAGGCAGTGTACTACTCCCGCTGGCTGATACTGGTGGCCTACTGCGGGGCGTGGTTCATGAATATCTCGGCATTCCTGTTTGCCAACAGGTTTGCGCTGAGCCTGTTCCATCTCTCGCCGGAAGCCTACGCCATGGCGCTGGAAGTGATGGTCTGGTTCAACATCGTCTCGCTGTTCATCTGGCCGTCCAGCTTCACCCTGCCCAACATCCTGCGCGCCGCAGGCGATGCCCGCTTTACCATGACGGTGAGCATCGTATCCATGTGGGCGTTCCGGGTGGGCTTCTGCTACCTGTGCGTGCTGGCGTTCCACGGCGGTCTGCTCTCCATCTGGATGGGCATGTATCTGGACTGGGCGTTCCGCTCGCTGTGCTTCTTTGTCCGTTTTCTCCGGGGCAAATGGCTGGAACAGCATGTGATCTGAAATCTGCAATGAAAATACCCGCCGGGTGCATCCGGCGGGTATTTTTGCATCTGCCGGTGCTTACCGCAGCGGCAGAACATCCTCATCTTCGTTGATCTCGTCGATCATGCCGTCGGCAAAGTACCATGCCCGGCCGTACAGGGTCTCGTGGCCGTCGGCGCACATCAGGTAGGAGCCGTCCGGCAGGGCGAGGAAATGCCGCTTCTTGCTGTCCGCAAGGGCGATGTCCTCCATCTTCTGTCCGTCCAGCACATGCTCCCGGATGAACTGGTAGTGGGGCAGGATGCGGGTCTCGGTCAGGCCGAGGCCGTTCAGCCAGCGGGAATAGTGCGGGTCGGCGGCTTCGCCCGGCTCCTCCGGTGCGGCGTACACGATGCGGGCGGCGTTCATGGAACCGGCGCTCACGCCCATCACGATGCCGTGGTAGCTGTGGAACAACCCTGCCAGCCCGATGCGGGCAAAGAAGTGATTCTGGGTGGGCACATGGCCGCCGCAGAGCATCACAAAGCCGCTCTGGGGCAGCAGAGTGCTCAGTTCGTCCTGATTGCGGGCGTCGCAGGGGACAAGATCGGTCAGGGGCAGGTGCGCCTGACCAAAGCTCTGCAGGAACACCCGGCACATCTCGTCGTTCTGCTCGTAGGCCATGGGGTCGGCGGCGATGGCAAGACCAAGTACCGGATGATCCGGCCAGACGGCCCGCAGGTTTGCCACAAAGTGATTGCGCGGGTCCAGCACCGGGATCTCCGGCCCCGGCTCAAAGGGGCAGCCGCTGGGGCTGCTGGTAAGAAATAACGTCATAATGATTCCTCTTATCATAAGCCTTCCCCCTTGGGAAAAGACTCTCCCCGGTCGGGGAGAGATGTCGCGCAAGCGACAGAGTGGGGAAGGGGTGGCATGAGCGCAGCGGATGCCGGATGAGGGGGTGAATCGTACGCTGCACACATATATGCCCATTCTAGCACGATTAGCGTCCCGGCGGCAGAGCCAGAATCACCAAAAAAATCCCCCGCTTTTCGCCGTTTCGCAAAAAGCAGGGGGAGAAACTTACACTTTGCGGTAGTGGAAGACCTTATCTTTGGCGACAAACATTGCAGCGCTCACAGCCAGAGCGGCCAGCTCAGCGGCGGTCACGGCCAGCCAGATGCCGTCAATGCCCAGGATGGCGGGCAGGATCAGCACCGCCGCGATCTGGAACACCAGCGTGCGCAAAAAGGAGATCAGGGCGCTGGTTACGCCGTCGCCCAGCGCGGTGAAGAAGGAGGAGGCATACACGTTGAAGCCCATGATGACAAAGCTCAGGGCATACAGCCGGAAGGCCCGGCTGGTCAGCTCCAGCAGCTCGGCATCGTAGCCCACGAAGAACCGCGCCACATAGGGGATGATGACCATGGATGCGGCCGTCAGGGTGACAGCCACCACGGCGATGAGCCGCAGGCTCTTTTCGTAGAGGTTGTGCACCTCGGCGCGGTTGCCGGCGCCGTAGTGGAAGCTGACGATGGGCGCACTGCCGAAGGCATAGCCCACATATACGGCCACGAACAGGAAGGCTGCGTACATGATGACGCCGTAGGCGGCCACGCCGTTTTCACCGGCAAAGCGCAGCAGCTGATAGTTGTACAGGATATTCACCAGCGACATGGAGAGGTTGGTCATCAGCTCGGAGGAGCCATTGATGCAGGCGTCCAGCAGCACCTTGCTGTACAGCTGCGTTTTGCGCAGGTGCAGGCGGCTGGTGTTGCTGCGGTCGAGAAAGTAGAACACCGGCAGGATGCCGCCGATGATCTGGCTGATAAAGGTGGCGATGGCGGCACCCTCGACGCCCCAGCCCCAGATGCCCACCATCAGTACGTCCAGCACCATGTTGGTGCAGCCCGCAGCCACGGTGAAGTAAAAGCCGAGATGTGGCTTTTCGGCGGTGACGAAAAAGCTCTGGAACATATTCTGCAGCGCGAAGGTGGGCAGCGAGACCATCAGGATGCGGCCGTAGCGCACGGCATAGTCCAGCAGCTCGCCCTTGGCGCCCAGCAGCACGGCAATGGGCCGCAGGAACGCAAAGCCCAGCGCAGCCAGCACCGAAACAGAAACGGCAGCTGCCAGCAGGAACATGGTAAAGTAGCGGTCGGCTTTTTTCTGGTCGCCTTCGCCCAGCGTGATGCCCACGATGGCGCTGCCGCCGGTGCCCAGCATGAAGCCGATGGTGCCCAGCAGCTGGGGCAGGGGCATGATGAGGTTGACTGCCGCAAAGGCCGTTTTGCCCACAAAGTTGGACACGCACAGGCCGTCCACGATGCCGTAAATGGAAGTGAACAGCATAGTGCCCACGGCAGGCAGCACGAACCGCAAAAGGCGCGGGTAGGTGAAGTGGTCGGACAGTTGGATGGGTTGCTTAGACATGAAAAACTCCTTTCGACAGGAAACAAAACGGGCCGGATAAGCTCCGTGAGTGCACGCCCGGCCTTCCTCTTCTTCCTCACTACGGCAAGGAAGCCTCCGGCGGGGCGCTGTCTGCACGGCATCTTATCCGGCCCGTCCAAATTACGTTGGAAACGGTCCTCCGATGACCGAAAAAGAGTATAGCAGAATCCATTTGTTTGTCAAGAGCAAAAAATACGCCCAAAAGCGAAAATTCATAAAATATCTCTTTTCCATTTTTATCAGACCTGTTAGAATGATAAACAGTTTTGATTTTTCCGGAAAGGAGTTTTCCTGTTTTGCTGAAACGATTCTATACCGCCATCGTGCGCCGGCGCAAGGCGGTGCTGGCGGTGTTTGCACTGGCGGCCGTGCTGTGCGTGTTCGCCATGCGGCAGGTGCAGGTGGACTACGATATCAACAACTACCTGCCGCCGGATTCACCCTCCACCATCGCGATCGAGAAGATGAACAGCGCATTTACCGGCGGCATCCCGAACATGCGGGTCATGGTGCGGGATGTCACAGTGCCGGAAGCGCTGGACTACAAGCAGAAGCTTGCCGCCATCGACGGCGTGGCATCTGTGACCTGGCTGGACGACAGCCTGGACGTGACAGTGCCGCTGCAGATGCAGGACACCGCCGCGGTGGAAAGTTACTATAAGGACGGCTGCGCACTGTTCACCGTCACGGTGGAGGACGCCAAACGTCTGGAAGCCGTGGCTGCGGTGCAGGAGCTGATCGGCGAAGACAACGCTCTGGCGGGCACGGCCGTGTCCACGGCGGTCGCCACAAACTCCACCGTCACCGAAGTGGCAAAGATCGCGGCGATCGCGGTGGTGTATGTGCTGTTCATCCTCATCCTGACTACCGACTCCTGGGCGGAGCCGTTGCTGGTGCTGACGGGTCTGGGGGCGGCCATCCTCATAAACAACGGCACCAACCTGATCTTCGGCACAATTTCCTTTGTGACCAACGCTGCCGGCAGCATCCTGCAGCTGGCGGTGTCGCTGGATTACTCGGTGTTCCTCATCCACCGCTTTGCCGAGTGCCGGGCCGCCCGGCCGGATGCAAGCCCCGAGGACTGCATGGTGGATGCCCTGTGCAAGTCCACCGGGTCCATCCTGTCCAGCGGCCTGACCACGGTCATCGGCTTTCTGGCGCTGGTGCTCATGCAGTTCCAGATCGGGCCGGACCTCGGCCTTGCACTGGCAAAGGGCGTGGTGCTGAGCCTTGTCACCGTGTTCACCTTTATGCCGGCGCTGACGCTGGCGGCTTACAAATGGATGGATAAGACCCATCACCGGCCGCTGCTGCCGAAGTTTGACCGGTTCGGCCGGTTTGTGGCCCGCATCATGCTGCCCATGGCGCTGGTGCTGGCCATCATCATGGTGCCCAGCTATCTGGCCTCCAACCACAACGAATACTATTACGGCGCTGCCCATATGTTCGGCACCAACACCCGCCTTGGTGCGGACACCGCCGCCATCGAGGAGACCTTCGGCAAGAGCGACACTTATGTTGTGCTGGTGCCGGAAGGCGACACCGCTACGCAGGCGGAGCTTTCGGATGCGCTGCACGCCGTTCCGGAAGTGACCGGGATCCTTTCTTTTGTGGACAACGCGGGCGCATCCATCCCGCCGGAGTTCGTGCCGCCGGATACTCTCAGCCTGCTCACCTCCGGCAGCTACACCCGCATGGTGCTGACCGTAAACGCCGACACGGAGGGTGATGCGGCCTTTGCGCTGGTGGAGCGCATCCGCGCGACGGTGCAGCAGTATTACCCGGACAATTATTATCTGGCCGGGCAGGGCGTGAGCACCTATGACCTGATGGACACCATCACCGCCGACATGGTCAAGGTGAACCTGCTGGCCATCGGCGTCGTGTTCCTGATTTTGCTGCTCATGAAGCGGCAGCTGCTTTTGCCGGTCATTCTGGTTCTGAGCATCGAGACGGCCATCTGGATCAACCTTGCCATCCCGTATTTCCGCGGGCAGCACGTGTTCTACATCGCATATCTCATCATCAGTTCCATCCAGCTGGGCGCCACCGTGGATTATGCCATCCTCTTCTCCGACCGGTATCAGGAGTTCCGCGAGACGCTGGACAAAAAACAGGCCATTGCCGCCACCGTATCCGCCGTGACCACATCGGTGATCACCACGGGCAGTGCGCTGGCAGTGGTAGGTTTTTTGATGGGAGCCATCTCCACCAACCAGCTGCTGGGTCAGCTGGGCAACTTCCTGGGCGTGGGCGGTCTGGTGTCGCTGGCCATCGTGCTGCTGGCACTGCCGGGGTATCTCTATCTGGCCGACCCGCTCATCATCAAAAAGAAGCAGCCGAAGGAGGCTTGACGGATATGAAACATCAGCTTGTACGCCGGACGGCAGCGCTGGCGCTGGCCGGGTGCCTGCTGGCGGGCGCAGCGCTGCCCGCCTTTGCGGCATCGGCCAAAGAAGAGGTCATCTATGCAAATCTGGATGCGTCCGGCATTGTGACCGGTGTATATGCGGTCAACAGCTTTGCCGTGCAGGCAGGCGAGACCGTGACCGACCACGGCAGTTATACCGCCGTGCGCAATATGACAACGAATGATCCCCTGGAACACAGCGGCGATACCATTACCGCCACAGCGGCACAGGACGGAAAACTCTATTATGAAGGCACCATGGACACTGCCGCCGCTCTGCCGTGGATCGTAAAACTGACCTATACGCTGGACGGGGCCGAGGTCGCCCCGGAAGAGCTGGGCGGCAAAAGCGGAAAGCTCGCCATCCGGCTGCAGGTGAGCCGCAACCCGGACTGCACAGGGGACTTTTTTGATCAGTATGCCCTGCAGGTGACCATGAGTCTGGACACCGCCCTTGCGCAGAACATCGAAGCCCCGGGCGCGACCATGGCCAATGTGGGCAGCAAAAAGCAGCTGTCTTACATCCTGCTGCCGGGCGCAGACAGCGATGTGACCGTCACGGCCGATGTGACGGACTTTGCCATGGACGCCGTTTCACTGAACGGTGTGCGGCTGAATTTGAACCTCGACCTTGGCGATGTTGATCTGACCGGCATGATAGCGCAGCTGCAGGACGGCTCGGTGCAGCTGGACGACGGCGCCAATGCACTGGCGGACGGCATCGCACAGGTACAGGCGGGCATTGACACTCTGAACGGCAATTCTGCCGCCCTGACCGGCGGCTCGGCACAGGTGCGGGCAGCTCTGACCCAGATGCAGACGGCGCTGAACGGCATTTCCGCTTCCACCGATGAGCTGAACACCCTGCTGGATGCGTCTGCGCAGATCAAAGACGGCATTGCACAGCTGGATGACGGTGCAGCGCAGCTGGAACAGCAGGTGAGCTTTGACGCCTACAAAGCAATTTTGAAGGAGAACGGCCTCGACCTCGATGTGGTGAAGGATGGCAACGCCAAGGCCATCGAGCAGCTGCAGGGCATGGTGAAACTGATGCCCCAGCTGAAGGACGTCATTCTGCTGCTGCAGGGGTCTACGGCCAACATCGACGCGATGCAGACCTATCTGGACACAGTCAACGGCGGCATTGCCCAGCTGCATGAGGGCAGCAGCACCCTGAACAGCCGCTACGGCGAGTTTGATGCCGGGGTGCGCCAGCTGGCCGATGCGCTCACCGGGATGCTGGGCAACCTGGCGGTGCTGACCGATGGCGTGAACCAGCTGGCTTCGCAGTATGCAAAGCTGGACGACGGCCTGAACGCCTATACCGACGGCGCGGCGCAGCTGAAAGCCGGAGTGCAGCAGTTGGCAGAGGGTGCGGCGCAGCTGACCGGCGGCACCGGAGAGCTGCGGGAGAATGTCTCCGGCATCGATATCGGCGATCGGCTCGGCGGCCTGCTGGACAGCCTGTCCGGCGGCGGGGAAGTGCAGAGCTTTACATCTGCCGAAAACACGGATGTAAGCGCGGTGCAGTTTGCCCTGCAGACCGCTGCCATCACGGTGCCGGAACCGGCAGCAGAGCCGGCACCGGAGGCCGCGCCCCTGACCTTCTGGCAGAAACTGCTGAAGCTGTTCGGGCTGTATCAGGGATAAATAACAAAAGACGCCGTGCAGCCGCACGGCGTCTTTTGTTATTCGTCAAAATGATATTCCACCAGTTCGCAATTGCGGATACCGGCCATGGCGTATTCCTCGTTGGTCATATCGTAAAAGTAGGACTGCACCACCCGGGCAATGCCGTTGTGGGCCACCAGAAGATAGGTCTTATCGGTGTCGGCCTTCAGCTCATCCAGCAGGTTATAGATGCGCTGGGCCAGCTGCAGCATACTTTCGCCGCCGCCGTAACGGTCGGCAAAGTGGGTCTTGGACACGCGGAACTCGCCGCCGTTGCGGGGTGTGCCTTCGTACTGGCCGAAGCACTGCTCCCGCAGGCGCGGCTCACACCGGGCGGGGATGCCGGTGGCCTCAGCGATGGCTCTGGCCGTGTCGGCGGCGCGGGATAGGGGAGAGTATAAGATCTCATCAATGTGCACGCCGCTGGCTTTTACTTTCTCGCCCAGCTGGCGGGCCTGTGCGCGGCCCCGCTCGGTCAGGGGGCTGTCGGTCATGCCGCAGATCTTGTTTTCCACGTTCCACACGGTCTCGCCGTGGCGGGTAAAATACAGCTTGTGCATGGCAGCTCCTTACTCAGACTCTTCGTCGGTGCGCAGTTCGTCCCGGATCGTATCGCAGAGGTCCGTGATGTCACTTGTCAGATGGTCAGCGGTCATCCGGTCCAGAAGGTCGTAAACGCGCTCGTCACCAAAAGCATGCCGCTCGTGGTTTTCGTTGAGGATATCGCCCCAGTCGCTGCCCAGAACGGTGCGGAATGTTTCCAGAGGGGAACAATGGACCAAAAGGGACACGTTCCGCATGGCAAGGTGGAATACAAAGCTGGCGCTCAGGCCGGTGCCGAGCAGCTTTTTTGCGCAGCCGGATGGGAGACACTCCATGGCTTCGTCTGCAAAAGCCCGCTCCAGAAGGGCGGGGTCATAGGCGTTGGCCTCTTCCAGAAGAGCGGGGATCTCATCTTCCGGAAAGCCAAGAAAACGCAGAGCGTGATTCAGGTCCATAAAGTCCTCCTTACTTGCAGTAGCCCGCTTCGATCTCCCGGATGCGGGTGTAGAAAAAGTCGTTGGCGGGGGTGGGCATCCCGTATTTTTTTGCGCGCTCGCGCACCACACCGGCAAACTCAGCCACCTCAGTGGGACGTTTCGCCAGCACATCCTGCCGCATGCTGGGCATACCCTCCGGGTTGAAGGTGGGCATCATGGCGTCAAGGAACTTCACATCGTTGTCCGGCGGCAGGGGCACGCCCTCAAGGTTGGCAAGCTGGATGACCTCCTGCATGGCCTTGCGCATCATGTCCTGCGCTTCACCCGGCTGGCGCAGTCCGCCGTAGGGCTGATTGAAAGCCGCAGCGGCCTGATTCAACCCGTCGTTGACCATCAGCTTGTTCCACTGTTTGTAAAGGATATCACTGCACGGCTCGTTGGCGATGCCGCAGGCATCCAGATAATCGGCCACGGCCTGCACCCGGGCGGTCATTTCGCCGCTGCGCTCGCCGAACTGGATCTTGCCCGCCTGATTGAACACCAGATGTCGGCCGGTGCGGGTGGCGTCCATGCCGATGGCGACGCTCCACAGGGTATGGCCTGGATAAGCTGCGTCAATGTGCTCCTCGCTGGTGATGCCGTTCAGCACGCTGAGAATGACCGTGTCCGGCCCGACGAACTTTGCCATATCCCGGATGGCCTGTTCCAGTACGGTGGCCTTGACGGCGACCAGAAGCAGGTCCACCGGCTTGCCCTCCTCCGGCGTGACGTAGGTGAAACTGCATTCCTCACCGTTGCAGACCACCGACTCGGCGGAATAGCGGGCGATGCGGGTTTTGTCGGCAATGACCTGCACGCCGGGCATTTTGCGCCCGAACAGGATGCCCAGCGCGCCCAGTCCGATCAGGGCAGAAGTTTCGATCTTTTTCATACGGCATTCTCCTTTTTCAGCGTTCCGTCCGCTGTCAGCACCACGGTGTCCCCCTCGTCGATGCCGAGGCGGGTCAGCTCTTTATCCGGGTAGGGCAGGACGCGGGTGTGCCCGGCGGCGTCCTCCAGAGTAACGTCGCACAGTACCGGCTGCCCGGCGGGCAGCTCCTCGCAGCCATACAGCTGTTCATCAATGCGCAAAACGCGGTATGTAGTCTCCATCGCAGCCAGACCCCTTTTTTGAAATGATGTATTTGCTTTGCAAATATGATGTCGTCCTACGGACAAACATATCATTTTTATTATAAAGCGCCGCTCCGGGCGCGTCAACTGTATTCGGCTTGACAGCCTGCCGTCTGGCTTGATAAAATAAAAATAATTTTCGGAATGGGGTGAGAACCATGAATATCACGGAACTGCGTTATCTGGTAGCCATCCGCAAGTGGGGCTCCGTCTCCGCTGCGGCAAAACAGCTGTATGCCGCCCAGCCCAACGTGAGCAAGGCGCTCAAGAATCTGGAAGAGGAATACGGCATCCGCATCTTCGAGCGCTCTTCCACCGGCATGATCCCCACCGAGCAAGGCCGGCATTTCATCCAGCAGGCCGAGCGGGTGCTGGACGAGGTGGACCGGCTGGATCTGGACGCCCGCCGCCAGCAGGGCAGCTGCGCCGAGCTGCGGGTGGTGCTGCCCCATGCCACCTATGCCTCCTACGCAACGGTGGATTTTCTGCAGCAGGCAGCAGACAGCGAGCAGTTGCGGGTGCACATCCGGGAGTCCGGTGCGATGGAAGCGCTGGATTTTGTGCTGCGGCGGGGCTACCATCTGGCGCTGCTGCGCTACGCAGAAGAGGACGAGGACTACTACCGCCGCTACTGCGAGCGCCACAACCTGCACCGCGAACCGGTGATGGAATTCGAGTATCTGCTGCTGACCAACCGCGAAGGCCCGCTTGCAAAGCAGGAGATCACGGATATCAACCAACTGAACCGCTATCCCGAGATCCTTCACGATGATTTCCAGCTGCCCGGCGGCGGGGACAGCGGCCTGCACTGGCACACCAACCCCAACCGGCGCATCCATGTCTACGAGCGGTGCAGCCAGTTCTCCATCCTGCAGAACCTGCCTACTGCCTACATGTGGGCGTCGCCCATGCCCCGGCGGGCGCTGGAACAGTATCATCTGGTGCTCAAAAAGTGCCCCGCTCAGCGCCAGCGCATGAAGGACGTTCTGGTCTATCCGGAAAAGGGCGGTCTGCGCCCGGAAGAGCAGACCTTTGTGCAGCTGCTGCACAAGCAGGCGGCGCTGACCGTAAAATAAACCGGAAACCGGCTAAGAACTGGCAAAAAAAGAATTGCGCGAACACGCGCGGAAAAAACAAAAAACGAGTGCGACAGCCGTGGCAAAAACTTGCCGCGGCTGTCTTTTTAATGATAAATCGAGCAAAAAATGCGCGAAAGAACGACTAAAAATCTTTGCTGCTATATTGTTTTTGATATGACCCCATGCCAGAACCATATTATCGCTTTTATGAAAAATGTGTTAACATGAACACAGAAAGCTGACTGGCATAAATGGAAAATATGGGAGATGTTTCCATATATGCCGGCAAAGAGAAAAAGGAGGTTTCTGGTATGATCAGTTTCTTACTCTGTCTGGCGATCCTGATCGTAGGCTATTTTGTCTATGGTAAGATCGTGGACAACACCTTCGGCCCGGACGACCGCGAGACCCCCGCTGTGCGCATCAACGACGGCGTTGACTACGTTGTGATGCCCCAGTGGAAGCTGTTCCTCGTCCAGCTGCTGAACATTGCGGGCCTCGGCCCCATCTTCGGCGCCATGCAGGGCGCTCTGTGGGGTCCGGTGGTGTTCCTGTGGATCACCTTCGGCACCATCTTTGCAGGCGGCGTGCACGACTACTTCTCCGGCATGATGAGCGAGCGCAACGACGGCGCGTCCATCGCAGAGATCACCGGCAAGTACCTCGGACCCGTGATGCAGAACGTCATGCGTGTGTTCTCGGTCGTGCTGCTGATCATGGTCGGTACCGTGTTTGCAGTCGGCCCCGCAGGCCTGATCGTGGAGCTGTGCAGCCAGAGCGGTGCATCCGGCGTGTTCACCTCGCTGCTGTTCTGGCTGGTCATCATTCTGGTGTACTACTTCATCGCGACCTTTATCTCCATTGACGCGGTCATCGGCAAGATCTACCCCATCTTCGGCATCTGCCTGATCATCATGGCCATCGGCGTCATCTTCGGCATCTTTACAAACCCCGCTTACACCATCCCCGAGATCTGGGAGAATTTCCACAGTATGCATCCGTCGGGCACCCCCATCTGGAGCTTCATGTTCATCACCGTTGCCTGCGGTGCTATCTCCGGTTTCCACTC
>CAKSZM010000029.1 GCA_934525735.1 uncultured Faecalibacterium sp. | reverse complement strand
CGGTAACTGGATTTGAACCGGTGACACTTCGGGTATGAACCGAATGCTCTAGCCAACTGAGCTATACCGCCACATATGTTTTTCGCACTTGAACGGTGCTTTATTATTATATCCACTGTTCCCTCTTTTGTCAACACCTATTTTTAAAAAAGTTCGATTTTTTCTATCCGCAGACAAAAAAAACGCCCCGCTCTCTGCGCACACAGAAAACGGGGCACTTTTCAACCATTCTTTTTCAGTCTGTGGAAAAAGCCGGTCGGATCTCAGTTTTTCTTATTGGTAGGCACCATGACCTTCAGGCCGCCCATATACGGCTGCAGCACTTCGGGGATGGTAACACTGCCGTCGGCCTGCAGATGGTTCTCCAGGAAGGCGATCAGCATACGCGGAGGTGCCACGCAGGTGTTGTTCAGGGTGTGGGCCAGGTAGGTCTTGCCGTCCTTACCCTTGATGCGGATGTGCAGGCGGCGTGCCTGTGCATCGCCCAGGTTGGAGCAGGAGCAGACCTCAAAGTACTTCTGCTGGCGGGGGCTCCAGGCCTCGATATCGCAGCTCTTGACCTTCAGGTCAGCCAGATCGCCGGAGCAGCAGTTCAGCTGGCGCACGGGGATCTCCATGCTGCGGAACAGCTCCACGGACATCTGCCACAGCTTCTCGTACCAGTCGGCGCTCTCCTCGGGGCGGCAGACCACGATCATCTCCTGCTTCTCGAACTGGTGGATGCGGTAGATGCCGCGCTCCTCGATGCCGTGGGCGCCCTTCTCCTTGCGGAAGCAGGGGCTGTAAGAGGTCAGGGTCAGGGGCATCTTGCTCTCGTCCAGAGTCTGGTCAATGAAGCGGCCGATCATGGTGTGCTCGCTGGTGCCGATCAGATACAGATCCTCGCCCTCGATCTT
The DNA here is from genome assembly GCA_934525735.1 of uncultured Faecalibacterium sp. Taxonomy (GTDB): domain Bacteria; phylum Bacillota; class Clostridia; order Oscillospirales; family Ruminococcaceae; genus Faecalibacterium. The sequence continues at coordinate 19,133 of CAKSZM010000029.1, read as the reverse complement.
GTACATCATGGCGTCCATCTCAGGGAAGGACATGACGCCCTGCACCACGTTGCCGTGCATCATGAAGGGAGGGATCACATAGGTGAAGCCCTTGTTGATCATAAAGTCGCGGGCGTAAGCCAGCACAGCCTCGTGCAGGCGGGCGATGTTGCCCAGCAGATAATAGAAACCGTTGCCGGCCACGCGGCCTGCAGCATCCATATCGATGCCGTCAAAGCTCTCCATGATCTCGGTGTGATACGGGATGGGGAAATCAGGCACGACCGGCTCGCCGAAGCGCTGTGCTTCCACGTTGTAGGTGTCATCCGGGCCGATGGGCACACTGGGGTCGATCATCTGAGGGATGGTGTACATGATCTCCTGAATGCGGGCAGCCAGAGTTTCCTCTTCCTTTTCCAGCTCTGCCATCTTGTCGGCGTCGGCCTTGACGGCGGCGTTGTTGGCGTCGATCTGAGCCTGCAGCTCAGCCTTCTGTGCCTCGTCGGTGCACTTCTTCAGCTGACCGAACAGAGGGCCGTTGGCCTTGCTCAGCTTGTTGCGGGCTGCCTTGAGAGCCTCCACTTCCTTCAGGGCTGCGCGGTACTGGGCATCCTTTTCGATGACCTCGTCCACCAGCGGGAGCTTGGCGTCCTGGAACTTCTTCTTGATGTTTTCCTTGACGGCGTCCGGGTTTTCACGGACAAATTTGATATCAAGCATGATTTACTCTCCTTGCTCTATTTCGTTCGCACAGAAGATCCGCTCCCCTGTGCCGTTCAAAGACGGTCGCCCGCCTTGGATCGCTTATTCTTCGGTCTGGTACTGCCCCAGCAGATTGGCGAAAGCCCGCAGCTGTTCATCTGAATAGAAATGAACGGTCAGCTTGCCTTTTCCGCCGTGGTAGGCCACATTGACCTCGCTGCCCAGCACCTGCTTGAGGCTTTCCTCCACTTCCACCGGCAAGGTACCGCGGGGCTGGGGTTCTTTCGGCTCCTTTGCAGGCTTTGCCAGCTTTTTGCAAAGGGCTTCGGCCTGACGGACATTCAGCTGGTTGTCTGCGATGATCTGCGCCGCCTGCTCCTGCAGCTCCGGCGTGGGCAGGCCAAGGATCACCTTGGCGTGGCCGGTATTGATGAAGCCGCTCTTCAGCAGCTCCAGCACATTTTCCGGCAGATTCAGCAGGCGCAGACTATTGGCCAGCGCGCTGCGGCTCTTGCCCAGCTTCTGGGCTGCCTGTTCCTGGGTCAGGCTGCAGCGGTTCATCAGCTCCCGGATACCGGCGGCTTCTTCCACCGGGTCCAGATCTTCACGCTGCAGGTTTTCCACCAGAGCCAGCTCCATGGCCTGTTCGTCGGAGACGTCCTTGACCACTACGGGCACTTCGTTCAGACCCGCCATGCGGCAGGCACGCCAGCGGCGCTCGCCCGCCACGATGCTGTAGCCGCCCCGGGGCCGGGGACGCACGGCGATGGGCTGCAGCAGACCGTGCTCTGCAATGCTGGCCGCCAGTTCGCCCAGCGCCTCCTGATCGAAGGTCTTGCGCGGCTGGCCGGGATCCGGTTCGATCTCGTGCAGGGGCAGCGTTTCTACATTTGCGTCGGACTCAAAGGCCGGGGCTGCGTCCTCAAACAGACTTTCCAGCCCGCGCCCGAGCCCTCCTTTTCCTCTTGCCATCTTGAATGATCTTCCCCCTGTGCTTTAATCTTCCAGAGCGTTTTTCGCCGGCTCTGCGGCGGGCGTCTGTCTGCCCCGGGTCTTTTTGGGTTCATGGGGGCGGTTTCGCTTGACAAATTCGATCGCCAAGTCCATGTACGCTTCGCTGCCCTTGCCCTTCGGCTCATAGAAGTTGATGGGCTGACCGTAGCTGGGCGCTTCCGAAATGCGGATGGACCGCGGGATGGTGGTCTCGTACACCTTGGAGCCGAAATACTTCTGCACCTGCTCCACCACCTGAATGGTCAGATTGTAGCGCAGTGAGAACATGGTGAACACCACACCCTCGATGTCCAGATACGGGTTGTACTTTTTCCGGATGGTCTTGAGGGTGCTGATGAGTTCGGACAGGCCTTCCAGCGCATAATACTCGCACTGCACCGGGATGAGCACGCTGTCGCAGGCGCTCAGGCCGTTCAGGGTCAGCAGATCCAGACTGGGCGGGCAGTCGATGAAGATAAAGTCGTAGTCTTTCTGCACCTCGGCCAGTGCCTTGCGCAGGCGGCTCTCGCGGCCGGGGATGTCGATCATTTCAAGACTGGCGCCCGCCAGACGGGTGTTGGAGCCGATGACATCGGTTCGGTACTCGGTCTTCCGGATGGCTTCCGAGGCACGGCAGCGGCCGATGAGGATCTCGTAGGTTCCTTTCTCAACGCTCCGCTTCGGGATGCCGTAGCCGGTGGTGGTGTTGCCCTGCGGGTCAAGGTCCACGATCAGTACCCGCTTGCCAAGGGCTGCCACACAGGACGAAAGATTGACAGCGGTGGTGGTTTTGCCCACGCCGCCCTTCTGGTTTGCAATTGCTACAATTTTTGCCACGCACATTTCTTCCTTCCGGGAAAAGAGTTGTTCCACATGGAACATTCGCAGTCATGCCCGCCGTTTTCCCCTCCAGACAGGCACCTTAGTTCCTAGTATAGCACATCCGAAATGGTTTTTGAACCGGTTCTTTGCGTTTTCGTGGTGTTTTTTCGGTTTTTATCCGGTTTTGATTGCTTTCCGCTGTTCCACATGGAACATTTTCAGCGCTGGGCAGCGGCAGTGGGGATGCGCACCGTATACTCAATATAGCCGTCTTTTTCTTCCCGGTGAGCCGTTGCAGGCACGCCGTTGTCGGTCATCAGGCGGATGGCATGGTCAATGGTGTTCACAAAAATGCGCACGTCCTTTACCATGGAAACACGGTGCCTGCCCTTTGCTGGGGTGTTGAGCAGCTGTTCAATGTACAGGTCGGTCTGGCGGGCGTTCATCCGCCGCTTTGCAATGTTGATAAGCGCTTCACTGCGGCGGTTCTCAGGCAGACGCAGCACCGCCCGGGCGTGGCGCTCGGTGAGGTTGTTATTCAGCACGAACTGCCGCTGGTCGGCATTCAGCTGCAGCAGACGCAGCTTGTTGGCAAAGGTAGGCTGCGCCATGCCCAGACGCTTGGCGGCTTCGGCCTGGGTACAGTCCCACAGCACCATCACATCCTTCAGCCCCTGTGCCTGCTCAAAGGGATTCAGGTCGGTGCGCTGGATATTCTCCAGCAGGCCCAGCGCCGCTGTCTGCTCGTCGGCGTAACTGCAGAGGATGGCCGGGATCGTATCCATCTTTGCCATCCGGCAGGCCCGCAGCCGCCGCTCCCCTGCTACCAGCTCATAGCCGCCGTCCGGCATCTTCCGCACCGAAACGGGCTGCAGCAGGCCGTTCTCCCGGATGCTCTGCGCCAGAGCCGCAAGCTCCTGCTCACTGAACTCCTTGCGCGCCTGAAACGGCGAAGGCCGGATCTGATCGATGGGCAGGGAATAAATTTTACCCGCCTGTTTTCTGCGTTCAAACATGATACACTACCCCTTTCTGAAATGCCGTGTTTTGTTTTCCACATTTTCCCGGGAAAGTGTGGAAAATTTCATCTTGCAGATCCAGTGTATCACACAAAGAAAAACCCTGCCAGAAGTTTCGTTCGGCAGGGTCTTGCACATTCTTATCGATAATTCGTTATTTCAGCGGGCTTTTTGCGATTTTACCGCCGTTTCTGGGGTAGGCGGTCGGAGTTTGCGAAATCTTTTTGCAGAGGATCAGGGTGCGGGTGTCGCCGCCCGGCAGGTGCAAAGTGCGGGTCTCTTTGTACTCGCCGCCCAGCTTTTTGATGGCGCCGCGGGCCGCCGCCAGTTCTTCCTCGCCGGAAGCGCCCTTCATGGCCAGAAAGTTTCCGCCCACCTTTACCAGCGGCAGACAGTATTCGGCCAGCATGGGCAGGGCGGCCACAGCACGGGCAGAAGCCAGGTCAAACTGTTCGCGCCAGACTTTGCGGGCGGCTTCCTCGGCGCGCTCCTTGGCAAACTCCACCCCGGTCAGTCCCAGCTGTGCGCAAGCGTATTTCAAAAACTCCACCCGCTTGCCAGTGGGTTCCATCAGGGTCAGCTCCAGCTCCGGCTTGTAGATCTTGGTCACGATGCCGGGGAACCCGGCACCCGCGCCCACGTCCACCATGCGGCCTGCCACTTCCGGCTGGCTGGCAAAAAGCAGGCTGTCGAGGAAGTGCTTGTCCTCGATGCCTTCCGGATCGGTGATGGCAGTCAGGTTGACCTTCTGGTTATATTCCACAAGGATCTGTGCAAAGGCATCCAGCTGATCCAGCTGAGTGCCGGTGAGGGCAATGTTCCATGTGGAACATTTTGCTTCAAGGCGCTGTTTATCGATCATGGGGAAATATCCTTTCTCTTATTCTCCGGTCAGGTGCACAAAAACAGGCTCGTGATGCACGGCAGGCAAAAACTTTTCCAGCACATCCGCCGTCCGCAATTTCAGTGAAGAAGTGTTGATGCAGGGGTGGCAGCCAAGGTACTCCCCTTCCCGCACATCCTCGTCCATCAGCAGCTGCACGGCGTTTCCGGCGTCGTTCATCAGGCCCATGATCGAGGAAGAGCCGGGCGTGCAGTCCAAATACTTTTCCATATCCTCCGGCGATGCAAAGCTCAGGCGGGCAATGCCCAGCTGATGGGAAAGCTCCTTGGTCTTGAACGGCTTGTCGCCCGGCATCATGAGCAGATAGAAGTTCGTCTTCTGCCGGTTGCACAGGAACAGATTCTTGCAGACGGTCGCTTCCAGAACGGCGTCGATGTCATGGCAGGCTTCCATGGTGTCGGCATGCATCCACGCATGGTCGGTGCGCCAGTACGGAATGCCCAGCACATCCAGAAAATCATAGGTGCGGATCTCTTTTTCCAGCCGTCCGCTGCAGTCGGCGGGGCGTCCCTCGTAAAGCTTCAGTTCTTCCATAAGCTCATCTTCTCTCTTACTTCTTCGCCGCCAGCGCAATGCTCAGCTGCGCCACATCCGACGGCGACACGCCGGGGATGCGCCCGGCCTGCCCGAGGTTCTTCGGGCGGATGCGGGCCAGCTTTTCGCGGGCTTCCAGCGTCAGACCGGTCAGATCGGCGTACTCGAAATCTTCCGGGATCAGCGTTTTTTCGTGGCGCGCCACATCGCGGATCATCCGGTCCTGCCGGGCAATGTAGCCCGCGTATTTGATTTCGGTTTCCAGCCGCTCGGCCAGCATGGGGGTGATTTCTTCCCCCCAGCCGATGACGCCCGCCAGCAGCGGATAGCTGATCTCCGGCCGGCGCAGCAGCTCTTCGGCAATGCCGCCCTCTGCCGCCGGAGCAAGCCCAGCCGCTTCCATGGCGGCGCGCAGGTCTGCCGTGCGCAGATGGGTCTCGTGCAGGCGGCGGCGTTCCGCTTCCAGAATGCTCCGGGTGTGCTGGTACTTTGCCCAGCGGTCATCCTGCACCAGACCGTATTCCCTGCCGATGGGAGTCAGGCGCTGGTCGGCGTTGTCCTGCCGCAGGGTCAGCCGGTATTCGCTGCGGCTGGTCATCATGCGGTAAGGATCCATAACGCCCTTGGTGACCAGATCATCCACCAGCGTACCCAGATAGCTGGTATGCCGCGGCAGGATGAGCTGTTCCCTGCCCAGCGCGTTGCGGGCGGCGTTCAGACCGGCAAGCAGTCCCTGCGCGGCGGCTTCTTCATAGCCGGAGGTGCCGTTGAACTGCCCTGCCCCGTACAGGCCGCGCACGACCTTGCTTTCCAGTGTGGCTTCCAGACTGGTGGGATCCACACAGTCGTACTCGATGGCGTAGGCCGGGCGCATGATCTCGATGTGCTCAAAGCCCTTGATGCTGCGGTAAAAGGCGTTCTGCACATCTTCCGGCAGACTGCTGGATGCCCCCTGCAGATACATTTCCTCGGTGTTCTCGCCGCAGGGCTCCACAAAAATGGGGTGACGGTCCTTGCCTGCAAAGCGCACCACCTTATCCTCGATGGACGGGCAGTAGCGCGGGCCAACGCCCTCGATCATTCCGCCGTACAGCGGGCTGCGCTGGATGTTGTCCAGAATGATCTTATGCGTTTCCGGGTTCGTGTAGGCGATCCAGCACTCCACCTTGTTGTGCATGGGGGTGTCGGTCATAAAGCTGAAGGGCTGCAGCTCGTTGTCCGGGTCGCCGGGCTGGCATTCCAGCTGGCTGAAATCAATACTGCGCCGGTGCACACGGGCCGGGGTGCCGGTCTTGAAGCGCCGCAGCGGCAGCCCCGCCGCCTTCAGGCTTTCGGTCAGGGCGTTGGCGGCGTGCATCCCGTCCGGGCCGGAAGCGTACCAGGCATCGCCCACAAAGATCTTGCCGCCCAGATTGGTTCCGGTGGCAATGACCACACACTTCGCGCCGTACTCGCCATTCAGCTGGGTGACAACGCCTTTCACATGGCCGTTCTCCACCTGAATGCCCACCACCTCGGCCTGATGGATGGCGAGACCGGGAGTCAGCTCCAGCGCGTGTTTCATGTATTCGTGGTAACGCTTACGGTCGGTCTGCACCCGCAGCGCATGGACGGCCGGGCCTTTGCCCTTATTGAGCATCCGGCTCTGCAGATAGGTGGCATCCGCGGCAAGTCCCATCACGCCGCCGAGCGCATCCAATTCGCGTACCAACGTTCCTTTTGCTGTTCCGCCAATGCTGGGATTGCAGGGCATATTGCCGATAGCGTCCAGACTCATGGTAAACACAGCCGTTTTTGCGCCCAGCATTGCGGCGGCGTGGGCGGCTTCGATGCCTGCATGACCGGCACCGATGACAATGACATCATAATCTCCTAAGTGGTTCATACTTTCCCTTTTTCCCTGTTACTTTCCCACGCAGAATCGCTCAAACACCTGATCGATGACCGCTTCCGAGGCGTTTTCTCCGGTCAGCTCGCACAGCGCTTCCAGTGCATCATCCACGCAGACCGAAACTGCATCCAGCCCGAAGCCGCCGCCGGCGGCTTCCAGTGCACCGGCCACGGCATCCCGCGCCCGCAGGGCGGCGGCAAGCTGACGCTGGCCGGACAGGCTGGCCGCATGGGGATCCACCTGATTCGTGCCCAGCAGCCGGGCCACAGCGGCAGAGATCACCTTGCGGCTCCCCTCTTCCCTGCAGCACACCGGCAGCACCATGGCAAAATACGGTGCAATGAGCTCTGCGTCAAACTGTGCGGGCTTGTCCTCTTTGTTCACCAATGCAATGGCCGGGCGTCCGGCACAGCGGCGGGCCAGTTCCAGATCCTCCCGGGTAGGCGGCTCGGAGCCGTCGAACACCGCAAGGATCAGACCTGCTTCTTCCAGTTTTTCCCAGCTTCGGCGGATACCCTCCGCCTCAATGGCATCTTCGGTCTGGCGCAGACCGGCGGTGTCGAACAGGTTCAGCCGGATCTCCCCCAGCTGTACTGCCTGCTCCACCACATCCCGGGTAGTGCCCGCCACCGGAGTGACGATGGCCCGGTCGAACCCGGCCAGCAGATTGAGCAGGGTGGATTTGCCCGCGTTTGGCCGGCCCAGAATGGCGCAGTCCACCCCTTCCCGCAGAACCGTATCCGCCTGATAGCTGCGGATCAGTGCGTCCAGCTCGGCCTGCACGCCGCCCAGAACGGTGCGCAGATGACTTTCGTCCAGCTCCGGAACATCCTCTTCGGGGAAATCCACCCACGCCGCCAGATGCGCCTGCAGCGCGGTCAGGGCTTCCTTCTGGGCGCCGATCTTCCTTGCCAGCGCGCCGCCGAGGGCGGCGTTGGCCAGCGCCGCACCCTGACGGCCATCGGCAGAGATCAGATCCATCACCGCCTCGGCCTGAGTCAGACCCAGCTTGCCGTTCAGGAATGCGCGGCGGGTGTACTCACCGGGGGCAGCCGGCTGTGCCCCGGCTGCAAGGCAGGCTTCCACCAGACGCCGTGCCACGGCATTGCCGCCATGGCAGGAAAGCTCCACCACATCTTCGCCGGTGTAGCTGTGCGGCGCGCGGAAAAACAGGGCCACGCCCTCGTCAAACAGCTCTTCACCGTCGGCAAAATGCCCGAACAGCGCCGTATAGCCTTTGGCATCCTGCACCTTCTTTGCGGCATTGGCCGGGCGGAACACCCGCGCCGCCACCTCGTAGCTCTCTGCGCCGGAAAGCCGCACCACGGCAATGCCGCCTGCGCCCGGTGCCGTTGCGATTGCGGCAATGGTCGTTCCCTGCATACTGCTTCCTTTCCGCGCACCTGCCTTTGCGGGTGCGCTGCTTGTGCGCCCGGTACGGCAGACCTGCCGCAGTGCACACTTTCTGATTTTACTGTTTATTTTACCACGTTTTTGCGCAAAAAGATACACCCGCCGCGCGGTTTTTCCACATCTTTCAAAATGTTTGTGGAAAAAAAGATCAAAAAGTGCCCCGCACTTCCGGTGGAAATGCGGGGCACTGCATGGTTCTGTTTCGTGGTGCAGCTTACAGCTCGATCTTGCCAAAGCTGAAATCGGCAAAATCATCCACGCGCTCGGTGCGCTTGGGCGCCACCGGGGCAGCATTCTCTGCGTCGCGGGGTGCGTAGGTGCGCTCCGGCACATCAGACGGGCGCGGACCGCGGCCGTTGGAGGGGCGTCCGCCGCGATAGCCGCCGCGGCTGCCATTACGGTCTCCGCGGTTGCCGCCCCGATAACCGCCATTGCGGTTTCCGCCGGGACGGCGGCCATTGCCGCCGCGTCCGCCGCGGGGACGGCGCTCGCCGTAGGTGTTCTCGGTCTGCGCATCGGGTGCAGTGGAGTAGATGACCACACGGCGGTCACGGCCTTCGCCCTTGCTCTCGCTGCGCACACCCTCCATCTTGCTGATGGCAGAGTGGATGATACGGCGCTCGTAGGGGTTCATGGGTTCCATGGCAAAGCTGCGGCCGGTCTTGCGCACCTTGTTGCCAATGCGCTGTGCCAGAGCGGTCAGGTCGCTCTCGCGCTTGTCGCGGTAGCCGGCCACGTCTAGACCCAGCTTGATGTAATCGCCTTCCAGACGGTTGGCCACGAGGCTTGCCAGATAAGACAGGCTCTCCATGGTCTCGCCGCGGCGGCCGATCAGGGCGCCCAGGTGTTCACCGTCCAGACGGATGATGGTGGCTTCGCCCTTCTGCACAGCGCTGAAGGCAACGTTTTCCACACCCATCAGGGCAATGACTTCCTGCAGATATTCCACAGCGGCCTTGACCTTGGCGTTCTCTTCGATCACGATGGGAACTTCCGTCTCCTCTTCCTCGGCAGAGGGAGCAGCGGTCTGCTCTGCAGCAGGGGCGGCAGGCTCTTCGGCCTTTTCTTCCGGCTGTGCTTCGGGAGCGGGCTGTTCCTCAGCAGCAGGCGCTGCCGCGGGCTGTTCTGCCGGAGCCTTCGCCTCGGCAGCGGGAGCCGCTGCAACCGGAGCTTCAGCCGGGGCATCCGGCTCTTCCACGCTGACGCACACCTTTGCGGGGGTGGTCTTCAGGCCCAGAAAACCAGTCTTCTGGGGCATTTCCAGCACTTCATAGCTGACATTCAGATCATCGGCCTGCACACCCAGCAGAGCGCAGGCTTTTGCGCGGGCTTCATCGACCGTCTTGCCGGTCGCTTCCTGCTTACGGATCATAACCGTTGTCCTCCTTTATTCTTTGTCCTGCTTGTTCAGCTCGCTCAGCGGAACGGTGCGCTCGTCCTTGTAGCGCTCCGCATCCAGCTGGCGGGCATACTCCAGGCGGTGCTTGTTCATCTCGCTGGCGGAGAGATTTTTCTCGGTGGTCTTGCCGGTCTTGGGATCGGTGACCTTGACCGTGGTGTTCTTCACGCCGCGCTTTTCCTGCTTGCGTTTTTCAGCGATCTGGGCTTCCACTTCCTTGCGCATCTTCTCGGGATCATACACCTTGCGCATGATCTGGGTCTGCACGGTCATGACGATGTTGGAAATGACGTAGTACAGAGAGAATGCCAGAGGATAGGTAAAGCAGAAGAACAGGTACATCAGCGGCATCATGTACATGGTCAGCTTCATGCTGCCCTGCATCTGCTGGCCGCTGGCCTTCATGCTGATGTGGGTGGACAGGAACATGGTGATGACCGACAGCAGCGGCAGCACGATGTCCAGAGACAGACCGATCTTGGGCACGCGGGTCAGATCGATGCCCAGGAAGGTCATGTGCTGGCTGAACTCGGTGATGGTCGCGATCTGCTCGGCAGTAAAGCAGCCGGCCAGAGCGCTGTTGCCGCCGGCAATCAGCTGCGAAATGATCGTGGTATCACGGGTAATGGCAGTAAAGGTGACGCCGGAGGCGGTCAGGGCTTCACCGGCAGCGGTCAGGGCTGCGGCGCTGATATGGAAGATGCGCTCCAGCGGATTGTACACGACGCCGATAACGCCGAACATGACCAGAAAGTTCAGCAGCATGGGCACACAGCCTGCGGTGGGACTATAGCCGTAGTCCTGCTGCAGCTTGAGCATCTCTTCCTGCTGCTTTTCGGGCTTGTCCTTGTACTTGTTCTGGATATCCAGCAGCATGGGCTGGAAGGCCGACATTTTGGCCATGCTTTTCTGCTGGCTCAGCTGCAGGGGTATCTTGACGATGTTGATGAGCAGCGTAAAGAGGATGATGTCCCAGCCGTAGCTCGGGAGCAGCTTGTAGATCCACTCCATGACATAGCCGAGAGGACCGCTCAGGATGTAAAAGAAGTTCATACCTTTGTCCATTCTGCCCCGTCTGTGGCACGGGACGGTTATTTTGTATCGAAGGACACGCCGCCCACAGTGCGACACGTCACAAGAAGCAGATTTGTAAAGGGCAGGAACAGGCCATCGGGGAGCTTTCTCCTCGGACACGAATCGGGCCATTCCATCGCCCGCCCTATTGCCGCTCTGCGGCAACAGGGTCCCACCCCAGCGGACGGTCCTCGGAGAAACTCCCCGCCGTCCTGTTGACATGGCTTTTATTTTTCCGTCTTTTCCCGGTGTCTTGCGGAAAACAGCTTTGCCGGGTAGAGGATCTTTTTCGGGTTCGACCATGTTCCCGCTTCCGGCACGGGGTCAAAGCCCCATTTCCCGAAGGGGTTGCACCGCGCGATCCGCCATGCCCCCAGCAGGATGCCCTTGATGCAACCGTGGGTCATGATGGCCTGCATGGTGTAGTTGCTGCAGCTGGGGGTGAACCGGCAGCTGCGGCCGATCCACGGGCTGAGAGTGTGCTGATACACCCGGATGGGCACGCACAGCGCCCTGCGGAAGAATTGCTGCAGGCGGTTCATGCCTTTTGTTCCGGTTTTGCTTTCCGGGCCGGGGGCACCGTGGCGGGCGGCGGGGCGTCCGGCCGCTTTGCTTTATCCGGCAGCCCTGCCTGCGCAAACAGCTTTGCAACGATGCTGCTCAGCTGCCAGCTCTTCAGCCGCGGGGTCATGCCCCGGGCCACGAAGACCAGATCATAGCCGCCGATGTTGTAATCCAGATGTTCGTCAATGGCCGCCTTCATCACGCGGCGGGCGCGGTTGCGCTGCACGGCATGGCCGATCTTTTTGGTGGCGGTCAGGCCCACACGGGTCTTTTTGCCCCGGGTCTTGAGCACATACAGCACGAGGGCCTGATTGACGTAGGACTTGCCGCGGGCATACACTCTGCCAAACTCGCTGTTGCGGCGGATGGGACGATAGCGCATGGTTCCGCGCCTCCTTTCCGGGTCTGGAGCACACGCAATGGGTGCACTCTTAGGCCAGTATATCAAAATTTTTTCGACTTTGAAAGCCCATACGGGCAAATTTACGAAAATTCTTTCAGATTTCCAAAAAAATAAGACCGCCAATTCAATATCAGCGGTCTTTTGTGCGCATATTCATTTCTGCGCCGGGTCCTGTCAGCAAGGCAGGATCAGACAGTCAGGCTCTTGCGGCCCTTTGCACGGCGGGCATTGATGACCTTGCGGCCGTTCTTGGTGCTCATGCGGGTCAGAAAGCCATGAACTTCCTTGCGCTGACGCTTCTTGGGCTGAAAAGTTCTCTTCATGGTTGTATCCTCCGTAAAAACTCGTCCCCGGTACGGGGTTTGAACTGGTCCCAGTGTGGGGACAGGCTTGCAATTCAACAGTATATCGCATAGTATGGCGTTCTGTCAAGCATTTTTTTCGCTTTCCTTCAAACTTTTTTGTGAAAAGATTTTCAACTTTTGCACCGTTTCCCCGTGGAAAACCCGGCAGGCACAAGATATTGTGGCCTTGGGCCGTGCCGTCTACAACCGACGAAGACAGGTCTTTTCTTATGTATTATAAATTACATTATAGAAATATGGACTCACAGAGTTTTTTGTGGTATACTAGCTTCGTATCAGCAGCATTGTTGAAAACTTTAACGGAGTGGATGTTTTATGGATTCTTTCAAGGACGTTTTAGAGGCCGCCCAGGCGTACTGCAAAACGCAGATGGCCGAGCCGACCTATAATCTCTATATCGACGGGCTGGAGCCGATCAGCTTCGAGGACTCCAGCCATATCACCCTGTCGGTGCGCAACGACTTCATCTGCAAGATCGTCACCGACCGGTACCTCGGCCTGCTGAAAGAGGCCTTCAAGACCGTGCTGGGCTTTGATGTGGACATCACGCTGGTGGTGCCCAGCGCCCCGCCCCATGAGGTGGAGCTTGCCCGCAAATACGAAGAGGACCCTGCCTCCCCGCAGGGCAACTATGAGTTCACCTTCGAAAACTTCATCAAAGGCCCGTCCAATCAGTTTGCGTTTGCTGCTGCGCAGGCGGTGGCGGCCAACCCTTCCGGCGCATACAACCCGCTGTTCATCTACGGCGGGTCCGGCCTGGGCAAGACCCATCTGCTGACGGCCATCCAGACCGAGATCAAACGCACCCACCCCGACTTCGTCATCATGTATGTCACCTGCGAGCAGTTCACCAACGAGCTGATCGCAGCCATCCGCGCCGGCAGCACTGAAGATTTCCGCATGAAGTACCGTGTGGCCGACCTTTTGCTGGTGGATGATATCCAGTTCATCGCCGGCAAGGAGTCCACACAGGAAGAGTTCTTCCACACCTTCAACTCCCTGCACGACGCCCACAAGCAGATCGTCATCGCTTCCGACCGCCCAGCCAAGGAGATCAAGAGTCTGGAAGAGCGCCTGCGCACACGCTTTGAGTGGGGCCTGACCGCCGATGTGCAGCCGCCGGATTTCGAGACCCGCGTGGCCATCGTCAAGCGCAAGGCCGAACTGCTGCACCTTGATTTGCCCGAGGACGTGGCTGAATTTATTGCCAACCACCTGAAGAACAACATCCGTCAGCTGGAAGGCGCCGTGAAGAAACTGAACGCCTACTACATGCTGGAAGGCATCCAGCCTGTCATCAGTGTGGCGCAGAATGCCATCAAAGATATCCTCAACGAGACCCAGCCGGTGCCCATCACCATCGAGAAGATCATCGGCGAAGTATCCCGTACTTTCAACGTCTCCCCCGCCGATATCCGCGGCACCAAGCGCAACGCCAACGTGGCCTCGGCCCGCCGTGTTGCCATCTATATCCTGCGCGAAGTCACCGGCATGAGCATGGAGGAGATCGGCCGCGAATTCTCCGGCCGCGATCACTCCACCATCGTCTACTCGCTCAAGACCATGGAGCGGGACATGAAGAACGACCAGCACCTGCGGGAAACGGTGAGCGACATCATCAAAAACGTGAAGGCATAACCGGGCGTTTTTTGACGGAAAAGTCACACTTATTTCCGGGGCAAACCCCAAAATATGGGGAAGATCCGGAACAAAACGGGGAAAATACACCCATATCTTGTGTTAAAAGAGGGAACCTTTCCACACTTTCCACTGAGTTTTCAACATTCAACTTCCGTTTTAAACAGCGTGTGTTGAAAGAAAAAGTTTTCCCCACAAATCAACATTTCCTTCACATTGCATTCACAACCCGGTGGAAACCGGTTGCCCGGCATCCCGGCAGGGATTTTCCGGGTTTTCCACAAGTTCCCCACCCTCTACTATGATAGACTACAACAAATTCAATTAATAGCAACCGGTCAGGAAGCGATTCCAAGCAAAAACAGCATCCGGACCGTGGAAAACAAAGGAGCGAGATCAGTTTGAACATCGTATGTGATAAGGTCCTGCTGAGTGCAGCCATCGATGGTGTGTCCAAAGCAGTCACCATGCGTTCTTCGATCCCCGTGCTGGAGGGCATCCTGCTGAAAGCCGAAGGTTTCCAGCTGACCCTAACCGGCTACGATCTGGAAATGGGAATCGTGACTACCATCGAAGCCAACGTCAAGGAAGCCGGCGAGATCGTGCTGAACGCAAAGCTGCTCAGCAGCATGATCAGCCGGATGCCGGCCGGTCAGATCACCATCACCTCTGCCGAAAACGGCAAAACCACCATCCAGAGCGGCGTAGCGCAGTTCGAGATCCAGTCCATGCCGGCCAACGATTTCCCCGAGCTGCCCAACACCGGCGCCGAGGAGACCCTGACCATCAAGACCGGCGTACTGAAAGATATGATCGAACGTACGTTGTATGCAGTCAGCCAGGACGAGAAAAAACCCGCCCACACCGGCGAACTGTTCGAGATCCAGCCGGACAAACTGACCGTCGTTGCACTGGACGGTTACCGTCTGGCTATCGTGGAGCGCCCGGTGGAAGCCGTGAAGGACATCCGCATCATCGTGCCCAGCAAGACCATGACCGAAGTGTCTCATCTGCTGCCCAACGACGATGAGGAGCCGGTGCACATCAGCGCAAACCGCCGTTATGTGGTCTTCATGACGGCCGGCTACACCATCATGAGCCGCCTGATCGAGGGCGAATTCCTGAATTACCGCAACGTCATCCCGGACGGCAGCCGCACCCGGGTGACCATCGACACCAAAGAATTCATCGAGACCATTGAGCGCGCTTCGCTGATTATTACAGAGCGTTTAAAAAATCCCCTCCGCATTTCCTTTACAGAGGGTAAAGTTGTGGTGCGCTGCCAGACCAACCTCGGCCGTGTGGTGGACGAATTCAATGCCGACTGTGAGGGCGACGAAGTGGAGATCGGCTTCAACAACCGCTATCTGCTGGATGCTCTGCGCAATGCCCGCACCGAGAAGGTCCGCATGGAGATCAGCGGCCCCCTGAGCCCGGTCAAGGTTCTGCCTGCTGAGGGAAGCGATTTCCTGTATCTGGTGCTGCCGGTGCGGTTCAAGAACGATTAAGAGGGAAAATTTATGCAGAAAATTCTCATCCATACGGAATTTATCAAGCTGGATGCCCTGCTGAAATATGCAGGCCTGTGCGAGACCGGCGGTGAAGCCAAGGAGCTGGTGCAGGGCGGCGCCGTGAAGGTGAACGGCGAAGTGTGCACCATGCGCGGCAAGAAATGCCGCCCCGGCGATACCGTTGAGCTGGACGGCCAGACTGTGGAAATCGGGCAGGGCCAGTAATGCGTCTGCTCTCACTGGAAGTCACGAATTACCGCAACATTGCATCTGCCCGGCTGGAACCCGGCCGGGAGCTGACCGTCATCTGCGGCAACAACGGCCAGGGCAAGACGAACCTGCTGGAAGCTATCTGGCTGCTGACCGGCGGCAAGAGCTTCCGGGGCGGAAAGGATGCCGAGCTTGTGCGCCGCGGAGAAACATTTGCGGTGCTGGACGCTGTCACCCAGCGCACCCGGCAGGAAGATCAGGAGCCGGACGACCCTGCCCGCGTGCGTATCACGGTGGGCACGCCGGACGCCCAGCGCCCCGGGCGGTATGCCGCGGTGAACGGTGCTCCGCCCAAACGGGCGGCAGGGCTGGCGGGCAGCTTTCCGGCTGTAGTGTTCGACCCCGGACACCTGAGTCTTGTCAAGGGTGCGCCGGAGGGGCGGCGCAAATTTCTGGATGCGGCGCTGTGCCAGCTGTACCCCGGTTACCTTGCCACCTACCGCCGTTATGTGCGGGCACTGCAGCAGAAAAACGCACTGCTCCGACATTCTGCAAACGGAATGGAGCGTCCGTGGGCCGAAAAATGCGCCATGCTGGATGTGCTGAATGTGGAGCTTGCCGCACAGGGCGAGGCCATCCAGAAGCGCCGGCGGGATTACCTCGCCCTGCTGGGGCCGCTGGCCTGCGCCAACTATGCCGAGCTATCCCATGGGGCCGAGCGCATGTCCGTCCGCTATGCGGCGCAGTTTGAGCCGGGCGGCCTTGCCGACCTGCTGAAAAAGCGCCGGGATGAGGAGCTGCGCGCGGGGCAGAGCCTGTGCGGCATCCACCGCGAAGATCTGGAACTGCTGCTGGACGATCAGCCTGCAAAGGTGTTTGCCAGCCAGGGACAGCAGCGCAGCGTGGTGCTGAGCCTGAAAATGGCCGAAGCTGCCGCCGCCGCCCGCATTACCGGCGAACACCCGGTGCTGCTGCTGGACGATGTGCTCAGCGAGCTGGACGAGGGACGCAAGCAGTATCTGCTGACCCGCATGAAGGAAAAGCAGACCTTCGTCACCAGCTGCGACGATACCGCCTTCTTAAAGACGGACGGCGAAGTCTACCGCATGAACGGCGGTGTGCTGAGCAGGGCCTGAGGCATGAAAGAATGATATAAAAGTCCATGCCTGCGGAATGCATAAATGCAGCATTATGCAGGAAGGCTGAAATGAGGAAAATACTTTATGTATATTCATCTGGGCCGTGACTATGTTCTCAACGACCGTGATATCATCGGCATCTTCAATCTGGAAACCACCACCACCTCGCCCCGGGGACGGGAATTCCTGAACTACGCCCAGAAGAACGGCGCCGTGGTCAGCCTGTCCGACGAGCTGCCCCAGTGCTACGTTCTGGCAGACGGGGCTGTGGTGGATACGGTCTATCTGTCCGAGCTGTCCCCCGCTGCCATGCGGCGCAGAGCGGAAAAGATGATCGAATAAAAACGCCAAACGGCAGCGCAGAATGCCCTGCCTTTACGATAGATCGATTACACTTACACGAAAACGAACAAAGGGAGAAAGGAAATGGCAGAAGAAATCATCACAAGCACCAATGCCGAGACCGCTACTGACCATGAGTATAACGCCAGCGAGATCCAGGTCCTGAAGGGTCTGGAGGCAGTCCGCAAGCGTCCCGGCATGTATATCGGCTCCACCGGCGAGCGGGGCCTGCACCATCTGGTCTACGAGATCGTGGACAACGCCATCGATGAGGCTCTGGCCGGTTACTGTGACCACATCGAGGTCAAGATCCTGAAGGACAACATCATTCAGGTCACCGACAACGGCCGCGGCATCCCCGTGGACATTCAGGCTGACACCGGTCTGCCCGCCGTCACGGTCGTCTACACCATCCTGCACGCCGGCGGCAAGTTCGGCGGCGAGAACTCCGGTTACAAGGTGGCCGGCGGCCTGCACGGCGTCGGCGCTTCGGTCGTCAACGCCTGCTCCGAGTGGCTGACCGTCAACGTCCGCCGCGACGGCCATGAGTACGAGCAGACTTTCCGCCGCGGCGACCCGGACGGCCCTCTGAAGTGCATCGGCACTGTGGCCGAGGGCATTACCGGCACCCGCGTCACTTTCAAGCCGGATCCGGAGATGTTCAAGGACACCACCGTCTACGACTTTGACACACTGGAAAAGCGCCTGCGGGAGGAAAGCTTCCTGAACGCCGGCGTCAAGATCACCCTGACCGACGAGCGCGAGATGTACACCCCCGTGCTGGAGGACGGCAAGGAGGGCGACCCCTGCTACCGCACCGAGGTCATGTGCTACGAGGGCGGCATCAAGAGCTTCGTCACCTATCTGGGCGAAAAGCGTAAGCTGGAAGTGCTGCATCCCAATGTCATCTACCTCAAGGGGCAGACCGACCGCGGCATGGCTGAGATCGCCCTGCAGTACAACTCCAGCTATAACGAGCTGCTGCTGAGCTTTGCCAACAACGTCAACACCCCGGACGGCGGCACCCACGAAGAGGGCTTCAAGGCCAGCCTGACCCGCGTGTTCAACGACTACGGCCGCAGCCACGGCCTGCTGAAGGACAAGGACGAGAACCTGTCCGGCGCGGACGTGCGCGAAGGCCTGATCTGCGTTATCTCGGTCAAGCTGCAGGAGGCTGAATTTGAAGGCCAGACCAAGGCAAAACTGGGCAACACCGAGATCCGCACCCTCGTGTCCAACATGGTCTACTCCAAGCTGATGGAGTTCTTTGAGGAGAACCCCGGCGTGGCCAAGGCTATCTTTGAAAAGGCTACCCAGGCCGCCCGCGCCCGCGCTGCCGCCAAGAAGGCCCGCGAGCTGGTGCGCCGCAAGAGCGCGCTGGAAACCAGCCGCATGCCCGGCAAGCTGGCCGATTGCCGCGAGAAGGACCCCACCAAGACTGAAATTTTCATCGTCGAGGGCGATTCTGCAGGCGGTTCCGCCAAGATGGGCCGCGACTCGGCTATTCAGGCCATCCTGCCGCTGTGGGGCAAGATGCTCAACGTGGAAAAGGCCCGCGCCGATAAAATTTACGGCAACGACAAGCTGATGCCCGTGGTGCTGGCGCTGGGCTGCGGCATCGGCGATGAGTTCGATATCTCCAAGCTGCGTTATGACAAGGTGTTCATCATGGCCGATGCCGATGTCGACGGTTCTCACATCTGCACCCTGATGCTGACCTTCTTCTTCCGCTATATGCGCCCGCTCATCGAGCAGGGCCATGTGTATGTGGCCCAGCCGCCCCTGTTCAAGGTGCAGAAGGGCAACACCATCAAGTACGCCTACAACGACGCCGAAATGGCCGTGCTTTCGCAGGAAATGCCGGGTGCCAAGGTGAACCGCTATAAGGGCCTTGGTGAGATGAACCCTGAACAGCTGTGGGAGACCACCATGAACCCGGATAACCGCGTCATCGTGCAGATCACCATTGACGATGCCGAAAAGGCCGACGAAGCCTTTACCATCCTGATGGGCGATCAGGTGGAGCCCCGCCGCCGCTTTATCGAGACCAACGCCCAGTACGCAAATCTGGACGTGTAATACACGGAGGAACAAATGGAAGAAGATTATGTGATGATACCGGGCAGCGGAACCAAAAAGATCATCCGCGACGTCAAAAAGGAGATCGAGACCGCATTTCTGGACTACTCCATGTCGGTCATCGTGTCCCGCGCCCTGCCCGATGTGCGCGA
>CAKSZM010000028.1 GCA_934525735.1 uncultured Faecalibacterium sp. | reverse complement strand
CCGCTGCCCTTCGTGAAGATCAACGACCCCACCGTCGAGATGACCTTCTCCGTCAACGACAGCCCGCTGGCCGGCCGTGAGGGCAAGTATGTTACCAGCCGCCAGATCCGCGACCGTCTGCAGAAGGAACTGCTGAAGGACGTCGCCCTGAAGGTGGAAGATTCCGCCACCACCGACTCCTTCCGTGTTATGGGCCGCGGTGAGATGCACCTGTCCATTCTGATCGAGACCATGCGCCGCGAAGGTTACGAGCTGCAGGTCTCTCCCCCGCACGTTCTGACCAAGGTCATTGACGGCAAGACCTACGAGCCTATGGAGCACGTTGTCATTGACGTGCCCACCCAGTATCAGGGCGCTGTCATGACCGGTCTGGGCCAGCGCAAGGCCATTCTGCAGCAGATGGAATCTCTGGGCACCGACCGTGTGCGTCTGGAGTTCCGTATGCCCAGCCGCGGCCTGTTCGGCTACCGCAACCAGTTCCTGACCGATACCCACGGCGAGGGCGTCATCAACCAGATCTTCGACGGTTACGATGTCTGGGCCGGTATGATCGCCAATCGTTCCACCGGTTCTCTGGTCAGCTTCGAGACCGGCGAGGCCGTCACCTACGGTCTGTTCAACGCCCAGCAGCGCGGTACTCTGCTGGTGGGTGCCGGTGAAAAGGTCTACGAAGGCATGGTCATCGGCTATACCGCATCCGGCGAGGATGTAGACGTCAATGTCTGCAAGACCAAGCACCTGACCAACACCCGTGCTTCCGGCTCTGACGATGCTCTGCGCCTGATCCCCATCAGCAAGCTGAGCCTCGAGGGCTGCCTGGAGTTTCTGGCACAGGACGAGCTGCTGGAGGTCACCCCCGAGAATCTGCGCATCCGTAAGCAGATCCTGAACCACGAGCAGCGCATGAAGGCCAAGAGTAAGCTGAAGTAAGCTTTCCGACGCCTTATATAATATGTATTTCCCGCCCTGCAGCGTCAAAAACGCTGCGGGGCTTTTTGTTTGCGCCGGAAAGATCACAGTTTTTCAAAAAAGGGCTTGCAAAAGCCGCCGTGATGCGGTATAATATTTTTTGCAGTCACAACTGTGATCTGCCTCTTTAGCTCAGTCGGTTAGAGCACCTGACTGTTAATCAGGGTGTCGCCTGTTCGAGTCAGGCAAGAGGCGCCAGCAAAGCGATGGACATTTGTTCCATCGCTTTTTTGTTTTCCGTTTTTCACTCTTTAATTAATGATTCTTAAAAAATAGCGCCTTGAAGATGTACTGCTGTTGTGATATACTTTTATAAGTATAGTGCGGCGGCATGGCTGTTTCCGGTGCAGCCGCACTGCTGGTTTTTCGGTCAAAGCAGCAAGCAGGCCGGCAGCTCTGTACAGCAGGTGCAGGGCCGCAGGGCGGTGTGCCGTTTGAATAAATCTTGTATAGTAAAAGGAAGCATCTATGCGTTATACCTACGTCCGGCAGCATGACACCACAGACTGTGCTGCTGCCTGCCTCGCAATGGTGTGCCTGCACTACAAAAAGGAAGTTACCATCACCCGCCTGCGCGATATGATGGGTACCGACCTGAAAGGCACAAACCTGATCGGTTTACAGAAGGCTGCAAATGAGCTTGGCTTTACCACTGCAGCCGTCCGTGTGGACCGTGAAAATTTCCTCAGCGATTTTTCCCTGCCCTGTATTGCCCAGGTCATTACCGATCAGGGTCTGGCGCACTTTGTGGTGGTCTTTAAAAAGACAACCATCAAGGACGACGGTCTGCGCCGCAAGCACATGATCAAGGAGACCGAAGCCGCCAAAGAAGACGAAAAGAACGGCAAAAAGCACCGCTGCAAGGATTACGTTGTCATCGGCGATCCCGGCTCGGAGCTGAAAAAGATCAGTCTGGATGAGTTCTACAAGAACTTTACCGGTGTTCTGCTGCTGATGAACCCCACCTCGGAGTTCAAGGGCGGCAAGATCGAAAAGGGCGGCATGTTCAAGCGTTATGTCGATCTGCTGCTGCCGCAGAAAAAACTTTTCGCTTATGCGATCCTCGCCTCGCTGATCACGACCGTCCTCGGCATCGCTTCGTCCATGTTCAACAAGATCCTGATGGATGAGGTCCTGCCATACGGATTGGACAACCTTCTGGTCACACTGATCCTCGTGTTCAGTGTGGTAAGCATCACAAATACGCTGGTCGGTTTTGTAAGGCAATGGGTGCTCATCCATCTGTCCATCAAGATCGACATCCCGCTGATGCTGGGCTACTTCGGGCACATCTTCCATCTGCCCATGAAGTTCTTTGCCACCCGCAAGACCGGTGATATCACCACCCGTTATTCGGATGCAAACACCATCAAATCCATTTTCACCAGCATCGCGCTGAGCCTGATCATGGATATCTCCATGGCCATCATCACCGGCATCATCCTGTTCCGGATGAACGCCATGCTCTTCTCCATCTCGCTGTTCATGGCGCTGGTCAGCATCCTGCTGGTGCTGATCTATAAGCAGCCCTACAAAAAGATCAACGAGGAGACCATGGTCCAGTCGGCAGCTCTGAACAGCCAGATGATCGAGAGCCTGCGCGGCATCGAGACGGTCAAGTGCAACGCCAACGAGGACACCGAAATGGACAACCTCGAGCGCGAGTACATCAAGAGCCTGAAGATCAGCCTGCGTTCCAGCCGGATCAGCACCACCCAGGGCCTGATCTCCTCCTTCATCTCCACCGGTTTCAGCATGCTGACTACCTATGTAGGCATCAGTCAGGTGCTGAAGGGCGAGATGACGCTGGGCGGCTTTATGGCGTTCAGCACCCTGTCCTCCTACTTCACTTCCCCTCTGAGCAACCTGATCGGCCTGCAGATGCAGATCCAGGAAGCCAGCATCTCCATGAAGCGTCTGACCGAGATCATGGATTATCCCTCCGAACAGCAGGATGACAACGAGCGCACCGACCTTACCAAGGTCGAAGGCGATATCGAATTCAAGGATGTCACCTTCCGCTACGGCAACCGTGCCCCTGCGCTGGATCATGTCAGCTTTACCATTCCGGCCGGCAAAAAGGTGGCTCTGGTGGGCAGCAGCGGCAGCGGCAAATCCACCATCACCAAACTTCTGCTCAAATATTATGAGCCGGAAGACGGCGAGATCGATGTGAACGGTGTGAATCTGGACGAGTATACCAACGCTTCCGTCCGCCGCGCCATCTCTTATGTGCCGCAGAATATCGAGCTGTTCAGCAAGACCATCTACGACAATATCCGCGTTTCCCGTATGGATGCTACACTGGATGAGGTCAAGGAAGCCGCCAAGAAGGCGGACGCCCACGACTTTATCCGTCACCTGCCGCTGCAGTACAACACCTATCTGGAGGAAGCCGGCAACGGCCTGTCCGGCGGTGAGAAACAGCGTATCGCGCTGGCTCGTGCTTTCCTGAAAAACTCGAACCTCTACATTCTGGACGAATCCACCAGCAATCTGGACTTTGCGACGGAAAATCTGATCTTCAACATGATCTACAACGAACTCGCAGACCGCTCCATGCTGATCGTGGCCCACCGCCTGTCCACTGTCCGTGACTGCGACATGATCCTTGTGATGGATCACGGCAAGATCGTGGAGCGCGGCACTCATGACGAGCTGCTGGCCAAAGAAGGCAAGTACTACGAGCTGTGGAACATGCAGCAGGGTATCTTCCGCAAGAAAAAGGAAGCTCCCAAGCCTGTGGCTGCTGCTGTGGTGGAAGAGGATGATGACGGCGAGTCGATCACCTATTGATCTGCCGCAGCCCGGAACGCCCGCTCCGGACATGGTGCACCGATGTCAGACTTTTTTCTGATTTCAGGAATGCTCTTCTGAAACAGCGCAAGCTGCAGTTTCAAAGGGCAATGCCGCATCACGGTGTGCCCGGGGGCGTTTCGTCTCCGGGCACATTCTGTTCGTACCAAACATCGTGTTTCTTTTCCGAGCAGCCGGCAGAACGGTGCTTCCGCGCCGGACCGCTGCTCCTATCCAAAAAATTTGAAAGAATCAGGGGTATTTATCATGAACGAGATCAAAGTTGCCGAAAACAAGACCCTCAAGCTGACCAATGTCCTTTCCCGCGAGATCCGCGGCGATGAGATGGCCAACATGCCGTTGGTGATCACTCAGATGTATAACTTCATCAAGAGCGGCAATGCGCAGCCCATCGGCCCGCTGGTGCAGGCCATCACGATCACCCCGGATCATGAGATCAAGATGTACCTCATGCAGCAGTCTACTCAGCTGATCGCGCAGATGGAGCCGGGTTACCACATGGACGCTGTTCTGCGTGTGAAGAACTGCCTGTATGCCCATTACACCGGCCCCATGAGCCAGAGCCAGCTGGCCTCTCAGAAGCTGCAGATCCATGCTTTTGAGAACGACCAGACCCTGACCGGCTCGGTCTACACCATTTTCGTCAGCCAGGATGACGAGGATGCCGTGGTCGATGTCTTTATGGAGATCAAATAATTATGACGATGAATGTTCAGAATCTGTCTGACCTGCAGGATCGCCGCATCATGATGGACCGGGATGTGCCGCCTTACGGCTACGCCTTTGTCGTCCTGGTCGGTCTCTTTATGGTGTTTCTGGTTGCATGGAGCACCCACACCAACCGTATTTATGTGAGCCAGAACTCCGGTACGGTGCAGGCCAGCAATAAAACCTATATCATGTCCAGCTACTCCGGTTCCATCACCGAGCTGTATATCTCTGAAGGCAGCTATGTCAATGAAGGCGACCTTGTAGCACATATCAAGAGCACCGACATCGACATGCAGCAGGACAATCTGGAAAGCCAGCTCAAGATCTACCAGACCCAGCTGGATCAGTACAACAAGCTGCTCAAGTCTGTGCAGGACGATACCAACTACTTCAGTGAAACTGACCCTGAGGATCAGACCTACTACTACCAGTACGAGACTTATAAGAGCCAGGTTTCTCAGAAGACCTTTGACGCTACTGCTTACCAGGCAGCGGGTTATTCCGATACACAGATCAAGACCCTGATGGAGCAGAGCCAGAGCGAACTGGAAGCGCTGTATTATTCCACCATGCAGTCCATTTCTCAGAGCATCACCAGTGCACAGAGCAATGTGGATAACATTCAGGCCCAGATCGACACCCTGAACACCGGTGCCAATGACTACTACATCTATGCGCCCACTTCCGGTGTGATCCATATGGACACCCCCTATAAAGAGGGCATGGTGCTGAGCGCCGGTTCCGCACTTGCCACCGTTGCCAGCGAGAACGACGATCTGGAGATCGTGGCCATGGTCACCGTCAACGACCGTCCGCTGCTGCATGTGGGCGACCCCTGCAAGATCGCCATCACCGGCCTTTCGGAGTATTCCTACGGCACACTGACCGGCACGGTCACCGCCATTGACAGCGACGTGACTGCAAGCTCCAACGGCTCCTACTACAAAATGACCATCAAGCCCGATACGACCTATGTGGTCAGCCGCAGCGGCGACAAAGTGGATCTGTCCAACGGTATGAGCGTCACCGCCCGCGTGGAATACGATCAGGTCACCTACTTCGAGTATGCAATGGAAGCTCTGGGCGTTCTGTTCCGCTGAGCCGTTCTTCCGAAACACCCAAAGAGGTATACAAAACATGAAATCAACCGCAAAAAAACTGGCAGTCTGCGCCGCGGCGTTCTGTCTGCTGGCCAGCGGCGCCGTCCTTTCGGCTGCCGCCGCTGCACCGCTGACGACCACTGCCCTGAGCGATATCTCCCTGCCCTGGAACCAGAGCGTTGCCGCAGAGAGCATCGAAGCCGGCAGCTATTCGGCCAACATGGTGCTGGGTTCCTCGCAGCAGCTGTCCCCCACTGTGCGCCCGTGGAACTCGACCGACTCTGTGGTCTACATCTCAGATGATACATCCATTCTGACCGTCAGCAACACCGGTCTTGTACAGGCTGTGGGCGTCGGCACCACCCGCATCACTGCGGCCGCCGGCAACCAGATCTGTGCCTATACCATTGCCGTTTCCATGGACTCATCCATGATCGTTACCGAGATGGATCTTTCGCTTACGTCCAACACGATCTATGTCGGCAACTCGGTGTCTGCACAGCTGCAGGTTCGGCCTACTTCGGCATCCAATTACGCCACCGTCACTTTGACTTCTTCCAACGAAAAAGTTGCTACGGTCAACAATTTCGGCCGCGTCACCGGCATTGCGCCCGGCACCGCTACGATCACGGCCACCTGCGGTTCCGTGACAGCTTCCACCACGGTCACCGTGATCAGCATTCCCACCGGTGAGACAGGCACCGGCACTGTTGCTTCAAGCTCTGCCAACAGCGGTCAGGTCATTACCGTGACCCCGTCTTATGTGGTGCTGAAGCCCGGTTCCACCCGCACCCTCTCCGCAAAAGCCTCCCCCTCTTCTGCATCGCAGAAGTTCACCTACAAGTCTGCCAACAGCAGCATTGCCACGGTCAGTCCTTCGGGCGTGATCACGGCGGTAGGCACAGGCGCCACTTCCATTACAGTTTCCAACGGTAAGGCTTCCGCCATGGTCACCGTCATTGTCAACCGCACCGCTTCGGATTCCTCCGATAGTTCCTCCGGCACGGATGGCGACAATTCCTCGGGCAACGATGACACGATCACGCTTGACCCCATTGTCAAGGCCATTCAGGACAGCGAAGATAACGAGATCGTTTTTACCCAGGCTGAAGTTCCCACTGTAACCGGCGAGATTCTCAATGCCCTGCGCACCACCGGCAAGACCCTGTGTGTTGTGGGCGACGGCTACACCATGCAGGTGGCAGGCAGCGGTGTCAAGAGCACCACCAGCGAACTGGACACCTCTCTCGTCCTGACCGAAAGCGACAAGGGCATTGAATTTGAGCTGGACAAAGGCCACGCGCTTCCCTGCACGGTGCGCATCGATCTGGATGTGAGCACCTACTCCCGCCTGTACCTGTACAATACTGTGTCGGGCAAGTGGCAGTACCTGAACAGCTACTCGGATGGTTCGATCACTGCAGATACAGCCGGCCGCTATCTGCTGACCAATGAAAACCTGAAGTTTGCCGATATCAATTGGACCTTCTTCATTGCCGGCGGCGTTGTCGTGGTCATCATCGGCGTGGCATACATCGTGCTGAAGAAGCGCTACTGGTTCTGGTAAGCGTTCTCTCCCCTGATTTTTATGGAAACAAAAGACCTGCTTCTGGATTTCAGAAGCAGGTCTTTTTGGTTTCCGTTCTTCTCTCAGGCCGCTCAGAGCCTTTCTGAGGCGGGTTACTCCACAGTTACGCTCTTTGCAAGGTTGCGGGGTTTATCCACGTCGCAGCCCCGCAGAACCGCCATATAATAGGCGAACAGCTGCAGAGGAACGATCAGCTGCAGCGGCATGAGGATATCCTCGTATTCATCCAGCCGCACCACCGCATCGGCCACGCCGTCCGGAACTACGGCATCCTTTGTGGTGAACAGCAGCACCCGCGCACCGCGGCTGCGGGTCTCCTTTGCATTGGAGATGGTCTTTTCGTAGACCTTTTTCTGGGTTGCCAGTGCGATCACCGGCACGCCGTCCGTGATCAGGCTGATGGTTCCGTGCTTCAGCTCACCCGCCGCATAGGCGTCCGAATGAACATAGCTGATCTCCTTGAGCTTCAGGCTGCCCTCCAGCGAGAGCGCATAATCGAATCCGCGTCCGATGAAAAAGCAGCTCTGGGTGTTCACATAACGGCTGGCCAGATACTTGATCTGTTCGCAATCCGCCAGCCGGGGCTTGATGATCTCCGGCGCGCGCAGCAGCTGGGCCGTGTAGCGGCGGGTCTCTTCCTCGCTCAGCGCGCCCTTGGCATAGGCCAGGCGCAGCGCAAACAGATACAGCACGCACATCTGCACCATATAAGCCTTGGTGGACGCCACTGCGATCTCCGGCCCGGCGTAGGTGTACATGACATAATCCGCCGCCCGGGCAATGGAGCTGCCCACCACGTTCACAATAGCCAGCACCGGCACGCCCCGGCTCTTTGCCAGCTTGAGCGCCGCCAGCGTGTCGCTGGTCTCGCCGGACTGGCTGATGATGACCACAAGGTCATTGGGTTTCAGGATGGGATCCCGGTAGCGGAACTCGCTTGCGATATCCACCTCAGCCGGCACCCGGGCCAGCGCTTCAATGGCCGATTTGCCCACCATGCCGGCATGCATGGCGGTGCCGCAGCCCACCAGATGGACCGTCCCGATCTCCCGCAGCCGCTCATCAGTCAGCTCCGGAATGCGCAGAACCGGCATCCCATCCTCCACGCGGGGGCTGACCGTGGCCGTGATGGCGGCGGGCTGTTCGTTGATCTCCTTGAGCATGAAATGGGGGTAGCCGCCTTTTTCGGCCGCTTCCATGTCCCAGTCGGCCGTCAGGGGCTTTCGCTCCACTGGTTCGCCGAACTCGTTATAGAAACGGATGCCCTCTGCCGTGCAGACGGCCATATCTCCCTCTTCCAGAACGCTGTACCGGCGGGTATATTTGAGCAGTGCCGGGATATCCGACGCCACAAAGTTTTCGCCCTCGCCCCAGCCGACGATCAGCGGGCTTTCGCGCTTGACTGCAAAAATAGTGTCCGGATAATCCTTGAACAGCACGGCCAGCGCATAGCTGCCGCGCACTTTTGCCAGCGCCTGCTGCAGCGCCTGCAGCGGGTCGCCGGTATAGCAGCTGTCGATCAGTTTGACCAGCACCTCGGTGTCCGTCTCGCTCTGGAAGGTATAACCTTTTGCAATCAGCCGCTCCTTGAGCAGGCCGTAATTTTCAATGATGCCGTTGTGAACGATGCTCACACGGGGCGTGGAATGCGGGTGGCTGTTCACGTCGCTGGGTTCGCCATGGGTCGCCCAGCGGGTATGGCCGATGCCGCAGAAGCTCTGGGCCAGCTGCTGGGCAGCCAGCTTCTCCCGCAGGGCGGTCAGCCGTCCTTTTGTTTTCACCACGCGGATCCCGCCGTCCAGTGCAAGCGCTACACCGGCGGAATCGTATCCGCGATACTCCAATTTCTCCAGACCATCCAGCAGCACATCCTGTGCGCTGCGCTTTCCGACATAACCAACAATGCCGCACATACAAAACACCTCCATGCCGGCCGCGCCCGCGCAGAAAAACGCAGGAAACCGCAGTCAGCCTCTCTCTCAGTTTATGTTCTTGTATGGCTTTCTTTGAAGGGATCTGTTGCGGTATTGCTGCCGTTTTTTGCCCTTCTCTGCGGCTGGTCTAGCCCTCAGCCGGAGAAACATCCGCCGAATCTTTCGATGATTCCTCTCCTCGTCACCCTCGCGGCTGTCACCCGCGTGGCCCGGCGCTTTGCGTCAACTGTATTCTGGCATTCCACCTTTCGGAGGTTTATTATAGCACAAAGGCCGGCTCAGCGCCAGCCCAAAGTTTTGTGCAGTTTCGGCTGCCACACCAGCCGGTACATCATCAGCATGTTGTGCAGCGCCCGGTCATACAGCAGAAAAGCCACGTTGCCCATCGCCAGCGTAGCCAGTGCGGCCGCCGTTGCCGTGGCGCGCAGCTCCTGCGAGATGCTGCCCATGGGCACCAGCAGGTAAATCAGCCCGTACATGGCCAGCACCGCGCCGTTGCACAGCAGCAGCTTGCACACACACCGCAGCAGCGCCGGACGGATGCGCTCAAATTTCGGCTTGGCCAGCGGATAATAGCCCAGCAGCACCGTAAAGATCAGCGCCACTTCCTTGTCCGGCACAAAGAGTAGCGCCAGCAGGCTCACCGCCGCATAGGCGGTCAGGGCCATCTGCATCCCGCATTCCACACACACCGTCGCAATGAGAAAACCTGCAACTGCAGGCGCAATAAACATGGCAATGGGGATCACAGCCCCAAGCAGCATCAGCGCGACGCACAGCGCCGCTACGATGCCGCAATAGGCCATGGCCCAACTTTTTTGCTGGCGTTTCTTCATGGGATCTCCCAGATCTCCTTTTCTGTTTCCGCTTCCAGTGGGTCCACCGCATGGTGCAGCCCAAGCAGCATAATGTTATCCAGCAGGCTGCAGTTGAGCTTGATATCCAGCAGCCCATACAGGCGCATCAGATCATTTGCCGCTGCCAGCGCCTGCCGGCGGGCATTTTCAATTGCTGCGGCCTGCCCATTCAGCTCGTTGACCACAAACACATTGTATCGTCCGTTCCGCCGGTCTGCTTCAAAGCGCTCAGCCTTATCCAGCAGATAGAAGATTCGTCCGATGTTGCTGCCGATACTGCGCATATATTTGCGCTGGCTGGGATCATCCGTAGCGAGGGTCGAATACAGTGCGCCGTAAATGTTGCTCATGGGTTCCGCCGCAAGCGCATAGTTCCGGGCGCTGAGGTTCATCTGCACCACAGCCTGTTCCCGTTCCTGCCCGAACAGCCGCTCCAGCGCCGGGTTCTCCCGCACGGCACGCTCGTAGCTGCGGCGCAGAAAGATGCGGTCAAACGCGCGCTGCACCCGCTTGAGGAAGCTCAGCTCGCTGTATTTGCGGTCCTGCAGGCTGTGCCACTCCAACAGCACCTCTACCTGAGCCGCCAGCCGGATGCCCTGCGTCTGGCACATGAGTTTGCGCCAGACCAGCGTTCCGGGCACCCGCTTGCGTCGGCAGGTTGCAGCGCGGCCCGCCAGACTGTCCGAAAGGATGGCAAACAGAACGCCGTTGGTGCGCAGCAGATGACAGGCATAAAAGCCGTACTCGTCATACATCTGCCTGCGCACCCCCCGCAGATAACGCAGATAGGTGTTGTAGTCCCGGATCGTCAGTTCCGGAAGATAGGGCCGCATCCTTCCGTTCATAAGGCACCGATTTCCTTCCCGCGGCGCACCGCTTGCATAATAAAGCCAGTATAATCCATTTTTCCGCAAGGTTCAACCTTACTTTGTAAATTCCCGATGAATTTGTCTCATCTTATCCGCGCAGCATTCCAAAACGGCCAAAAAATATTCTGTCTTTTCGTGCATTTTGACTGTTGAATTTTTCAATGTCCGGCCTGGCTTTTTCCCGGTAGTTTCCGGGAAGCAAAGCAAAAGCCGCACCGGAGCTTTCCGGTGCGGCAGGCAACATTTGGTATTACTTTTTTTCGAAACGGTTG
Organism: uncultured Faecalibacterium sp.; assembly: GCA_934525735.1. GTDB lineage: Bacteria > Bacillota > Clostridia > Oscillospirales > Ruminococcaceae > Faecalibacterium. Next base: position 9,439 of record CAKSZM010000028.1, on the reverse strand, counting down.
GGGATGGTGCGCTTTCCGTCGAAGCCGCTCTTCGGCATGGGCTTTGCCGTGTGCTCAAACTTGGGCGCGTTGTAGTACATATACAGCTGGCAGGGGATCATGCCGTTGTACATCTTGCGGCGCTTGTTGGCACGCTTGCCGTAGTGGCTTTCAAAGTCCATATCGGCGGTGATGGCATACACACCGGCACAGGGGTGCGCTTCCATCTGGCGGCCCAGCGTGCGGGCCAGCTTTGCAGCTCCCTCGATGGTGCTCATGCGCTCGCCGTAAGGGGGGTTGGTCAGCACGATGGCTTCCTGCTTTGCCTCAAAGACTGCCACGTCGGCCACCTCAAAGTGGCAGCGCTTTTCCACGCCGGCCAGCTTGGCGTTGGCATTGGCCAGCGCCACGGCGGCGGGGTCGATGTCGTAGCCGAAGGCCTCAAAGCCTGCATCCAGCTTGGACTCGGCCAACGCCTTCTGGCGCTGCTCCGCCCAGATAGCAGACGGCACAAAACCGTAGCGCTCAGCGGCAAAACGGCGCTTCAGGCCGGGAGCGATGTTCATGGCCTTCTGGGCTGCTTCGATCAGCAGCGTGCCGCTGCCGCAGAAGGGGTCCTCCACCAGACTGTCGCGGCGCACACGGCCAAGGTCGGCAATGGTAGCCGCCAGCGTTTCGCGGATGGGCGCCTCCATGGCATTGCGGCGGTAGCCGCGCTTGTGCAGTCCCTCGCCGGTGGTGTCCAGCATGATCTCGCACTGATCCTTGCGCAGCATGAAGCGGATCTTGTACTCTGCGCCGGTCTCGGGCAGAACCGTGGTATGATGCTTTGCCATCAGACGCTTGACCACAGCCTTTTTGATGATGCTCTGGCAGGCAGGCACGCTGGACAGCTGGCTGTTCAGCGAAGAGCCGGTGACAGGGAACGCTGCATCTGCGGGCAGCAGCTCTTCCCACGGAATATCGTACACACCGTCGAACAGGTCATCGAAGGTAGCGGCCTTATACCGCGCCAACAGCAGCATCACGCGCTCCACGGTGCGCAGGTTCAGATTGGCGGCGGCGATCATCTCTGCCCCGCCGGCAAAGCTCAGGCGGCCGTCCTCCACCCGGATGTTCTCGGCGCCGATGCGGGTCAGCTCAAATTTTGCGGTAGACTCGCACCCGAAGAAACAGGGAGCGATCAGTTCAAATTTTGCAGGCATTGTGGTTCCTTTCTTGATGTTCAGCGAAAAAACAGACCTGCCCGACCAAGTGGGACAGGTCTGTTCCATGATTCTGATCGGGGAGTTTTTCAGCGCATTTCCCGCCGGACTCAGCGGCGGCCGCCCCGGTTGCGGGGGGCATAGCCGCCGCCCCGGCGGTTGTTGGTCTCGTGGTCGAGATCTGCCATCTTCTCTTCGCTCTGGCTCTTGAAGCGGCTCATCATGTCCTCAAAGCTCATGTTGTCGGTACGGGCAGGTGCCTTGGGCTGCCACACACGGGGTGCTGCATCCCGGGCAGGGCCGCGGCCGCCTTCCCGCGGGGGACGGCCTGCACCGCGGCCGGCGCCAAAATGGCCGCCGCGAGATCCGTCCGGACGAGAGCCGCCTGCAGGGCCGCGGTTTTCCCGTGCAGGGCGCGGCAGCAGCCGCTTCATGGACAGCGCGATCTTGCCGTCCGGCGCAACATTGATGACCTGCACCTTGACGGTATCACCGTCATGCAGAACCGTTGCAATATCCTGCACGAACTCGTTGGACACCTCGGAAATGTGGACCATGCCCACGCGACCCTCCGGCAGCGCCACAAAAGCGCCGAACGGCTTTACACCGGTGACGCGGCCTTCAAATACGTTCCCTACCTCAATTGCCAAAACTCAATACTCCTTGTTTTCCAGATTATGCTTGCCGCTCAGTTGCCGGTCACATCCACAAAGATGCGCTCATTGGGCGCGGCGTAGTTGTAAGAATCCCGCGCGACCCACTCGGTGATCTGGTCCGCGTTGCCGCTGAGGATGCGCTGCATCTCCTCGTTTTCGGTCTTCTGCTGGGCGATCTGCTCGTTCAGCGTGTCCAGCTCTGCATGTTTGGAGCTGATGGTGACCTGATTGGAGATGTAAGCCACCAGCATGCTCAGCAGCAGCAATACAAAAAACAGGCGCAGAACGGCCTTCCAGACCGTATTCTTTCTGCGTTTCCTGCGGCTCTTCGATGCCATTGTATGTCCGCCCCCATTGCACTTCGGCTCTTACTATGATACGTTTGAATTATACAACATCCGCCGCCGGTTTGGCAAGTTCTTTTTGCGTTTTTTTGCAGTTCTTTCTGCGTTCCGGCGTACTTTGCGTACCTTCCGCCGCTGTCTGTGCCTGCAAAGAGCTGCCTGCAGCGGCTTCCGGGCAGCGCCAAACGGCACGCCCGCCGCAAACGCAGCGGCCCCCGCCCCGGCAAAGGCCGCTGCCGCCATGTACCAGCGCAGCACGCCGGCAAAGCTCTCCCCGGCCGCGTAGCTCTGCACTGCGGCAAGAAGTGTTCCCACCCACGCGACATCCGGCAGAAAGGCTGCCCGCCCTCTTGCCGGAAATAGTGCCCGCACTGCTCCGGTGCAGGCACCCAGAACGGTGCACGCTGCGATCTCCCGTCCCAGCGCCGGGAGCGGCAGGACCGGGATCACCGGAGCAGGCGGCGCCAGAAGCCGCCTGACGGGGCGCTGGCCGTATATTCCAACCCGTCGATGCGGCCGGTGAACTTTGCTTCGCCCGCCTCCAGATCCAGTTCGGTCATGTTCAGCTGCGCCCCTGCAAGGCGGAGCGTCCCCTTGCCCGTTTCAAGGGCCGCACTTTCGGCGTTGCAGTGCAGCACCTTCTGTACGCCGGTCACAGTCAGACGGGCGCGGCTTTCCAGGATCAGGTCATGGGGCACCGCAGAGGATGCGGGGGTCAGCTTTTCCGGCATAGACGCAGCTCCTTCCGGGAATGGTTTTAGTGCATCCTATGCGGCGGCGGGCGGCGTTTATTCCTTGGGCGGCTCGGCGGCCAGCACGGCGGGCTGCTCGATGATCTCGTACATTTCCCGCGCCACATCCTTGGTGCGGGGTTCCACGTCCGAGAGCACCCGCACCTTGATGGGCCGGTTGCCGAAGGTCACTTCGATGATATCGCCCTCCTTGACAGCCTGGCTGGCCTTGGCGGTCTTGCCGTTGATGAGGATGCGGCCCGCATCGGCCACCTCGTTTGCCACGGTGCGGCGCTTGATCAGGCGCGAAACTTTGAGATATTTATCCAGACGCATAGCGTTTGTTCCTCCTATTGACAAAAAATGCCGCCGCACCTCCTGCGAGGCAGCGGCGGCATCCGTAAAAGCTTACAGGGTGTCCTTCAGGGACTTGCCGGGCTTGAACACGATGCTGCGGGAAGCAGCGATGGTGATGGGCTCGCGGGTGCGGGGGTTGATGCCCTGACGCTCGGCGCGCTCACGGACCTCAAACGTACCAAAGCCGGAGATGGTGATCTTCTCGCCTTCGCTCATGGCCTTGCCCAGTGCCTCGAACATGGCGTTGACAGCCTGCTCAGCGTTCTTCTTGCTCATTTCGGTGTTCGCAGCAACCTGTGCGATCAGATCAGTTTTCGTCATAACTAATACCCTCCAAATTTGTTTCTCTGTTTCTTCATTCCGTCGTTCTATCGGGGCAGGTCACTTGACCTGATTACCGCATGGTTTTTCCTGCCCGAGGCGCTCAGCACAGAAGCGTTTGGACGCAAAGGTCAGCGCTTCTTCGGCATCCACACCGGCCAGACGCATGGCATTGGCCGCCGCAAACAGCAGATCTCCGGCTGCCTGTACGCCGGACGTCTCATCCCAGCTTTTTACAGCATCCTGCAAAGCCTGCCGGGCCTGTTCCGGATCCGCTTCTGCCGCACCGCAGCGGGCAGCACGCTTCTGCAGTTTTTGCGCGCGCATCAGAGCAGGCAGGGTGGCGGGCACGGTATCCAGCTCATCGGCCAGGGTCGTGCGGCCCTTTTCCTTATTCTTGAGCGCATCCCAGCTGTTTATACCGGCATTTTCCGCAGCGGAGGACGCAAAGATGTTCGGATGCCGGAACACCAGCTTCTCGCACACTTCGCGGCAGACGTCCTCAAAGGTAAAGCGTCCGCGCTCTTCCTCGATCACCGCGTGGAACGCTACCTGCATCAGCACATCGCCCAGCTCCTCCCGCATCATCTGCGGGTCATCGGCGTCAATGGCTTCCAGCGCCTCACAGGTCTCCTCCAGAAAATTTTTCCGGATAGATGCATGGGTCTGCACTTTATCCCACGGGCAGCCGTTTTCCGGGTCCCGCAGAATGCGCAGGATCTCCAGCAGCTGCTCCGCCGTATAGGGTGCGCGGGGCGACCAGTCCAGCACAAAGCTCACCTGCCTTCCAAAAGATACAGCATATTGTACCGCATCTTTCGCGCTTTTGCAAGCAAAAGCCGCAATTTCCGGCAGTTTTACCGGTATTTTCAGCATTCCGCTTTCCGCAAAAACAGGACGGTGCCCTGCAAAGGACGCCGTCCCGCTGCAAAGTGCTTCAGGCTGCGGCCCGGCTGTTACAGCTGTGCGCCGCACTTGTTGCAGAACAGCGCATCGTCGGAGACGGGTGCGCCGCACTGCGGGCAGGTCTTGTGCTCTTCCGGGACAGAGTCTGCGGCAGGTGCTTCCGGCTCGGCTGCAGGCTCTTCCTCATGGACAACGAATTCCACCTCTGCAGCTTCCGCCGGGGTCAGGGAGGCCTTCAGGCGGGCGATCTCCTGCTCGATGGTATCGATCATTTCGATATATTTATCCACCAGCGGCTGGTTTTCTTCCTTGCCCTTGGCCAGGCTGTAGACCAGTGCGCCCAGCTGACGCTGTGCCTTGAGCAGCTTGCCCTGCTCGTTGACGATCAATGCCTGCGTCTTGCCTTTTTCGGCCAAGTCCTGAACCGCATTCTTGCCCTTCTCGGCATATTCCAGGCCCATCTCTTTGATCTTGTTGAAATCCATAAAAGACACCTCTCTTACTTTCAGCGTACCCGGTATGATCGTTGATTGGATACTATCCACATTATAACGCACAGCGCCATACTTTGCAACGAACGCACTGCACTTTTTACAGATTCGTGCCGGTTTGGAAACAGTTTTTTCGCATTTACACAAGGATTTCACACATCGGTCGGTTTCTCCACTGCACCGCCGTAGAACTCCCGCAGCATGCTGTCGGCCGGCAGCAGATCCAGGCTCAGCGGTGCCACGTGTTCAAACCGGCGGGCAGTCTCATCCCACAGCTCGGCATTGTGGCCTTCCAGCGTGAACTGGCTGCGCACCACGCCCAGCAGCTTTGCGATCAGGCCCAGCTCGTAGGTAAAGGAGGTGTCCAGCAGAAAATCCGCCGTGGTCTTGAAGCCCTTGATATACCGCGTCTCACCGTCCAGCACCCGATCCCACATGGCAAGGGTCTTTTCCGGGCTGCGGCCGCGGGTGGCGGCATCCCGCAGGGTGCGGCGGCACAGGCGGATGTCCTGCGTGTTGATGACCCGGCGGCCGTCGATACAGTACTCCTCCCGCAGGCCGGCATAAATGCGGTAGATGTCATCGCCCTTCACAAGGCCGGTCAGCTCCGGGTTGAGGGCGTGGATGCCTTCCACAAGGCAGACACCGCCCTGCAGGTCGATGGGTTCCTCCTGTTCCGAGCGCTTTTCGGCCGAAAAATCATACACGGGCAAAGTGGTCTTGCCGGTCTCGCTCAGTTCCCGCAGGCACTGCTTGATGAGGGGCAGATCCAGCGTATCAGGGTTTTCGTAGTCCAGTGTGCCGTCCGGCAGCCGGGGATAAAACTCCGCTCCCTTGAAAAAGTTGTCCAGACTGATCACCTGCGCGGGGGTGCCGTGCTTTACCAGTGCTTTGGCGATGCAATGGGCGCTGGTGGTCTTGCCGCTGGCCGACGGGCCGGTGAGCATGACGATCTTTGCGCCGGAAAGCTGGATCTTCCGGGCGGCGTAGTCCACCCGCTGGGCGTAGCTCTGTTCGCTCAGTTCGGCCAGCGCCTGCGGGCTGCGGGCCGCCACATTGTAGAGGTCAACTTCAACCAGCCGTTTTGGTACCCAGATCGTGATCATAAAAATCAGCCACTCCTTTTTTGCGTTCCAGCACCTCCGCAAAACGCTGGATATACTCGTTCGGATACTTGAAATTGAAGATGCGCTGCATCCGCTTTCCGCCGTCGGCCACCAGCTTGGTGCTGCCGCCCGCGCCTGCGGAAAGGATGGTCTGGACTTCCTCCATGATATAGATATTGTAATATCCCTCGTGGCCCGGTTTGCACCAGCCCACGTTTTCCAGATTCTGCAGGGTGTTCTTCTGGCGGTAGAGGTAATAGGGCCGGTAGCCTGCTTCGGCCAGCAGACGGCATTTTTCCAGCATGGCAGCCACATCGGCATAGTCGTTCTCCTTCTGATCCTCGATGACGATGCGGGAAGCCCGCTTGAGGGTCAGGGTGTGGACGGTGATGTTCTCCGGGTCGAGAGCAATGGCCTGCCGCAGGCTGCGCTCAAAGCTCTCCACCGTGTCGCCGGGCAAACCGGCGATCAGGTCCATGTTGATGTCGTTATGGCCCGCCTTTCGTGCCTCGGCGTAGCAGTCCAGAATGTCTTGTGCCGAGTGCTTGCGGCCGATGCCCGCCAGCACTTCATCCGAGAAAGTCTGGGGATTGATGGAGATGCGGGTAGCCCCGTACTCCTTGATGACCGCCAGCTTTTCAGCATCGGTGCAATCCGGGCGGCCTGCTTCCACCGTATATTCTACGACTTTGGACAGGTCAAAATTCTCCCGCACGGTGCCCATCAGCTGGCGCAGCTGGTCGGCCGAAAGACTGGTGGGCGTACCGCCGCCGATGTAGATGCTGCACAGGGTCAGTCCGGCCTTTTCGGCCTGAATGCGGATCTCCTCCACCTCGCGGCACAGGCAGTCCACATAGGGCTGCACGAGTTTGCGGTCGCGGTCGAGGTTGCAGCTGACGAAGCTGCAGTAGCTGCAGCGGGACGGGCAGAACGGGATGCCGATATACAGGCTGTAGGTCTTCGGCTCGCTGCCCACTTTCAAAATCGGCTCCTGCAGGTCGGCAATGGCCTTGGCCATCGTGTACTTCTGCTCCGAGCAGTCGAACCGCTGCAGAAAGAAGCGGTCGATCTCCGCTTCGCTCCACCCTGCGGCACGCTTGTCGTGGATGAGCCGCACCGGGCGCACGCCGGTCATCTTGCCCCAGGGCGGGCGGATGCCCGTCCACTGGCGCAGCAGGTCGTAAGTCAGGCTGGCAAGGGCGAATTCCGGCGTCTCGCCGCCGTTTTCCACCGGAGCAGGCAGCGGAGCGCTCGTTTCGGCGCTTTTGCCGTTCTGGCGCACCATGGCGTGCAGACCGTCCGGCGTTTTCTCCGCCCAGACACAATCCTCGGTATCTTCCGGCGGGGTGAGGGTCAGCGGTGCCATAGGATAAAACAGCCGCACCAGATGTTCCACCTCGTAGCCGGAAGGCAGGCCGGTAATATAGATCTTCATGTTTTTCACTCGTTTTCGTTAAAAATCAGCGTTTCCGCGCAGGGCGCTGCGGATGAAGTAATTGTTGTCCAGCTCGTCCCCGAAGGTGGAGAACTCGCCGTGGCCGGGCAGCACCTGCGTTTCCCGCGGGATGGGCAGCTTGGCCAGCTTACGCAGGCTTTCGCTCATCTGCGCGCTGCTACCGCCCTCTAGATCAGTACGGCCGATACTGCCCGCAAACAGGGTGTCGCCGCAGAAGAGATACTCCCCGCACAGCAGCACCACGCTGCCCTTTGTATGGCCGGGCGTGTGCCAGACCGTGAACTGCAGCTCGTCCACTGCAAGGGTCTGGCCTTCCGTATAGCCGCCGTCGGCTTCCGTCAGCGGATACATCCGGTCACCGGCAAGGTCGTCGGCTTCGCAGTACAGCTTTGCGTTCCACTCGGTGCGCAGTGCTTCGGCGCTGCCTACGTGGTCGTAGTGGCCGTGGGTGCACAGCAGGGTGGTGAGCTGCGCGCTGTTTTCCTTTAAAATTTTATCGTAGGTCTGCGCATCTGCCGCCGGGTCGATGATGACCGCATGGCCTGCGTCCGAGATGAGCAGAAAGGTATTGGTGTACAGCGGCGCAGCGGCCGGGATATGAAAAGCCTGCATGGCGGGTCACTCCTTTTTCTTCCACTCGTCGGTATCGATGATGATGGTGCAGGGGCCTTCGTTGACCAGCGACACCTGCATGTCCGCGCCGAACTCGCCGTGCTGCACGTCCTTCAGCCCCTGTTTGTTCATCTCGGCGAGGAACAGCTCATAGGCATCCACCGACAGCGGCGGTTTTGCCGCCTTGATAAAGCTGGGGCGGTAGCCTTTTTTGGTGTCGCCGTACAGGGTGAACTGGCTCACCACCAGCGCCGAATAGCCCAGATCCTTTGCACTGAGGTTCAGCTTGCCCGCCTCATCCGGAAAAATGCGCAGACCCGCGCATTTATCGGCCAGTTTGGGCACGATGTCCAGGGTGTCGGTATCCTTGACCCCCAGCAGGATCATCAATCCCGGGCCGATGGCGCGGGGTTCGCCGCCGTTCACCCGCACACTGGCGGAGGAAACGGCCTGAATGACTGCTCGCATCTCTTAGCTCCTTGTCACCTTGAGCACATCCTTCACCTTGGAAAGTCTTGCGACCACGCGGTTGAGGTGCTCGGTATTGTTGATGCCGATGGTCAGGCTGACCACGGCGCAGTTGTTTTCCACCTGGCGGGCGTTCATGGCATAGATGGGCACCCGGATATCCGCCAGCGCCGCCAGAACGTCCTGCAGCAGTTCGTTGCGGTTCAGGGCGATGATCTCAAGGCCGGCCTTGTAGCTGTCCTTGACGCTGTCAGCCCAGTACGCCTTGACCCAGCGGGGCGCGTTGGTAGGGTCCTTCATGCTGGAAATGGCGTTGGTACAGCTCTGCTTGTGGATGGATACACCGAAGCCCCGGGTGATGAAGCCCACGATGGGGTCCCCGGGCAGCGGGCTGCAGCACTTGGCAAACTTGATGGGGGTGTTGTCGAAGCCTTCCACCACAACGCCGTCGGTTGCGTGCACCCTGCTCAGGTCCACCTTGGGCAGCTCCTCTTCGGTCTTTTCCTCGGAGGCCTTGAGCTTTTGCCATTCTTCCTTGAGTTTGGGCAGACAGTTTGCAATGGTCATGCCGCCGTAGCCGATGGCTGCATACAGCTCCTCGGCGCTGTTCTGGCGCAGGCGGCGGCAGCAGTTGGTGATAAACTCGTCCAGCTGGTCGTCCGGCAGGATGATCATCTCGCGGCGCAGCTCCCGGGCCAGTGCATCGCGGCCCTGCTGGATGTTCTCATCGCGGCGCATCTTCTTGAACCAGTTGCGGATCTTGCTCTTGGCCTCGCTGGTGCGCACGATCTTGAGCCAGTCGCGGCT
>CAKSZM010000027.1 GCA_934525735.1 uncultured Faecalibacterium sp. | reverse complement strand
ATCTTCTTGCCCGCCAGATCATCGGGAGATGCAATGTCGGAGCCTTCGGGCACGATGATGGACTGGATGCCGGTAGCATAGCTGTCGGAGAAGTCCATCACAGCCTTGCGCTCGTCGGTGACGGTGACGCCGGCCATGACGATATCGGCCTTACCCTGCTGCACGCTCAGCAGAGCAGCGTCAAAGTCCATGTCGTCGATCTGCAGCTCCAGACCCAGCTTGTCAGCAATGGCCTGAGCGGTCTCAATGTCGATGCCCTCGAACTCGCCTGCATCGGTGGTCATCTCATACGGAGGGAAGGTTGCGTTGGTAGCCATGGTCAGCTTGCCGGCCTCAACGGTGGTCAGCTCGCCAGCGGCAGCGCTGGTAGAAGCAGCTTCGGAAGAAGCGGCAGCAGAGCTTGCCACGGAAGAAGCGGTGCTGGAAGCAGAACCGCCGCAAGCGGTCAGAGCCAGAGCAGCAACAGACAGACCGGCAGCTGCCAGAAAGCTGCGACGAGAGATCTTTTTCATATCAAAACACTCCTCAAATGTACTGTATAATTTTTCAGCCGCCAAAGGCGATGCGATTCATCGGAACCCCGGCGAACGGATTTAGTATAAGTTGTACAAAATGAAAAGTCAATAGTTGTGCAAAAAATCTGACGATTTGAAACCGAATTGAAATCAATTATGCATTGCATAATAGGAAAAATGTGTATATATGCAGAAATTACAGATACCGTGCGATCTCGTCTTTGCTGCGCTTGGGCACACAGTAATCCCGGTTTTCGTCCAGATAATACTTCACGCCGGTCTCGGCGGTCAGGGGTACGACATGCGTCTTGTGGGCCGGGTAGCCGAAGGCTACCATAAAGGCAAGCTTTTCCGGCTCAGCAATGCCCAGCAGTTCACTGAGGATGGGCTTGTTGATGGCACCCATGATGCAGCTGCCAACACCCTTGTCCCATGCGGCGAGGGTCATGTTGGCCAGCGCAATGCCGGTGTCGGTGGCAAGGTCGCCGGGGATGGAGGTGTCCTGAACCACGGCCACATACAGGGTGGGCAGTTCGTCGGCCTTGGGCGTGCCCTGCTCCGGCGGCAGGTAGGCCGCCCACTTGACCAGCGGCTGAACGCGGGCAACGTCTTCGGGCTTGTTCACAATGACCAGCCGCACGGCCTGACGGTTGGCACCGCAGGAAGAAAGCCGCACGGCCTCGATGATATCATCCACCACATCCTGCGGGACGGCTTTCTGCGCAAAACGGCGGTAGGTGCGGCGGGAAACGAGAGACTCCATAACAGACATTTATGATCGCTCCTTTGAAGTAAAATTGCTGTACTATAATGAAGTATAGCAGATGCAGCTCTGCCTTGCAAGGCGGGCGGCCCGGCAGCTCTGGCTGTTGCAGCTGTAGGCGTACTGGCAGGCTGCTCCAAGGATGATATTGAAGAGATCGTAACGAAGGACGTTAAGGTTCTGTTCATGTGCAACGGCGCGGGAGAAGGCGGATGAGCTGGCTGGCGACTGGTGCACGATCGACGCTGACGAGAAGGATCCCTTCCCCATCAACTGGCAGGATTGCACGATCCGCATTGCAGCGAAAAAGAATTGATCGGCCGACTGGTCAGGCATCAGGAAAATAGGAAAGGGGCTGCGGCACGGGATGTGCCGCAGCCCCTTTCTATCTGCAAAAAATCAGTCTTTGTGCCGGAACCGCTGCGGGATGGGAACGCTCAGCACCAGCGAGATGCCCACGGCCAGCGCCACAGCGGTTTTAAAGGTACTGATGCCGTTGGAGAGCGCCAGTACATTGTTGCCCTGAATAAAATAATAGGCGGTGTAATAGATGCCCGCACCGGGCACCAGCGGAAAGATTCCGCTCAGCAGGAACACCGTCACCGGCGTTTTGAGCAGGATGGCAAATACCCGGGTGAGGATGGTGAGCGGGATCACTGCCAGCAGGGAAGCGGCGGCGCTGTCGGCACCCAGCATCACCGCCAGCTCATAGATGAGCCAGCCTACCGCACCCACCAGACCGCAGAAGGGCAGGCTTTTGCGCGGGCAGGCAAACAGGATGGCAAAACTCAGGGTGCCGATCCCCGCAATAAAGAACTGCGCGGTCAGTTCGCCGATCTGTGTACTGGTAAGCATCATGCAACCACAACCCCCGTAACAAATGTATAAAGGCTCAGCACAAGGCCGGTGCCGATGGCGATGCTGGCCGCGATGAGCAGCGCATCGATCATGCGGATGGTGCCGGACAGGTAGTCGCCGTGGACGAAATCCCGGATACCCATGGTAAAGGCGATGCCCGGCGTCAGGATCATCAGCGAACCGATGATGGCGTGGCTGGCAGAGGTGCCCAGCAGGTCGCACCCGAGGATGCACACCAGCGTGATGAGTGCCGCACAGCTGATCTTGCGGAAGCCGCCGGGCAGCTCGTGCCGCTCGCACATCAGCAGATAGCCGCTGGCAAGAAAACCCGCCAGCGCCGCCGCAAGCGCACTGCGCAGAGTTCCGCCGAAGATCAGCGCAAAGCAGAAGGCTCCGCTCATGCCGCTGACCAGCTGCACTCCGTCTTTGGGAAAGGGGATGCGCCGCGCCAGAACCAGACGGCTCTCGGCTTCGTCCAGCGTCATATTTCCCGCGGCGATCTCGCGGGAGAGGGCGTTTACTGCCGCCACCCGGCCCAGATGGGTCGTGCGGGTGGGCACGTTGCGCACCTCGCTGATCTCGGCGGTGCCGGCGCTGGCAAAGATGCCGTTGGTCAGAACATAGACGTGGAACTCCCGCAGGTGGAAGCTGCGCGCCATGATCTCCATGGTCTGCTCCACCCGGAACACCTCTGCGCCGTTTTCCAGCAGGGTCTGCCCCGCCGCCATAATAAAATCCATGATGCGGCGGCGCAGCTCTTCATCAGGGGAAATCTCTCTGCCGGGCATTCCTTGGCCTCCTTGTTAATAATGTCACCTTATTCTATCATGTCCGCGCCCCGCGCACAAGAGGGGAGAAAAAATTGAAATTCCCTACTAAAAAACTTCGTTGAAGGTCTTGACAAATCCTGCCGGTTGGATTAGAATAAACGCAATATCACTAAAATGGCTGTGAAGAGAAGAGTAGGCCTTCGCATTGATCCTTACCAGAAAGCCCGGGCGATGGAAAAGGGCAGGAAACAGGAAGCTGAAAATGGTCTCGGAGCCGTGCGGGCGAGGTGCAGGAGCGCTAAGTTCGCAACGGGATGCGCCCGTTACAGCGTCCGGCTGTAAGCAGAGGTTTCTGCCGCAGCATCGAGGCTGTGCCCGTGAGGGTGCAGTAAACCAAGGTGGTACCACGGAAGATGTTATGCCTCCGTCCTTGCTGAGCGTTTGGCTCGTGTAAGGACGGGGGCTTTTTTGTCTTCCGTTCCATGGCGTGCGCGGACCGTGCCGCGCCGCCGCTGTACATTTTAAAATAGAGAGGGAACAAAACTATGATTACTCGCCGTGATTTTCTGAAAGTTACCGGTGTGGCTGCAGCTGCAGCTGCCCTGACTGCCTGCGGTGGTTCTTCTTCCACTGCATCCTCCACCGCTTCCAGCGCTGCTGCTTCCGCTGTGGCCAAGCTGGACAAGGTGAAGGTGGCTGTGCCCAACGACACCACCAACGAGGCCCGCGCCCTGACCCTGCTGGAGAAGAACGGTTTCTTCAAGCTGAAGGCTGACGCCGGCCTGACCGCTACTGCAAAGGACATTGAGGAAAACCCCCTGAACGTCACTGTTGACGAGGTCGAGGCTGCTCAGGTGCCCAACGTCCTGCAGGATGAGGACTACGCCGTCATCAACTCCAACTACGCCATCTCCGCTGGTCTGGACCCCATGACCGATGCTCTGGCAATGGAGGACGGCACCTCTGCTTACGTCAATATTCTGGTCTGCAAGGACGGCAATCAGGAAGAGCCGAAGATCAAAGCTCTGGCCGCTGCTCTGCAGAGCCAGAAGGTGAAGGACTTCATGGATGAGAACTACAAGGGCGCTGTGGTCTCCGTTGTGGAGAACCCCACCGACGGCTATGATTCTTCCATCGACTATGATGCACTGAACGGCGAGACCGTCAGCTGCGCTGCTACCCCGGCTCCTCACTGCGAAGTGCTGGAGGTCTGCAAGGACATTCTGGCTGCCAAGGGCATTACCCTCGACATTCAGGAGTACGATGACTATGTGATCCCCAACAACGTTGTCGAGGACGGTACCGTTGATACCAACTACTTCCAGCATCAGCCGTATCTGGACGACTTCAATGCAGAGCACGGCACCCATCTGGTGACCGTTGCCGGCATCCACGTTGAACCCATGGGCATCTACGGCGGCAAGCAGGACAGCCTGGCACCGATCGAGGGCTAAAAAGGAGCATTTTCTGTGATCGAGATCAAACATCTTTCCAAGACCTTCCAGATGAAGGACGGCGCGGTGAATGCGCTGAAGGATATCAACCTGACCATCCCGGATGGTTCCATTTATGGCATCATCGGCATGTCCGGCGCGGGCAAATCCACACTGGTGCGCTGCATCAATCTGCTGGAGCGCCCCACTGAGGGCAGCGTTGTGATCGACGGCACCGCTATGGAGACTTTAAACGCAGCCCAGCTGCGTGAGCGCCGCCGCGAGATCACGATGATCTTCCAGCAGTTCAACCTGCTCATGCAGCGCAGCTGCCTGAAGAACATCTGCTTCCCCATGGAGCTGGCCGGTGTGAAGAAGGCGGATGCCGAAAAGCGTGCAAAGGAACTGCTGGAAGTGGTCGGCCTGCCCGACAAGGCCAACGCCTACCCGGCGCAGCTGTCCGGCGGACAGAAGCAGCGCATCGCCATTGCCCGCGCACTGGCAACGGACCCCAAAGTGCTGCTGTGCGACGAGGCCACCAGCGCGCTGGACCCCAACACCACCCATGCGATCCTGACTCTTATTAAGGACATCAACAAGAAGCTGGGCATCACAGTGGTGGTCATCACCCATCAGATGAGCGTTGTGGAAGAGATCTGCGATCATGTTGCCATTCTGGACGGCGGCGTCGTGGTGGAAGAGGGCGCGGTGCAGGAGATCTTCGCCAACCCCAAGACCGCTGCGGCAAAGCGTCTGGTGGCGCCCAACGGCGGCAGCGCCGCCCGGGATCTGTCCAGCTTTGCGCCGGACGACCATGTGGTGCGTGTGACCTTCAACGGTTCCTCCACCTCGAAGCCGCTGGTGGCAAGCCTTGCGGCAGAAAAAGGCATTCTGGTGTCGGTGCTCAGCGCCGACACCCGTGATCTGAGCGGCCAGTGCTACGGCTCCATGCTGCTCAAGCTGCCTGCCGATGTGGAGCAGGCAAAGCAGGCGGCCGCTTACATGCGCGCCGAACCCGGCATTACGGTAGAGGAGGTGACCGGCGAATGAGTATTGCAGATTACGGCTTTGCCATCTGGGAGACCTTTTACGTGACGGTCCTTTCCACCGCGTTTGCGCTGGTGCTGGGTCTGCCTCTGGGTGTGCTGCTGGTGGCCGGCGACAAGGACGGTGTTCTGCCGCTGCCCGGCTGGCTGATGCACATCCTGAACATCGTTATCAACATCCTGCGCAGTGTGCCGTTCCTGATTTTGATGATCTGCGTGTTCCCGCTGACCCGTGCCATCGTGGGCACCACGGTGGGCACCAAGGCCACCATCGTTCCGCTGGTGGTGGCAGCCTTCCCGTTCGTGGCGCGTCTGGTGGAGACCAGCCTGCGCGAGCTGGATGAGGGCGTGGTGGAAGCCGCCCAGAGCATGGGCGCCACCCCGCTGCAGATCATCACCAAGGTGATGATCCCCGAGTGCCTGCCCGGCCTGATCTCCAGCATGACAACCGCCCTGACCACCATCCTGGGCTACTCGGCCATGTCCGGCGTCATCGGCGGCGGCGGTCTGGGCAAGATCGCTCTGTCCTACGGCTACTACCGCTACCAGACCGACATCATGGTCGTCTGTGTCATCCTGCTGGTGCTCATGGTGCAGGTGTTCCAGACTGCGGGCACTCTGTGGGCAACCAGGAGCGATAAGCGCCTGCGGAAGTAACCGCTTGTACAAATAGACTTTGCCGGGTGGCGGATCGGGAGTTTCTCCGAAGACCGTCCGGCGGGTGGGACCCTGTTGCCGAAGGCAATAGGGCGGGCAATGGAATGGCCTGCAACAACAGTGACTGCCGCCATTGGCGGAAGCAGGGAACTGTTGTTGGGGCCGTGGCCAGCAAGACGCAAGCATAAGCGCAGCGGATGCTGGGTGCCACAACCCGAACTCGTGTCTGAGGAGAAAGCTCCCGGGACGTCACCTGCCATCTACCCATACTGCCAGACCATCCGGCAGGGAAAATTTTTTCAACGTTTCAATTCCCCGCCGGAGGTCTGCCCTCCTGCGGGGAATTGTGCTATACAGAACAACCCAGTAAAGGAGTATGTAGTATGAATCGTGATACCATCTGCGTGCAGGGCGGTTACACCCCCGGCAACGGCGAACCCCGCCAGATCCCCATCATCCAGTCCACCACCTTCAAGTACGCCACCAGCGAGGATATGGGCAAGCTGTTTGATCTGGAGGCCGACGGCTACTTCTATTCCCGCCTGCAGAACCCCACCTGCGACCTCGTTGCAAAAAAGATCTGCGAGCTGGAAGGCGGCACCGCCGCCATGCTGACCTCCAGCGGTCAGGCTGCAAACTTCTTTGCCCTGTTCAACCTGTGCTCTGCCGGTGACCACATCGTGGCTTCCAGCACCATCTACGGCGGCACCTTTAACCTGATCTCGGTCACCATGAAAAAGATGGGCATCGAGGCCACCTTTGTGGATCCGCTGTGCAGCGAGGAAGAGCTGGACGCAGCGTTCCGCCCCAACACCAAGGTCGTGTTCGGCGAGACCATCGCAAACCCCGCCCTGACCGTGCTGGACATTGAAAAGTTCGCCAAGGCTGCCCACGCCCACGGCGTGCCGCTCATCGTGGACAACACCTTCCCGACGCCGGTCAACTGTCGCCCCTTCGAGTGGGGCGCGGATATCGTCACCCACTCCACCACCAAGTACATGGACGGTCACGGCGCAGTGCTGGGCGGTGCCATCGTGGACAGCGGCAAGTTTGACTGGATGGCTCACGCCGAAAAGTTCCCCGGCCTGTGCACCCCGGACGAGAGCTACCACGGCATCACCTACGCCGAGCGTTTCGGCAAGGAGGGTGCCTTCATCACCAAGGCGACTGCCCAGCTGATGCGCGACTTCGGTTCCATGCAGTCTCCCATGAACGCTTACATGCTGAACCTCGGTCTGGAAAGCCTGCATGTGCGTATGCAGCGCCACTGCGAGAATGGTCTGGCTGTGGCAAAGTTCCTCGAGAACCATCCCAAGGTGGCCTATGTGACCTACTGCGGACTGGAGAGCAGCCCTTACCATGCACTGGCCGAAAAGTACCTGCCCAATGGCAGCTGCGGCGTGGTCAGCTTTGGTCTGGCCGGCGGCCGCGAAGCAGCCAGCACCTTCATGAAGAACCTGAAGCTGGCCGCCATTGAGACCCATGTGGCCGATGCTCGTACCTGCTGCCTGAACCCGGCTTCCAGTACCCACCGCCAGATGAACGACGAACAGCTGAAGGCTGCCGGTGTGCCCGCTGAGCTGGTGCGTATGAGCTGTGGTCTGGAAAGCAGCGAGGATCTCATTGCAGATATCGCACAGGCGCTGGATAAGATCTAAAAGGCAAACGGGTTCGCCCTCTCAGCTTCACTTCGTTCAGCAGCTCCCCCAAGGGGGAGCTGCTGGCGAAAAAGTAAACTTTGTGGTTTTGCCAAGGCCTCCCACTTTGGGGGAGGTGGCACGGCGTAAGCCGTGACGGAGAGGGCGAGGTCGCTATCAATATCCGCACCAAAGGAGTACGAAACTATGCCGCTGATCATCCCAAAGACCCTGCCCGCCTACGATGCCCTGTACGAAGAAAACGTCTTTGTCATGCACCGGGAGCGCGCCCTTGCCCAGCATATCCGCCCGCTGGAGATCCTCATCCTGAACCTGATGCCCACCAAGATCACCACCGAGACCCAGATCGCCCGGCTGCTGGCCAACACCCCGCTGCAGGTGCACATGACCCTGCTGCAGACGGCCAGCCATGCGGCTACCCACGTCTCGGCGGCGCACCTCGAATCCTTCTACAAGACCTTCGAAGAGGTGAAGCACAACCGCTACGACGGCATGATCATCACGGGTGCGCCGGTGGAGACCATGGATTTTGAGCAGGTGGACTATTGGCCGGAGCTGTGCGAGATCATGGACTTCAGCGAGACGAATGTCTACTCCACCCTGCACGTGTGCTGGGGCGCACAGGCGGGCCTGTACTACCACTACGGCGTGCACAAGCAGCTGCTGCCCGAAAAGATGTTCGGCGTGTTCGAACACCGGGTCACCCGTCCGTCAAACCCGCTGGTGCGCGGCTTTGACGAGGTGTTCTATGCGCCCCACAGCCGCCACACCGGCATCAGCCGGGAGGATGTGGACAACTGCCATGCCCTGCGCATCCTCGCCGAGAGCGACGCGGCCGGGCCGTTCCTCATGAGCACTGAGAACGGCCGGCAAATCTTCGTCACCGGCCACCCAGAGTATGACAAGTACACGCTGGACGCCGAGTACAAGCGGGATGTGGCCAAGGGACTGCCCATCCATGTGCCGGTGAACTACTACCCGGACGATGACCCGGCAAAGCCGCCGCTGTTCCGCTGGCGTGCCCATGCGCATCTGCTGTATGAGAACTGGCTGAACTACTACGTCTACCAGAACACCCCCTACGATCTGGGCGAGATCCAGCGGGTGAAACACGAAGGATAAACCGAAAAAGGGCGGTATCGTGCCGAATTGCGCGATACCGCCTTTTGTGTTATACTGTGCATGCGGCCCTTCTCCATTCCCATGACCGCGGGAAGGAGGTGGAAACCATGGACGCACTCATCACATTTATCCAGACTGTCGCAGCACAGGTCGTTGCCTACTATCTGTGCAAGTGGCTTGACAGCCTGATCGGCAAGGGCGGCAAGCACTGACAAAAGAAGCACCCCGGTAGGTTCAGTACCGGGGTGCTTCGTATTTTGCGTGGAAACCACGGCTCGGCCTCATCACATTGCCTGATTCTATTATATGCACTTTGTGCCGGATGTCAACCCCGGCAGATGTGAAATGATTTTATTTTTTACGCCGCACCGGCTTTTTCTTGCGCACACTGTAGCCGAAGGTGCCCAGCTTTTTCCCCAGAGCCAGATATTCGCCGTGGCTGTAGACGATCAGTTTTGCCTTGTCAAGGCACAGCTTGCCGGTCTCGTCCAGAAGGCTCTCGTCCACGTCGCAGGCCACCACTTCGGCCAAAAACAGATCATGGCTGCCCAGCGGGATCACCTGAGTGACCCTGCACTCCAGGTTGACCGGGCTTTCTTCCAGAATGGGGCAGCCGGTCAGCACGCTGCCGGGTGCTGCGTGCAGGCCGCAGGCAGCAAATTTGTCCACATCGCGGCCGCTCTTCACGCCGCACCAGTCGATGGAGCGCACCAGCGCTTCGGTGGGCAGGTTGATGGCAAACTGCCCGCTCTCCTGAATGAGATGGTGGCTGTACCGCTCCGGCCGCACGCTGATGGACACCATGCTGGGCTGGGTGCAGACGGTGCCCGTCCAGCCGATGGTGATGAGGTTGGGCTTTTCCAACCCGCCGCAGGAGACCAGCACCGGCGGTTCCGGGTTCAGCAGGGTGCTGCCCCGCCAGCTCTGTTTGCTCATCCGTGATACTTCCTTTCGTAGGGTGCCCAGGTGCGCTCCGAGATGATGTAGCGCGGGCGGGCCTTTGTTTCCATATAGATCTTGCCGATGTACTCGCCGATGACGCCCAGACACACCAGCTGCACGCCGCTCATGAAGCAGACGATGCACACGATGGAAGCCCAGCCGGCCACCGAAGAACCCATCACGGCCTGAATGATGGCCCAGATGACCCCGATGAAGCCCACAAGGCTGACCACAAGGCCGGCCCCCGTGATGAGGCGGATGGGCTTGTTGGAAAGGCTGGTGATGCCGTCGAAGGCCAGCGCCAGCATTTTGCTCAGGGGATAGTGGCTCTCGCCGGCAAGGCGCTCGTGGCGCTCGTAGGTGACAACCTCGTGCGGGAAGCCCACCAGCGGCACCATGCCGCGCAGGAAGATATTGACCTCTTTGTAGTCGGCAAAGCTCTCCAGCACGCGGGTGCTGATGAGCCGGTAGTCGGCATGGTTGAACACGATGTCGGCGCCCAGCGCGTTCATGACGTGGTAGAAGCCTTCGGCGGTGAAGCGCTTGAAGAAGGTGTCGGTGTCCCGGCGGCTGCGCACGCCGTACACCACCTCGGCACCGTCCAGATACTTGCGCACCATTTCGTCCATGGCGTTGATATCGTCCTGCCCGTCGCAGTCGATGGAAATGGTGATATCGCAGGTGCCGCTGTGCAGCGCCTCCATCAGACCGGCCAGCACAGCGTTCTGGTGGCCGCGGTTGCGGCTCTGGGAGATGCCGATGAAATGTTCATCCTGTTCAGCAAACTGCTGGATGAGGCTCCACGTTTTGTCCCGGGAACCATCGTTCACGAACAGAACCCGGCTTTTTTCGCTCACAAGGCCCTGCGCGGCAAGGCTGTTGATCTTATCCAGAAACATGGGGGCAGTGATGGGCAGCACCTGCTCCTCGTTGTAACAGGGGATCACAATCCAGAGAATCGGTTTTGACATGATAGAAAAGAACTCCTTATAAAAATAGACTCCCGCCGTCACTGCACCATCTGGCGCAGTGTGTCCGGTTCCAAAAGCTTGAAACTGCTCTTATAGGTATCCAGCAGGCCGTCCCGCTGCATCTGGCTCAGCTCGCGGGAGAGGGCGCTGCGGTCGCAGTTGAGATAGTCCGCCAGCTGGATGCGGGAGAATGGGATGCTGAAAGTCATGCTTCCGGCCCGCTCGGCTTCGCTCAGCAGATAGGCGCACACCTTGGCGCGCAGGCTCTTGAGCACCAGCAGGTCGATGCGGCGCGAGAGGGAAAAATATTTGTCGCTGATGGTGCGCACCAGATTGCGCAGGGTCTGCTGGTGGGCGGGGCTGCCGTCCGAGAGCAGCAGCCGTTCGTAGGGAATCAGCAGCACCTCACAGGGGCAGGCCGCCAGCACGGTCACCGGGCTGGCAAGGCTGGAACCGCCCAGTACGTCGCCGAACACGCCGCCCGGCTCCATGCGGGTGATGGGGATGCGGGCACCCTGCGGGCCGGGGCGGTAGGCTTCCAGCTCGCCGGACAGCACAACACCGACCCGGTGGTTCGGCTCGCCCGCAAGCACAAGGGCTTCGCCCTTGCCGTAACTGCGGATCACGGCACCCAGCTGGGTGAGCAGGGTCTGCAGCTCTTCGGCAGAGAGACCGGCAAATAAAGAGGTGGAACGTAACAGCGGCAGATAACTTTTCATCGCATATCCGTGGGAAAGCAGCAGACTCCCACAGCCCTCCTGCAATTCCGTTGCACACGCAACGGTATTTTTATCCCTATTATAGTAAACTTAGACCCGCAAAGCAAATGATTTTGGAAATTTGCTCTGTGAAAATTTGGAAAAGACCGTCTGTTCGCCGCCCCGGACGATTCTGCGGCGGCAGAAAACGGACTGTCTTGGGAAAGATGAGGAAAAACTACATTATGAAGAAGATCATTTCTCTGCTGCTGGCGCTGACCATGGCGCTGGGTCTGGCCGCCTGCGGCGGTGCAGCTTCCAGCTCTGTCGCTTCCAGCGCAGCGGCTTCCAGCGAGGCCGTCTCCGAGGCAGCTTCCAGCGAGGAAACTGCGTCCGAACCGCTGTCTGCCACCGATGCTCTGCGCATTGCCGGCCTGAAAGGCCCCACCACCATGGGTCTGGTCAACCTGCTGAGTATGGAAGCCGACGGCACCGCCAGCATGGACTATGACCTGCAGCTGTACGGCGCAGCCGATGAGATCGTCCCCCTGCTGATGAAGGGCGAACTGGACATGGCTGCTATCCCGGCCAATCTGGCTGCCACCCTGTACCAGAAGACCAGCGGCGGCATCGAGGCCGTAGCGGTCAACACGCTGGGCGTGCTGTATGTGGTGGAAAAGGGCGACACCGTCCAGTCCATGGCAGACCTGAAGGGCCGCACCATCCTGTCCACCGGCAAGGGCACTACCCCCGAGTATGTGCTGCGCTATCTGCTCACCCAGAACGGCATCGACCCGGACAAGGACGTGACCATTGAATACTACAGTGAGGCCACCGAGGTGACCGCCCAGATGGCCAACACCGAGGACGCCATTGCAGTTCTGCCCCAGCCCTATGTGACGGCCGCCGGCCTGCAGGACGACACCCTGCGCGTGGCCCTGAACCTGACCGAGGAGTGGAACAAGGTCTGCGACACCCAGCTCATCACCGGCGTGACCGTGGTGCGCAAGGAGTACGCCGAGGAGCACCCCGATGTGGTGGCTGCCTTCCTCAGCGACTACGCAAAGAGCGTGGACGCTGCCAACACCGACCTGGACGGCACCGCTGCTCTGTGCGAGGAGCAGGGTGTTGTGGCAAAGGCTGCCATTGCAAAGAAGGCTTTGCCCAACTGCAACATCGTCTGCCTGACCGGCGATGACCTGAAGACCAACGCATCCGCTTATCTGCAGGTGCTGTTCGATGCCGACCCCGCTGCTGTGGGCGGCGCAATGCCCGGCGACGACTTCTACTGGCCTGCTGAGTAAAAAATTCAAAAAAGCCTTTCTCTCCGGCCGCTGTGCGATTGGTACGCACGGCGGCCTTTTTGCGCCCGGAGCAGGGCACTATGGGCTTATGGGCCGGGAGTTTCTCTGAAGACCGTCCGGGGGTGGGGCCCCACGCGAAGCGAAGGGGCGGGGGCTGGAAGCACCGGTTCGTGTCTGAAGAGAAAGCTCCCGGCCCATTGCGGATCCCCTTGCCTTTCCAGCGCAAAAGGACTACAATAGGCCGTAGTAAACCAGAACAAACCGAAACGGAGGTTTCTTATTATGGCTTGTACGACGATTCTAGTCGGTAAAAATGCTTCTTACGACGGCTCCACCATGATCGCCCGCAACGACGATTCCGGCGCGGGTCACTTCACCGCCAAAAAATTCGCGGCCATCCGCCCGGAGCAGATGCCCAAAGTGTACCGCTCGGTGCTTTCCCATGTGGAAGTGCCCCTGCCGGAGGGGGCCATGCGCTTCACCGCCATGCCCAATGCCGTGGAGGGCAAGGGCATCTGGGCGGCAGGCGGCGTCAATGCGGCCAATGTGGCCATGACCGCCACCGAGACCATCACCTCCAATTCCCGGGTGCTGGGCGCAGACCCGCTGGTGGTGTATCAGCCCGCAAAGGGCGACACGCCCGAGGTGCCCGGCGGCATCGGCGAGGAGGACATCGTGTTCCTGACCCTGCCCTACATCCGCTCCGCCCGCGAGGGCGTGCAGCGGCTGGGCCATCTGCTGGAGACCTACGGCACCTACGAGATGAACGGCATTGCCTTTCAGGACGTGAACGAGATCTGGTGGCTGGAGACCATCGGCGGCCACCACTGGATCGCACGCCGTGTGCCGGATGACAGCTATGTGGTCATGCCCAACCAGCTGGGCATCGACAGCTTTGATCTGGAAGATGCTTTCGGCGCACAGAAAGAGCATCTGTGCTCGGCGGACCTGCGGGAGTTCCTTGCAAAGCACCATCTGAACCTTTCGCAGGACGGCAGCCTGAACCCACGGGACGCCTTCGGCAGCCACGATGACGCCGACCATGTGTATAACACGCCCCGGGCATGGTGGATGCTGCGCCACCTGAACCCCACCACATGGGTGTGGGACGGCCCCGATGCCGACTACGGCCCCCGCTCCGACGATCTGCCCTGGTGCATGGTGCCGGAAAAAAAGATCACCCCGGAAGAGGTCAAATATGTGCTGTCCGGCCACTATCAGGGCACGCCCTATGACCCCTACCTGACCTACGGCGACAAGAGCAGCAGCGGCATGTACCGCTCCATCGGCATCAACCGCAACGACTTTATGGCGCTGATGCAGCTGCGCCCGGACGTGCCGGAAGCCTTCCGCGCCATCGAGTGGATCGCCTATGCGTCCAATGCGTTCAACACCATGGTGCCCTTCTATGCCAATGTGGACACCACCCCGGAGTACCTTGCCAACACTACCGGTACGGTGTCCACCGAAAACTTCTACTGGGTCAGCCGGATGATCGCCGCCATGACCGATGCTTCCTACAGCAAGTCGCTGATCCACATCGAGCGGTATGCCGAGGCAGTGGTCTCCGCCGCCCGGGCGATTTTGAACGAATATGACGCAAAGCTTGCAGCAGAGCCGGACGCGGCCAAGGCAGCTGCCCTGCGGGTGCAGGCCAACGACGCCATTGCGGCCATGCTGAAGGAAAAAGCTTCCGACACGCTGGATAAAGTCCTGTTTGAGCTGAGCAGCCAGATGAAGAACGCCTATTCCCGCTCGGATGCGTAAAAGCTGCTGCCATGCCCCGATACAAACAACACACGCTGGTAAAGGAGACGGAACGATGATCTATACCGTAACATTCAATCCGGCCATCGACTATGTGGTGCGGCTGGACGCCCCGCTGGAAGTGGGCGAGGTGAACCGCGCCGGTGGCGAGGACTGTGTGCTGGGCGGCAAGGGCATCAACGTGTCCGGTGTGCTGGCCCAGCTGGGCTGCCCCAGCGTGGTGCTGGGCTTTGTGGCCGGCGAGACCGGCGCCTGGCTGGAGCGCGGTCTGGCCGCGCAGGGCCTGCACACCGACTTTGTCCATCTGGAAAACGGCATGACCCGCATCAATGTGAAGATCAAGGCCGGGCAGGAGACCGAGCTGAACGGTGCCGGGCCGGATATCCCGGAAAGCGCCATGCAGCAGCTGGAAGAGCAGCTGGACGCGCTGAACGAGAACGACATCCTGATTTTAGCGGGCAGCATTCCCCGCAGTCTGCCGCAGGATACCTACGAGCGGCTGCTGGCCCGGCTGCAGGGCAAGGGCGTGCGGGCCGTGGTGGACGCCACCCGGGACCTGCTGGTCAATGTGCTGCAGTACCGCCCCTTCCTCATCAAGCCCAACAACCATGAGCTGGGGGAGATCGTGGGCCGGGAGCTGAAGACCGACGAAGAGATCATTGCCGCCGCCCGAACCCTGCAGGAGAAAGGCGCGCGCAACGTGCTGGTGAGCATGGCGGGCGACGGCGCTCTGCTGGTGGACGAGAACGGCAAGGTACACCGCATCGGCTGCCCCAAGGGGAAAGTGGTCAACAGTGTGGGCGCTGGCGACAGCATGGTGGCCGGGTTCGTGGCCGGGTGGATGCAGACCGACAGCTATGATATGGCTCTGCGTCTGGGCACGGCCTGCGGCAGCGCCACGGCGTTCAGTCTCGGCCTTGCCACCCGCGAAAAGATCGAAGAACTGCTGAAGCAGATTTAAGCGCAGAACCGCCCCGGAGTTTTCCGGGGCGGTTCTGCGTTGTTGGCGATAGAGCGGTTCCGGAAGCTTTCTCTTCGGACACGAACCGGGGCTTCCAGCCCCCGCCCCAACGCTTCGCGCCGGGGCCCCACCCCCGGACGGTCCTCAGAGAAACTTCCGGAACCGCTCGGCTGCTTCCCGCCGAAAACGCGCTTTTTCTGCAAAGGTGGTTTCTGTTTGGGGCAAAATGTGTTATGATAGTTCCGGGAAGAAAACAGACCTTTGCCGGAAGATCCCCGGCGGAGAGAAAGGAATTATCCGCTTCATGCGAAAGAAAAGCTTCTGGAACCGCCGCTTTACCCGTTCGCGGGTGCGGTCGGAAAAAGTGCAGCTGCCGGAGATGCTGTTCGGCTATATCCTCGGCCCCATGGGGGCCATGGTGTCCGGCAGCATCTTCACCAGCATCCTGCAGAGCTATTTTACGGATGTGCTGCGGCTGGATCTGAGGTTCCTCACCCGGCTGCAGCTGGTATCCACCGTGCTCATCGTGCTCGCAAACCTTGTGATGGGCCAGCTGATCGAGCACACCCGCGCGCTGGCCGGCAAGGCCCGGCCGTGGCTGCTGCTGTCGGCGTTCACGCTTTCGGCAGCCTGCGTCCTGATGTTCATCGTGCCGTTCCGCGGCACGGCGCGTATGGTATGGATCGCCATTGCCTATAACCTTTACTACGCCTTTGCGTCGCCCATTTACAGCACAGCCAGTACCATCATGATCTCGGTGTCCACCCGCGACAGCCGCCAGCGGGGGCTGCTGGCGTCCATCAACAGCATGATGGGGCTGGGCGTGATGGGCGTCTGCAGCATGGTGTTCCCCATGCTGGTATCCTTTGCTTTGAAGGATGACCTGAACCGGTGGTTCCTCACCATGCTGGGGGTAGCGGTATTTACAGGGGCTACCATCTATCTGCAGTTTGCCTACACCCGGGAGCGGGTCACGGAGGAGCGGCAGATCATGGCGGGACTGCTCGGCCCGGAGGATGAGTTTGAGGCCGCAAAAGCGGAAGAAAACCGTCAGGCGCAGCCGGAACCGCCTGCGGCAGAAGTGCCGGAGGTGACGCTGCTGCAGCAGGTGAAGGCGGTGACCTCCGACCGGATGTGGTGGGTCATCATGATCTTCTATCTGCTGTTCCAGTGGAGCGGTGCGCTGAAAAACGGCACCATGACCTACTATTGCAAGTGGGTGGTGGACAACACCTTTCTGGGCAGCGCCGGGGCGTGGGGCGCGTCGCAGTCGCTGCTGACCATGATGGGCGCGCTGCCCATGACGGCGGCTTCGGCGCTGCTGCTGCCGCTCTCCAACAAATACGGCAAGCGGAAGGTCTGCGGTGTCTGCCTGCTGGCAGGTGCTGCGGGCGGTGTGATCGCGGGGCTGGGGCAGGGCAGACTGATCCCGGTGGCGGCGGGCGTGGCGCTGAAATGCTTCGGCTCGGCCCCGGCGTGTTACCTCATCGTGGCCATGGTGGCAGATGTCATCGACCATGTGGAGTACCGCACCGGCATCCGCACCGACGGCTTTACGATGTCGGTGTACAGCTCGCTGGCGGTGGCCAGCGCACCGGTGGCCAATGCGGCGTTCAGCGCGGCGCTGGCCCGTGCCGGTTACGACCAGCAGGCCAATGTGGCGCTGGGCACTGCGGCGCAGAGCGCGGCCGTGCAGCAGGTGATCTCGGCGGGCTATATCTGGGCCGAGACGGTCTGTTACGTCGTTGCAGGCATCCTGCTGCTGGTGTTCTGGACGGTGGAAAACGACCTTGAAAAAGAACGGGAAACGTTTACGAAACAATAACAAAAAAGAGCCTTTTCAGGCTCTTTTTTGTATTTTGTCAGATATAGTCCGAGATGTAGGGAATCTTATGGAACAGCACGTCATCCAGCCGCTCCACGGCTTCCTCCCGGCCTTCGATGCGCTCCAGCTCAAACAGACGCTCGGCGGTCTTGTAGCCCAGCAGCAGGGTGGAAAGGGTGCCGATGCCCATTTTCAGGTGGTATTCGGCGGGGGCGTCGGTCAGGGTGCAGCTGCCGTCCGCAAACCGGACGCGGAAGGTGCGGTCGTTCCAGGGCAGGAGGGTGTCTTCGATCTCCAGTTCGATGCACAGCTCGCCGCCGTCCGGGTCGCAGGGGTAATCTTCCAGAAAGCTCTTCACGTCCACGATGCGCCCCATGGCATAGGGGCGGATGGACTCCTTGATGTCGCCGTCGTCCATTTCGAAGGCGATCGGCTCGCTGAAATAGGTGTTGCCGTGCACCTCGTCGATCATGGAATCGTGGGCGTGGATATACTCCCACAGGCCTTTCTGCGCCTCGCGGTTCAGGTAGATCATTTCCTTGATGTGCATGATGTCGTTCTTGATGAGGTACACCATGTAGCCGCAGGGCTTGTCTTTTACATTATAGTAGACGGCCACGTTGGTGTCGTCCTCGTCCCAGCGCCAGTACTCCTCCCACGCGAGGGAATTGCGGAACAGGCACCCGTGGGTGATGGAAGCAAAGTGGGAGTGCAGCTCGTGGAACTCGGTGTTGTCCCATGCCACGCGGCGCACATAGCCGGGCGCAGAGACCTTGGTGGGGATCTGCCGGTCCTTGATGTTGTAGGAGATCTTGTTGGAGATGATCTCCCAGCCCAGATGATGGTACAGCGGGATGGAGTAGGGGTACAGCAGGGCAAAGCTCTTGCCCTCCTTGTGCATCTGGGTCAGACCCTGGATCATCAGCCGTTTCATGATGCCGTTGCCGGTGTACTCCGGGTAGGTGCACACGCTGGTGACAAAGCCCACATGGTACACGGTATCGTAGATGTTCATCTTCAGCGGGTAGACCGCGAACTGGGAGACAAGGCTCTTGCCGTCAAAGCAGCCCAGCACATCGGCACGTTCCAGCACAGGGAACTTGGACTGCTTGATCTCGTCGTCCTTCCAGCCGGTGGCGGTCAGCTCTTCTTCGGTGACCTGAAAGGTATACCGCAGCAGGGCATTATACTGATCGACATCATCGGTCTCAAGATAGCGGATGGTATAATTTTCGGCGGGATTCATGGGGTACTTCCTCTCTTTTTTCAGGCGGTTTGCCGAACAGCTTTATTATACACCCGGAACCGAAACCCCGGCAAGGAAATATTTCCACAAAAAAAGCTGCAAACCGACCCGCAAAACACTGCATTTGCTGGAAAAAGCTGCCCGCACCGACTTTTGCATTGAACCGCTTTTCTGCGTGTGGTATACTAAACATGTTGTGTAAGAACCCGTCGCACCGGCGCGGGGAGCGGCCAGAAGGAAAAGGAAGCAAACGATGAAAATTGGATTTGACAACGACAAATATCTCTCCATGCAGTCCGAACATATCCGCGAGCGCATCCAGAAATTCGACAACAAGCTCTATCTGGAGTTCGGCGGCAAGCTGTTTGACGACTACCACGCCTCCCGCGTGCTGCCCGGCTTTCAGCCGGACTCCAAGCTGCAGATGCTGCTGCAGCTGAAGGATCAGGCCGAGATCGTCATCGTCATCAGCGCCGAGGACATCGTCAGCAACAAGATCCGCGGCGACTACGGTATCACCTACGATCTGGACGTGCTGCGCCTGATCGACGCCTTCCAGGGTGTGGGGCTGTATGTGGGCAGCGTGTGCGTGACCAAGTACACCGCCGCCCCGGAGGTGGAAGCCTTTGAAAAGCGCCTGAACGGGCTGGGCATCCGCACCTTCCGCCACTATAAAATTCCCGGCTACCCCAACGATGTGGCCCGCATCGTCAGCGACGAGGGCTACGGCCGCAACGATTACATCGAGACCGAGCGCCCGCTGGTGGTCATCACGGCACCCGGCCCCGGCAGCGGCAAAATGGCCACCTGCCTGTCCCAGCTGTACCATGAGTATAAGCGCGGCGTCAAGGCCGGCTACGCCAAGTTCGAGACCTTCCCCATCTGGAACCTGCCCCTCAAGCACCCGGTGAATCTGGCCTACGAGGCCGCCACCGCCGACCTGAACGATGTGAACATGATCGACCCGTTCCATCTGGAAGCTTACGGCGTGACCACCGTCAACTACAACCGCGACATCGAGATCTTCCCGGTGGTGAACGCCATGTTTGAGCTGATCGCCGGCAAGAGCCCCTACAAGAGCCCTACGGACATGGGCGTGAACATGGCGGGCAACTGCATCGTGGACGACGAGGTCTGCCGCGAGGCCTCCCGCAAGGAGATCCTGCGCCGCTACTTCAAGTGTCTGCAGGAGCAGAAGGTCACCGGCACCGTGAAGGAGACCGAGCGCTACAAGCTGGAACTGCTGCTGAATCAGGCTGATATGGCTGTGGGCAGGCGGGAAGTGGAAAAGCAGGCCCACGCCCGCAGCGAGAGCACCGGCGGCGCACCGGCGGCGGCCATTGAGCTGCCGGACGGCACCGTGGTCACCGGCAAGACCGGCCCGCTGCTGGGCGCGGCGGCTTCGGCTCTGATGAATGCGCTGAAGGCGCTGGCCGGCATCCCGCAGGAGACCGACCTTGTCAGCGCGGCGGCCATCGAGCCCATCCAGACCCTCAAGACCAACTATCTGGGTGGTAAGAACCCCCGCCTGCACACCGACGAGATCCTCATTGCCCTGTCCAGCTCTGCCGCCGGCAACGAGCAGGCCGCCGCAGCGATGCACCAGCTGCCCAACCTCAAGGGCTGCGATGTGCACTCCACGGTGCTGCTGTCCAGCGTGGATACCAACACCCTGAACCGTCTGGGCATGTACCTGACCTGCGACCCGGTGTATGAGGAAGAGGACCGCAAGTATCACAAGCAGTAACGAAAAACGAACCGCAAAAATGAACAGGGCTGTCGGAGCGCAGGCAACGACAGCCCTGTTTTTACTGGGCAGCTTGAGCGAGCGACAACCACCAGCTATGCTGGTGGAGTAAAAACGGCTTTAGCCCTATCCCATGCAGACGGTCATGCGGTTTTCAAGGTCCAACGGGCAAAACGGCAACAAAAAAGCCGTCACAAAAACAGACCAGCCCTGCCTTCGCTTTTTCTGGAAGGTCATGCTAGTCGGTTATGTAACGGCTGAAAGCCAAGATGTTCAGCCCCGCAGGGTCTGAACGAATATGTAAAAATATGTTATATTCAATTGTTGGGATAGATTACCACAAGAATCGAGCCGTGTCAACGTGAACTTGTCGGGGCAAGGCCCCTCCATCTTGCTGTGCAAGACCGTTCTGTCGCTTAAAAGCCCCACTGGGGCTTTCATTGCTCCGCTTCGCTTCGCAAACGCGAACTTTTGAAAATACGTCACTTTCGGCAGTGTGCAAGAAAAAACAATGAAAACTTTGGAAAAAAGAGAGAGGGCTGGACAGTGCCAGCCCTCTTGACAAGGCAACAACAGCCAAAAAGTTTCATTCCCACCCTCAAACCATCTTCATCCCGGTTTCGTCCCGGTTTGCAGAATGCCCTTGCAATCCGAAAGAAGCCGTGCTATAATGCCGCTGTAATT
>CAKSZM010000026.1 GCA_934525735.1 uncultured Faecalibacterium sp. | reverse complement strand
GCTACCAAGATGCAGGTCATCAAGCTGGTGAAGGAGATCACCGGTCTGGGCCTGAAGGAAGCTAAGGCTATCGTCGACGGCGCTCCCAAGGCTATCAAGGAGAAGGTCTCCAAGGCTGAGGCTGAGGACATCCAGAAGAAGCTGACCGAGGCTGGCGCTAAGGTTGAGGTTAAGTAATTTAACCCCTTCTCTGATCGTTCATTCTTGAACAACGAGAGGTCTGTACCGCAAGGTGCAGACCTCTTTTTTGTTGTGCAAAATTATTAGCAGCCTCGCCCTCTCCGTCATTGCTGACGCAATGCCACCTCTCCCAAAGGGAGAGGCCTTGGCATGGCGGCAGAGTTTCCGGCTTAAGTGCAAAGTGTGCGGAAGAGCTGAAGGCTTCCCCCGGTCGGGGGAGTCTGTCAAAGAGAGAGGTTTTAGCAGTCCGCGCAGACTTCATCTTTTTGCCAAGGGCTCTCCCTTTGGGAGAGCTGCCGAACAAAGTGAGGCTGAGAGGGCGAGCCCGTGATCCAAATGCAATTCATCTTTTCTGCATTCAAAAACTATGCTATACTGTTCTCAACAGGAGGAACGGCAGAGCCTTTACCCCCTCTGCCGCAAAAAGAGAGCTATGGAATACCGCAACTGGAGCAAAAACGACATCTGCACTTCCCTTTTGGGCTACGGCTGCATGCGCTTTCCCACCAACGCCGACGGCAGCATTGATGAGCCCCGTGCCGAAGCCCTGCTGAACACTGCCAAGGCAGCCGGCATCAACTATTTTGATACGGCCTATCCCTATCACAACGGTCAGAGTGAACCGTTTGTTGGGCGGGTGATTGCCAAATGGGAGCGCAGCAGCTTTTATCTTGCCACCAAGATGCCGCTGTGGACCTGTAAGAGTCTGGACGATGCCAAGCGCATTTTTGAAGAGCAGTTCCAGCGGCTGGGCGTGGACTACATTGACTTCTACCTGCTGCACTCCCTGCACAAGGCGCGCTACGAACAGGCGAAGGAAATGGGCGTGGTAGACTGGCTGTGGGAGCAGAAGGCAGCCGGGCGCATCCGCAATTTCGGCTTTTCCTGCCATGACAACTCGGCCGGGTTTGAGTACATCCTGAAAGATCAGCCGTGGGATTTCTGCCAGCTGCAGTACAATTACCTCGACCGGGACGACCGCGCCGAGGAGATCAGCGGCGACCGGGGCTATCAGCTCACCGAGGAATGCGGGGTGCCTCTCATCATCATGGAGCCGGTCAAGGGCGGCACGCTGGCTTCCCTGCCCGCCGATGCGGCTGCGCCGCTGCACGCGCTGCACCCAGATGCCACAGACGCTTCCTGGGCGCTGCGCTGGGTGGGCAGCCACAAAAACGTGCACGTCATCCTCTCCGGCATGAGCGCCGAAGACCAGCTGTCTGATAATCTGGCTACTTTTGACCATTTTGAACCGCTCTCCCCTGCCGAAAACGCCGCTGTGGAGAATGTCGCCGACGAGCTGCACCGCCGCATCAAGATCGGCTGCACCGGCTGCCGGTACTGTATGCCCTGCCCCATGGGCGTGGATATCCCGGACAATTTCAGCATCTGGAACAAGCTGGGGATGTTCGGCCAGAAAGACGCCGTCAAAACGCAGTGGACCGAGCGTTTCCCGGACAGTGAAAAAGCCCTGCACTGTGTCCGCTGCGGCAAGTGCGAAGCCGTCTGCCCGCAGAAGCTGCCCATCCGCGATTCGCTGGCAAAGCTCCAAAGCGAGCTGGACGCCCTGTAACAACAAAAGCTCCCGCGTCAGACCACGCGGGAGCTTCTTTGTTTTACGTTTTTTACCAGAGGCGGATTACTTTGATGACGCCTTCAGCCTTATCGCGGGCCAGTTCCAGATGGTGCTGCAGGGAGTCCGCAGCCTTATCCCAGTTCTCGGCCAGTGCTGCATCCAGAATTTCCAGATGTTCGTCGCAGGTCTGCTCCTGATTGATCATGCTCACCTTACCGGTCATGATGCGGAAGCGGGTGTTCAGGCCGGTGATGCGGTCATAGGCCGAACGCAGATACTTGTTGGGCAGAGTGCTCATCAGCAGTTCATGGAACTCATCGTCTGACTCGCAGAAGTCGGAGATCTGATCCGGATGATGCATCAGTTCCGCATAGGCTTCCAGCTGTTCGCGGGGGATGCTGCTGCCGTAAGCACGCAGCGCATACGGCTCCACCAGAAGGCGCATCTCGAACATGCTGTGCACGTCCTCTTCGGTAATGCCGGAGACCATCAGGCCTTTTTTGGGCAGAATGGTGATCAGACCTTCCTGTTCCAGACGGCCCAGTGCATCCCGCATGGGGGTGCGGCTGATGTTGCCCATCTCTGCGCAGAGCTTCTGCTCGTTCAGAAACTCGTTGGGACGGTACTCGCAGTTCAGGATCTTTGTCTTCAGATACTGATACGCCTGCAGCTTCAGGCTCGGTTTCGACTGCGACTCCATTTCTTTCATACTTTTAACAACTCCTATTTCCCTTTCCCTGCTTTGCCGAGGAAAGGTTTCTTCTCCTAAATGCTGTGGTGTCTGCTTTCTGCATCAAAGCATACTTGTATTCTTTTTACAATCCAAGCAATATCTCAGTTATATTATTTCATAATATGGCAACTATTACAAGACTTTTTTGTAAACTTTGGCGCGTTTTCCGTTTTGGCTGAATTTTCGCCCTCATTTTTGCCAAAATTGCCATACTTTTTGTGCTTGTAGCCAATTGTTCTGTTTTTCACACGGTTCTTTTGCATCCAACACAAAAATATGCTACAATGAAAAAAATACGAAAAAGGGTGTGTGAAGCTCTCATGGCACGAAGCGACGGCTACAATACCAAGACCCGTCAACTGATTTTGGATTATCTCATTAACAACCGGCAGCACGCAGTCAGTGCCTCCAATATTCTGGAACATCTGGAACAGCAGGGTGCAAGCCCCAATCCCACCACAGTGTACCGCTATCTGGATAAACTTGCCGGCGAGCAGCGCATCATGAAATACGTTGCCGACAAGGGCGAAAAGGCCGTGTTCCAGTATGTGGACGAAAGCCGCCACTGCCGGGAACATCTGCACCTGAAGTGCGTGCAGTGCGGCCGCATCTACCATCTGGACTGTCATTTCATGGACGAGGTGCGCGCCCACCTGATGGCAGAGCACGGCTTTACCCTGCAGTGCGAGGGCAGCGTTTTGTATGGGCTGTGCCGTCACTGTGCACAGAAAGAGGAACAGTCCGACTCTGCGGGGCAAACCGCACAAAAATGCGATTGCTGTGTTGACACGGGCAAAAAGCCGTGATACAATGCAGGCAGGAAAAAGTTTTGACCGGGAAAAGTAAGGGTTCAAAGTTCTTTTGCAGAGAGCGCGGGCAGGTGAAAGCCGCACAGAGAACGAGCCCCGAACGAACACCCGCGAGCTTCCCCCTGAACCCGCAGCTGCGGCAGTAGGGGCAGACGTGCGCCGCTCGTTACCGCGGCAGTGCTTTCAACGGGGAGAGCGCACAAAAGTGACTGGCATGGGTTTGTTATGCCGGTAATTTAGGTGGCACCACGGATACGGCAGCATATTCGTCCTAGCAAAACGGGATGAATGCGCTGCCGTATTTTTTTATTCACCGGAAGAAAAAAGAGGGGTAAGAAATATGTGTTGTGTTATGGGTTACACGGGGCACGACCTGAGTGCCGCCAAATTCAAAGAGTATCTGCTGCGCACCGTCATGCGCGGCCCGGACGACCAGCGGGTGGTGGAAGGCCCCTTTGGTCTGATGGGCTTCGGCCGTCTGGCCATCATGGGCCTGACGCCGGAGGGCATGCAGCCTTTCTACCGCGGGGCGGACTGCGTGGTGTGCAACGGCGAGCTGTACGGTTTCCGGTTTGAGAAGGAGATCCTCAAGCGCCGGGGCTACAAGTTCCAGTCCGACTGCGACTGCGAGATTTTGCTGCCGCTGTACTATGAATATGGCCTGGATATGTTCCGCCACATGGATTCCGAGTTCGCGCTGATCCTGTACGATTCCCGCAAGGACCGTCTGATCGCAGCCCGCGACCCCATCGGCATCCGCCCGCTGTTCTACGGCTACTCCAAGTCCAGCCACCAGATCGCATTCGCCTCCGAGATGCAGAACCTCATCGGCTGGTGCGATGACATCCGCCCCTTCCCCATCGGCAGCTACTACTGCGACGGCCGCTTTGTCCGCTACGAGGACATCGCCGACGTCCCCGCTCCGATGGAAGATGACATGGACACTGTGCTGAAGAACATCCGCGAAAAATTGATCGCCGGTGTGGAGAAGCGTCTGGATGCAGACGCCCCGGTGGGCTTCCTACTTTCGGGCGGTCTGGATTCCTCACTGGTATGCTCCATCGCCGCCAAGAAGCTGGGCAAGCCCATCCGCACTTTTGCCATCGGCATGGACACCGACGCCATCGACCTGAAATATGCCCGCCAGACCGCAGAATATCTGGGCAGCGAACACCACGAGATCATCATCAACCGGGATATCGTTATCCAGAATCTGGAAGAGGTCATCCGCCTGCTGGGCACCTGGGATATCACCACCATCCGCGCCAGCATGGGCATGTACCTGCTGTGCAAGGCCATCCACGAGCAGACCGACGTCCGCGTGCTGCTGACCGGCGAGATCTCCGACGAGCTGTTCGGCTACAAGTACACCGACTACGCCCCCACCGCCGACGCCTTCCAGCAGGAGAGCCAGAAGCGCATCCGCGAGCTGTATATGTACGATGTGCTCCGCGCCGACCGCTGCATCTCCGCCAACAGCATCGAGGCCCGCGTGCCCTTCGGCGATCTGGATTTTGTCCGCTACGTTATGGCCATCGACCCGGAAAAGAAGCTGAACAGCTACGGCAAGGGCAAATACCTGCTGCGCAAGGCCTTTGAGGGCGACTGGCTGCCGCCGGAGATCCTCTGGCGCGAAAAGGCCGCCTTCTCGGATGCCGTGGGCCACAGCATGGTGGACGACATCAAGGAGTATGCCGAAAGCCTTTACACCGACGAAGAGTTCCAGCTGCGCCGGGCAAACTACTCGGCACACTGCATGCCGTTCACCAAGGAAAGCCTGTTCTACCGCGAGATCTTCGAAAAATACTACCACGACCAGAGCCGCACCATCGTGGACTTCTGGATGCCCAACAAGGCATGGCCGGGCTGCAACGTCAACGACCCGTCTGCCCGCGTGCTGGCAAACTACGGTGCTTCCGGTGTGTAACTGATTTTTGCCATCCTGTCCCTTCATAAGAACAAGCCCGCTGTGCATTTTTCACACAGCGGGCTTGTTTTGTTTATGACGATTCTAGTGTCGGTACGCGAGCCCTTACATCCTGATCTTCTGCGCAGCTCTTGCGATGGATGCCAGCAGGGTCACAAGGCGCTTTTCGTCCACCTGATCGCAGTAGCTGGTAAAGGTGTAGTAGCAGCCCTGCACGCAGAACGAAAGCACGATGCGCCGTACAACGTCCGTGTCGAAACTCGGGTCGCCCTCCGAGATACACCTGGCAATGGCCTGTTCCACCCGATTGATGAACAACCCCTGCCGGGAACCGGAGAACAGGGTATTGATCTCGCTTTGGTGCGCAGTGAACGCGCGGAACAGTTCCCTTGTCAGCCACTCGGTGCGCTCGCTCACATCACTGGCCGTCAGCTGCGGCAGGCTTTCCACCACCACCTCCACCATTTCGTCCTCCATGGCGTTGGCCAGCGCATAGATATCCTGATAATGCGCGTAAAAGGTCGATTTGTTGATACAGGCCCGGTCGCACAGCTCCTTGACCTTGATCTTTTCCAGCGGTTTGCCCGCCCGCAGCTCCATATAAGCCTGCTTGATGGCGCGCTCGGTTTTTTCAATGCGGATGTCCAGAAGACCCACCTCTTTTGCTTTTTCGTCGATTATCCAACCATTTTCCGGTTTTGTGGATAGACAAGCCCCACAGCGTTTTTTATACTGAATTTACAGGCGTTCTTACTCCTTGCGGTACAGGATGCCCTTTTCATCCAGCGCTTTTTTGATGCGCTGAAAGGTTCCTGCATCCGGGCAGTGCAGCGTGTGCAGATGCACACCGCCGGTCATGCGGCTCAGCAGACACTCCGGGGTATCCTTGGCCTGCCGGATAAAGTTATCCACATCGTAACGGCTGGCAATGTTCAGGTTACCGCGCAGTTCGCCGTACAGGCTGTTCTCCACGGTCACGTCCACGACCACGCCGCCCTGATCCACCACCGTGTACAGCTCGGTGCGCATCTCATCCTCGGTGCTGTGCACACAGGCCAGAATGCCGGTAAAGCCTTTTTCCGCCGGGTGCAGCTGGTAGCCCCGGGGTGTAGCGTCGATTTGAGCGCCGCCGGCTCGCAGCAGGGCGACATCCCCCACCACGATCTGGCGCGAGACCCCCAGCTGACCGGCCAGTGCACTGGCGCTGACCGGGGCTTTGGCTGCGCTGAGTTTTTCCAGAATGGATTCTCTGCGCTGGGCTGCATTCATAGGCTTCAGGCTTCCTTTCTGCGTTCCGACGTTTTCTTTATTGTAGCAAAAGACGGCGATTTGTGCAAGAAGCCATTACTCCAGCCGGAGGATCGTTGCATAGTTGGAGGGCAGCTGCACCTTCATGCGGCCCCACTCGATGCTGGTCATGATCTGCTGCGCACCCACGGTATCGGCCAGCAGATCCTTTGCCGCCGAGGCCTCCACCGGCAGCGGGAATTCCAGCTGCGCCGGGCTGTCGCCGTTGTTCAGCACAATGACCGAAGCCTTGCCGTCCAGCACCCGGGCAAAGGCATAGCACTGGGTGGTGAGCTGCAGCTCCTTCACCTCGCCCCAGGTCAGCTCCGGCAATTCGGCTTTCAGCCTGCCCAGAGCCGCATACACACTGGTGACCGGGTTGGTCGTTTCGGCATCCTTGAAATCGTCCAGCTCCAGGCAGGGGCGCAGGGGCCAGTCGCTCCCCCACTCTTTTTTGCTCTCGATGCCGAACTCCGAGCCATAATAGATGGACGGAATGCCCCAAAGGGTATATACTAGAATGGCAATGTGGCGGATGTGCTCCCGGTTGCGCAGCTTGTTGGGCAGGCGCTCCACATCGTGGTTGTCCGAGAAGAGATAGAGCCGGGTGTCGTGGCACAAGCCCTGCAGACGGCGCATGGTGTGGGCGATCTCAAAATAGTTGTGGTCGTTGTGGCCGCTCCACAGGCCCTTGTGCAGTTCGTAGTTGGTCACCGAGTGCAGCATTTCGGGGTTGGCCCAGCGGCTGTAGTCGCCGTGGATCACCTCGCCCATGAGCCAGAACTCAGGCTTGATCTCGTTGGCCAGACGGCGCAACCCGCGCATGAAGTCGAAGTCCAGCACATCGGCCGCGTCCAGACGGATGCCGTCGATATCGAACTCATCCACCCAGAAGCGGATGGTGTCAAAATGGTAGTTCTGCACCTCCGGGTTGCGCTGGTTCAGCTTGACCAGCAGGTTGAAGCCGCCCCAGTTCGCATAGGAAAAGCCGTCGTTGTATTCGTTATTGCCCCAGAAGTTCACATCACAGAACCAGTCCTTATAGCGGGCGTTCTCGCGGTGCTCCTTCAGCTCCTGAAACGCGAAGAAATCCCGGCCCACATGGTTGAACACGCCGTCCACGATGACCTTCTGGCCGCGGGCGTGGCAGTCGGCCACGAACTGCCGGAACTCCTCGTTGGTGCCGAGGCGGCGGTCCACCCGGCGGTAGTCGACGGTATCGTAGCCGTGGGAGCCGCTCTCAAACAGCGGGCCGATATAGATGGCCGTGCAGCCGATGTCTGCCGCGTGCTTTGCCCAGTCGCCCAGTTTTTTGAACGCCCCGGGCACTGCCTGACCGTCATTTTCGTGTGCGCATCCGCACAGTCCCAGAGGATAGATGTGATAGAATACCGCATTGTCATACCAAGCCATTGTTGAATACCGCTCCCTCTTTGCAAATAATTTCCTGCCGCCGTTCGGTCAGCGGCAGGATTAGTATAACACAAAATCTGACAAATATGTGAATTTTTGCCTATTTTTGTCAAGATTCGCCAAGAATACCGGCTACAGTGCCCGTTTTCATCTCGATTTCATTGGATAAATTGCCCAAATGATTCCTGTCAACTGCAGCGCCCAGGGCGCTGACGATCATAGAATATAAGGAGATCTTTGCATGAATTACCCCGCCATTCCCCGTGAGTTTTTCCAAGGCGAATGTTTCGACGCCTACCGCATCCTCGGCGCACACCCCTGCACCGCCGACGGTGCCGAAGGCTGGCGTTTTGCAGTCTGGGCGCCCGGCGCCACCGCCGTTGAGGTCTGCGGCGGCTTTGACGGCTGGGAAGCAGGCGTGCCCATGGAACGCGCCGACACCGGCGTGTGGAGTGCCTTTATCCCCGGCCTTGCGGAGGGCGAACTTTATAAATACCGGGTCCACGGTGCCGACGGCAGCGTTGTGATGCGCAGCGACCCCTACGCCTTTTCCACCGAGCTGCGCCCCGGCACGGCCAGCCGCCTGACAAAGCTGGACTTTCACTTTGACGACCGCGCATGGATGGAGCGCCGCGACAAATGCCGCAACCGCCCGATGAACATCTACGAGATGCACGCCGGCAGCTGGAAGCACAAGTCCGGCAGCACCCAGCCCGACGGCTCGGACGGCTGGTACAACTACGAAGAGCTTGCCCGGGAGCTGATCCCCTGGCTGCTGGATCATCACTTCACCCACGTGGAGCTTCTGCCCCTGGCCGAGCATCCCTTTGACGGAAGCTGGGGCTACCAGACCACCGGATATTTCTCGGTCACCAGCCGTTACGGCTCCCCCGCCCAGTTCGCCGCATTCGTGAACGCCTGCCACCGCATGGGCATCGGCGTCATCATGGACTTTGTGCCGGTGCACTTTGCGGCCAACGCCGACGCGCTGGCAAAGTTTGACGGCACCCATCTGTACGAGTACGACAGCGACGTGGGCCAGAGCGAATGGGGCACCTGCAACTTCAACTACTACCGCCGGGAGGTGTGCAGCTTCCTGAACAGCGCCGCCGCCATGTGGATGGACGTGTACCACTGCGACGGTATCCGCATGGACGCCATTTCCCGCGCGCTGTACTGGCAGGGCGACCCGAACCGCGGCGTGAACGAGGGTGCGGTGAACTTTCTGCGCAGCCTGAACCACGGCCTGAACAAGCGCTGGCCCACCGGCATCTACATGGCCGAGGACTCCACCAACTTCCTCAAGGTCACCGCACCCACCCGCTACGACGGCATTGGCTTCGACTACAAATGGGACATGGGCTGGATGCACGACACGCTGGACTACTTCGCCACCCCCTTCGGGGAGCGTCCGGATGCCTACGGCAAGATCGTGTTCAGTATGCACTACTTCTACAATGAGCTGTACCTGCTGGCGCTGAGCCACGACGAGGTGGTGCACGGCAAAAAGACCATCATCGATAAACTGTGGGGCACCTATGCCGAAAAGTGCGCTCAGCTGCGCACTCTGTATTTCTATATGTACACCCACCCGGGCAAGAAGCTGAACTTCATGGGCAACGAGATTGCACATTTCCGCGAGTGGGACGAAAAAAAGGAAATGGACTGGAACCTGCTGCAGTATCCCTTCCACGATGCATTCCAGAAATACTTTGCCCACCTGAGCCGGGTCTATTCCACCGAGCCCGCCCTGTATGACGGAGAGTATAATCCGGACTGCTTCGAGTGGGTAGCCTGCGAGAGCCGGGACGAGGGCGTCTATGCATGGCTGCGCAAGGGCCGCGGCCAGAACCTGCTGTGCATTATGAATACACAGGACCACGCCCACAAAAAGTTCCCGTTCTACCTCAAGTTCCCCTGCAGCGCCGAAGAGGTGCTGAACACGGAGGCTGCCGAGTGGGGCGGCGCGCTGAAGGGCCGCCGCAAGACCCAGCTGCACACCGCTGACGGCGGCGTTTACGGGCGGGACTATACCCTCACGGTGGACCTGCCCGCCATGGGCAGCTGCCTGCTGCGCCTGACGCCGGAATCTCCCAACCCGGACGCCGCACGCATCAGCGCCAACAAGGCCATGGCACAGAAACGCCGGGCCGCCCGGAACGCAAAGGCCGGGACTGGCATTGTCAAAAAGTAATATTTTGTCCGAGATGTCCCGTCTGTTTTATATCAGACGGGCATTTTTTGTTTTCCTGCGCTCTCCGGCTGGACAGTGGAGTCTCTGATTGCTATACTGTAAGCTGTGATCGTTTTGAAAAGAGAGGAATCCTTTGATTATGGAAGGAATCGTTTCCCGCCTGTCTGCTCCCGGCAAAGTCCGGTTCTGCCTTGCCGCAGGGGCATTGGCGCTGGTGGTCTTTGGGTTTGCCGCCCCGGGCAGCAGCCTGTTTTTCCCGCTGCTGAGCCTGTGGTGCAATCTGGCTCTGTTTGCCGCGGTTCTGGGCGTACTGCGGGTCGCCCGGGTCGAGTTTGATTTGTTCCACCGCGCTGTGCTCATCGGCCTGTGGGCGGCCGCGCTGCTCTATTTTTTCTGGGCGCTGAACCGCCGCAGCTTTGTGTACATCTGGGACTACGCCAACTATCTGACCAAGCAGTACAGCGCCGAAGCGGCGTTCCTGCAGGGTCCGGGGGCCGGGTTCCGGAGCATCTTCAGTTCCCTTACCGATGACTACACCAGCTTCATCACCCTGTTTGTGGAGTTTCCGTTCTGCCTGAGCGCCCGCACCGGCGACAGTTTCGCCTTCTGTCAGGTGTTCAGCATCGTGCCCATGCTGCTGACCCTTCTGGCGGGCCTTGTGCTCAAGGTGGGGCAGATGCTCCGGGTGAAACACCGGTTCTGGTATTTTCTCATCGGTCTTTCGTGGACGTTTACTTATCCGTGGCTGCGCATGAGCGCCATGCTGGCCCAGCCGGACTGGTTCGGCCTGATCTTCGCCTTCAGCATCCTGCTGCTCACGCTGGATTTCCGCTTTGAAAAGCCGGAGCCGGTGCGCTATGCGCTGCTGTTTCTGGCCACGGCAGCCGTCATCCTGTCCCGCCGGTGGTATCTGTACTTTGTGGTGGGCTACTATTTTGCCTACGCTGTGCTGGTGCTGGTAAGCAGCGCCAGGATCGCCCGCGCCGGGCAGAAGCAGCAGGCGCTTTTGCAGGTGCGCAATCTGATCCTTTTCGGCCTGATGGCCATGGCGGCCATGGTTCTCCTGCTGTGGCCCATCGTGAGCCATATCCTCGGCTATGATTATTCCGACCGGTATTCTTATTATAACGAAGGCGGTTTTGCCGCCGAGATCAGCCTGCAGTTCTGGCGTCTCGGCCTGCTCAATCTTGTTCTCGTCGGGCTGGGGCTGTGGTTCAGCCTGAAAAAGCACCGGATGCCGGCCCTGCCCTGTCTGGCCGGGCTTGAGATCCTGCTGAGCATGCTGCTGTTCACCCGGGTGCAGAACACCGGTTCCCATCAGATGCTGCTGTTCCTGCCCGGCTGGTTCCTGCTGTTCCTGCTGGGTGCCGCCGCACTGGCCGAGAACATCAGCCGCCGCCGGAACCTCAAAATCGCCTACTGGGTGTTCACCCTCATATTTGCTGTTTCGGTGCGCTGCTCGCCGCTGACCCGTGTAGCCCTGCCGGATATCGTCATCGACCACTTTCCGCTCAAGGCAACGCAGGAGTTCGTGCGGCTGGACAAGCTCATCTATGACCGCAAAGACCTGCCCCAGATCCAGGCCATCGCATGGTGGATCGATGCCAACTGCGTCGACGGCGAGATCAGCTACATGATCCCCCACGATATGCTCTACTGCCCGGACCACTTCAAGAACTGCCTTCTGCCGGAGCGGCCCATCGACGGCAAGCTGGCCTTCGGCTTCTCGGTGCCGGGCACCCATGATTTCCCCATGGCGTTCTTTGAGGCAAAATACGTCATCACTGCAGACCCCTTCCCGCAGACCTATACTGGCAGCAACGAAATGTCCCACAAGCTGAACGAGCAGTTTCTGGCCGTGCGGGATCAGTATTTCGAGTTGGAAGACACTTTCGATATGGGCAACGGCACCGTCTTTACCATCTGGCGGCGCACCGTTGCCCCCACCCGCGCAGAGATCGAATATTACCTCAGCGCCTTCTCCGAGGAGAACGAAAAGTACCCCGAGATGTTCTCGCAGGCGGCTGAGGCGTGGATGGAACAGCACGGATTATAAACCGGCAGCAGAATGCTTTTGAATAAAGGAGTATTTGGGAATGGAACAGAATGCACAGGCCCTGCCCAAGGTCACGCTGGGCCAGTATAAAAATCTCGATTTCACCCGCCGGGTGCGCCCGGTGTCGGAAAAGGCCGTCAATACAGATGTGGCTAATCTTGCCCGCGTCCACGCTCCCTTTGTACCGGTAACGCTGCCTGCCGCCCGCGGGATGCGGGCAACGCTGGATTTTGAGGGTTTTCTGAACGGCGAGCCCATCCCGGACAGCCGGATGGAAAATGTCACCGTTCAGCTGGGCACCGGCCAGCTGATGCCCGCTGCCGAGAATGCCGTCTACGGCCACAAGGCCGGGGAGACCTTCCGGTTCGATTTTACCTATCCGGCAGAGTTCCGGGTGCCGGAGCTTTCCGGCAAAACGGCGCAGTTTGAGATTACTCTGCACACCGTGGAGCAAAATCAGATC
The DNA here is from genome assembly GCA_934525735.1 of uncultured Faecalibacterium sp. Taxonomy (GTDB): domain Bacteria; phylum Bacillota; class Clostridia; order Oscillospirales; family Ruminococcaceae; genus Faecalibacterium. Next base: position 8,483 of record CAKSZM010000026.1, on the reverse strand, counting down.
CCGGCTGTGGACGATGCCTTTGCCAAAACGCTGGGTTATGACTCGCTGGAAGCGCTGAGGGAGAGCATCCGGGAGAAAAAACGCATCTCCCACGAGGCCAACGCCGACCGCATTGCCGGTGCGGCTCTTCTGGACATGGCGGGAGCCAACCTGACCGCCGACCTGCCCGGCGATGTGCTGGACCAGACCGCCGAGCGGGACATGAAGCAGCTGCGCAATCGGCTGACCCGCAGCAAGATGACCATGGAGCTGTACTGCAAGGCCGGCAACACCACCCCCGAGCAGGTGCGTGCCGCTTTCCGCCGGGACGCCGAACGCAAGATGCGCAGCATTCTGGCCGTGCGCGCCATCGCGGACGCCGAGCACATCACCGTGCTCAACGAGGAAGTGGACGCCGAGTACGCCCGCCTTGCCAAGCTGCACGACACCCCGGAAGCCGAGATCCGCAAGGTGCTCAGCCGGGACGCTGTGGCCTCGGCCGTCACCAGCCAGAAGGTGCAGCGCTTTCTGATCGACCATGCAAACATCACTTCTGTTGTGGAAAAGGAGTAAAACTATGGGCTTTTTTACACGAACTGCAATGGATGCCCTGATGAAGACCACCCATCCTGAGATCAACCGCCGCCAGTGCTGGAACCTGCACCCCCACCGCAAGCCCTGCACCGAGTGCAAGGATATCTGCCCCTACGGCGATCAGATCTTTACCCGCCCCAACCTTGTAAAGGACTGGGAACCCTGCACCGAATGCGGCCTGTGCGTTTCGGCCTGCCGCAGCGGCTGCATCGCCCCTTCGCCGGAGCAGGTACAGCGGGACACTTCCGCCGCCGACAGCGACAACGACACCATCTGGATCGGCTGCGAAAAGTCTTCCCGCAAGAACAGCATGGTGCGCAGCTGCATTGCCTCCCTTACCTGGGAAACACTGGCCTATCTTGCCCTGAACAAAAAGATCGTGCTGGACCTGACCCCCTGCGGCGAGTGCGAGAACGACCTGTGCGCCGAACAGCTGCGCAAGGAGCTGACGAGACTGGTGGAGTTCTTCGGCGAGACGGTGTTCGAGGCACGGTTCACGCTGGCCTATGAGCCGGACGACGCGCCCTATCATGTCAAAGAGATCAGCCGCCGGGAGATGTTCGAGCAGGTGAGCCACGGTTCCAAGAGCGGCACCAAGAAGCTGCTGCAGATGCTGCCCGGCCTGCGCAGCGCAGAGGACAGCGGGGTGGACTTCCGCCTGCTGCTGCACCAGCGCACCAAGCAGCTCAAAGCTGCCATGGAGATCCCGCTGAAGTACGGCTATCATCTGCCCAACTTCACCGACAAGTGCTTTGGCTGCGGCAAGTGCGAAAAGGCCTGCCGCGCCGGTGCCCTGAAGCTGGAAGACCTGCCCGACGGCCAGACCCGCGTGGTCATCACCCCGTGGAAGTGCAGCGAGTGCGGCATCTGCTCGGCCTCCTGCTCCAGCCACGGCATCGACGGCATGAAGCTGCGCCAGCTGACCACCCTCGGCCCGGTGAGCATCTACAAGTGCACCAAGACCCTGTGCACCGAGTGCGGCAAGCCCATTGCGCCGAACAGCACCGACGGCCTGTGCTCGGTGTGCCGCATCAAGGCACGCACCAAAAAGCGCCAGGAAGAAGCTGCCGCCCGTGCCCAGAAGCTGCGGGAAGAGCGCGAAGCCAAAAAGGCTGCCGAGGAAGCCGCCAACGCGGCAGCCGGTGCCGAAACCGCAGCCGCTGAGGCTGCGCAGCCTGCTGCGGAAGCCGCAGAAGCTACAGCCCCCGCCGCAGCCGGGTCGGTGTTCTCGGCTCTGACGCCGGAAAAGGCCGCGCCCGCCCTCGATGCAGCCGAAGCGCCGAAAAACGATTGACGGCGCACCGCTTCAATGCTATACTTGCCATAAGGCCACCTTGTGGTCAAGGACTGTTACAAAGGGGTAACGGATGGTCTCCGTTGCCCTTTTTCTATCCAGAAGAAAACACACGAACCCAATTTACAAGAAAGAGGGATTTTATTTATGTCTCATTCCATCTCCCGCCGCCAGTTCCTGAAGGGCAGCGGCGCAGCTGTGCTTTCCACCGCTGCAGCAGGCCTGCTGAGCAGCTGCGGCGGCAGCTCTTCCAATGGCGGCAGCAACGGCGGCAGTGCTTCCGGCGGAAGCTCCACCTATACCGTGCTGTACTCCCGCCAGCCCGCTACCCTGAACTATCTGGTCTGCTCCGCCGACCCAGATCTGTACCACGGCACCCAGTGCATCGACACGCTGGTGGAGTACGATAACCGCGGCAAGATCCGCGAAGGCCTTGCCACCGACTGGGCATGGGATGCGGACTCCCTGACCTGGACCTTCAACCTCCGGGACGAGAACTGGCTGGACTGCAACGGCGAAGTGCTCGGCCCCGTGACCGCGCAGGACTTTGTGGACGCACTGGCCTATGTGCTGAATCCGGACTATGCTTCCTCCACCGCCAGCCTTGTCACCCCCTATGTGGCCGGTGCAGAGGAGTACTATAATTACTGCGTCTGGCGCAACAACGCCACCAACGGCACCGTTGCCGAGGACGGCACCACCTACGCCATCGACGCTGCCGGCACTGTGACCGCCACTGCCGCCGACGGCACCGCGACCGAGTACCCGGCTGTGGATTTTTCCACCGTGGGCGTCAAAGCTGTGGACGAGCACACCCTGACCTACACCCTGAACTTCGACTTCCCGGGCTTCCTCAGCCTGCTGAGCTACGCCCCCTATGAACCGGCTTACGGCCCCCTGCTGGAGGAGTTTGCCGACCAGTTCTGCACCAGCGCCGAGACCGCCTGCAACTGCGGCGCGTTCTATCTGGCCGAGTACACCCCGCTGGAAAACTGGGTGATGAAGAAGAACCCCGAAAACTACGACGCCGACAGCGTTTACATCGACACGGTGCGCTACATCTACAATCAGGAAGCCCTCATCAGCGGCCCCGAGATGGTCAAGCGCGGCGAGATCGATCAGGCCACCATCAGCTCCGATATTCTGGACAGCTGGCTGGCCGATGACACCACCAAGGACATGGTGTCCATGGAGCGCCCCGAGACTGGCAAGAGCTACTTCTACATCTTCAACTTCATGCCCTACCGCCACGAGTTCACCAACTGGACGGTCACCGGCGTGGATGCCGAGTATGAGCCGGACAACTGGGCCAAGGCCATCAACTCCACCAACTTCCGCAAAGCCTTTCTGTATGCCATCAACCCGTCCGTGACGCTGGCCGTCACCGCACCGGAAGGCTACGACAACTACAAGCTGCACACCATCACTCCGCCGTCCTTCTGCGCCAACAGCCAGGGCGTGGACTACACCGAGTGCGGCGGTCTGGCCGATCTGTCTGATTTCTTCGACGAGGCAAAGGCCAAGGAATACCGCGACGCCGCTGTGGAAGAGCTGACCGCTGCGGGTGCCACTTTCCCCATCAAGGTGCAGTACCCCTACAACCCCGCCGTGGTGGACTGGGACAAGCAGTGCCAGGTGTTCAAACAGCAGGTGGAAGGCGTGCTGAACGACGGCTTCGACTTCATCAGCATCATCATCACCCAGGGCTCCTCCGACAACTTCCTGAATGCTGTCCGCCGTGTGGGCGCCTATGAGCTGATGTCCTACTACTGGGGTGCCGACTACTCCGACCCCGAGACCGAGGTCTACCCCTTCTATCAGGAAGCCGGCGACCGCGGCACCTGCTACAGCTTCCTGCGCACCGGCGTGGAGGACGGCATCGTCACCGGTGAGACCGCCGACCTCATCATGCAGTATATGTCCATGGTGGAGAACGCCAAGACCATCACCGAAGATCTGGATGCCCGCTACGAAGCCTTTGCGGATGCCGAAGCCTTCCTCATTGAGAATGCTCTGGTCATCCCGCTGGGCATGCCGGTGCCGCCGTACATCGCCACCCGCCTGAACCTGTGGGAAGGCCAGTACGCCCCCACCGGCCTGTCCACCAACCGTCTGAAGGGCGTGCACATCCTCGACCACTATGTCTCCATGGATGAGTACAACGCGAACCGCGACGCACGGTAATTTTTGATTGGAATATCCTCCGCTTCGCTCCGGATATTTTCAGCGGAAGTTCATTTTTAGTTGCAACTCGGAAAAATCTGCGGATTTTTCCGAGTTGCTTTTTTCACGGGAGAGATCTGCAGCGGGCAGCAGAGAATGCAGTTTTCTGCTTCGGCCTTCCCCGTGAAAACGCGTTTGGAGCGGCCCGCAGGCCGCGGCAAACGCTAATATAAAATATTATTTCCGCTAGTGATGCCCAGAGCAGCGCGGAGGGCATTTTCATTGGTTCTGTCTGCTGCCTTTTCAACAACTTTCTATCAAAAAATCTGCAAATCACTTTTCAAAGATAAAGAATTGCGGTATTCTATAGGTATCTGATTTCAAAAAGAAAAGAGAGGTGTACCCCCATGGTGCAATATCTCGCAAAACGTATCGGGCGCTCCATTCTGACGCTGTTCGTCATCGTGACGCTCGTGTTCTGCCTGCTGCGGCTGATGCCGGTGGAGGGCTACTTTGCCAATTACGAAAAAATGACCGAGGCGCAGATCCAGGCGGGCCTGCAGTCCATGGGCCTGCTGGATCCGCTGCCGGTGCAGATCGGGCGGTTCTGGGCAGACGCTCTGCACGGCGACCTCGGCGTGAGCCACATCTACAAGCTCAATGCCCCCGTGACCAAAATCCTTGCACAGAAACTGCCCATTTCCATCGAGATGGGCGTGCTGGCCATGCTGCTCAGCCTTGTGCTGGGCATCCCGCTGGGTCTTGTGATGGGCCGGTACAAAGGCCGCTGGCCGGATAAGCTGGGCACCGCGCTCATCGTGCTCATTCAGGCTGTGCCGGCGGCGGTGTATTTCCTGTACATCCAGATGTACGGCACCACAGCCATGGGCGTCGGCCTGCTGTTCGACGCCGCCGACTGGCGCTACTGGGTGCTGCCGGTGTGCAGCATGAGCCTTGCGAACCTTGCCTTCTACGCCATGTGGCTGCGCCGCTACATGGTGGACGAGAGCAACAAGGATTACGTCCGCCTTGCCCGTGCCAAAGGCGTGAGCGAAAGCAATATCGCCCTGCGCCATGTGTTCCGCAACGCCATGGTGCCGCTGGTGCAGTATATCCCCTCGGCATTCCTGAACACGGTAGTCGGCTCCATTTACATCGAGAGCCTGTACAGCATCCCCGGCATGGGCGGTTTGCTGGTCACCTGCGTGCAGCGCCACGACAACACCATGGTGCAGGGCATCGTGCTGCTGTATGCCTGCGTGGGCATCATCGGCCTGATCCTCGGCGATGTGCTCATGGTGCTCATTGACCCCCGCATCAACTTTGGTAAGAAGGAAGGTGGACGCTGATGCTCTCTTTTCTCAAACGTGAAAAATCGAAGCAGCTGGAAGACAAGCTGAACGACGCGCAGGCACAGCGCACCGCCGGGTGGGAAACCCTGCCCGAAGACGAGCTGTTCACCCCCGCCGGGTTCCATGCCGAGCAGGCCGAAGCCACGGCCAGCTCCAACTACAGCTACTGGGGCAGCACCTTCCGCGCCTTTTTCAAGAATAAATTTGCGGTCGTTCTGCTGGTCGCGCTGGCAGCTGTGGTGGTATTTGCATTCATCCAGCCTTATCTGCCCGGGCAGGCCGACCCCAATCTGTGCGCCGTGGACCCTGTGACCGGCATCCAGTACCGCAACATCGCTCCCGGACAGGACGGCTTTGTCTGGGGTTCCAACTCCATCGGGCAGGACCTGTGGGCACGCATCTGGGCGGGCGCACGCACCAGCCTGACCATCGCCTTTTTTGTAGCGCTGGTGGAGGCCGTTGTGGGCATCACCGCCGGTGTGCTGTGGGGCTATGTACGCGGGCTGGACTTCGTGTTCACCGAGCTGTACAACATCTTCGATAACATCCCCACCGCCATCGTGCTGATCCTGATCTCCTACGTGGCAACCCCCAGCATCTGGACCATGGTTCTGGGCATGTCCATCAAGGGCTGGATCGAGATGGCCCGTTTTATCCGCAACCAGATCCTGATCATCCGTGACCGCGATTACAACGTGGCATCCCGCTGCATCGGCACCCCCACCTACCGCATCGTGCTGCGCAATCTGCTGCCGTATCTGGTGTCGGTCATCATGCTGCGCATGGCGCTCACCATCCCGGAGGCCATCGGCAATGAGGTGTTCATCACCTACATCGGCCTTGGCCTGTCGGTGGAAACTCCCTCGCTGGGCAACCTCGTCAACGACGGCCGCAAGGTGATGATGCAGGCCGGACTGCAGTATCAGCTGCTGTACCCAACCCTCATCCTGAGCTTTGTCACCATTGCGTTCTATCTCATCGGCAACGCCTTCTCGGACGCCGCCGACCCGAAGAATCATCTGCAGTAAGGAGGGGATCATCATGGAACATAACCAGCTCATTCTCTCCGCAAAAGATGTCCACATCCAGTTCAACCTGCGCGGCAAGGTGCTGCACGCCATCCGCGGCATCGACCTTGACCTGTACCAGGGCGAAGTGCTCGCCATCGTGGGCGAGAGCGGCTCCGGCAAAAGTGTGTTCACCAAGAGCTTCATGGGTCTGCTGGACGCCAACGGTTCCATCACCGAGGGCACTATCGACTACTACGGGATAGCCGGCGGCCAGCCGCTGCGCCTTTCGGATCTGAAGACCGAAAAGGATTGGCTGCGCATCCGGGGCCGGGAGATCGCCATGGTCATGCAGGACCCCATGACCAGCCTCAACCCGCTCAAGACCATCGGTGACCAGATCATGGAAGCCGTCACCCTGCATCAGGGTCTGAAGGGCGCCGCCGCAAAGGAAAAGACGCTGGAATATCTGCGGGACGTGGGCATCAGCGAACCGGAAAAGCGGTTCAAGCAGTACCCCCACGAGTTCTCCGGCGGCATGCGTCAGCGCGTGGTCATTGCCATCGCTGTGGCCTGCAACCCGAAGATTCTCATCTGCGATGAACCGACCACCGCACTGGATGTGACCATTCAGGCGCAGATCCTGCAGCTGTTGAAAGAGATGCGAGTCAAGTACGACCTGACCATCGTCATGATCACGCACGACCTGGGTGTTGTGGCCAACATTGCCGACCGGGTGGCTGTGATGTACGCGGGCGACATTGTGGAGATCGGCACCGCCGATGAAATTTACTACGACCCCCGCCATCCCTACACCTGGGCGCTGCTGTCCAGTATGCCCCAGATGGGCGTGAAGGGCGAGGATCTGTTCAACATCGTGGGTACCCCGCCGAACCTCTTTGCCGAGATCCGGGGCGACGCCTTTGCGCCCCGCAACCCGCAGGCGCTGAAGATCGATTTTGTCAAGCGCCCGCCTTACTTTACGGTTTCGCCCACCCACAAGGCAAAGACATGGCTGCTGGACCCCCGGGCACCGAAGATCGAACCGCCCCGGGCGGTAAAAATGCTGCGAGAGGAGGGGCTGTGAATGGAACCGGAACGCGAAACACTTCTGGAAGTAAATCATCTGGACATCACCTACGGCTCCGGCAAAAAAGCCTACCGTGCCGTGCAGGACGCCAGCTTTAAAATCTACAAGGGCGAGACCTTCGGCCTTGTGGGCGAGAGCGGCTCCGGCAAGACCACCATCGGCCGGGCCATCATGCGCATCCTGCCCACCTCCGGCGGCGAGATCCTCTATAAAGGCGAGAAGATCAACGGAAAAATCTCCCGCACACTGGACAAGCAGATCATCAAAGAGATCCAGATGATCTTTCAGGATCCGCAGTCTTCGCTGAACGAGCGCGCCAAGGTGAGCTACATTGTGGGCGAGGGCCTGCAGAACGTCCGGCACGATCTCTCCGCCGCCCAGCGGGAAGAAAAAGTGCGGCAGGCGCTTTTGGACGTGGGTCTTCTGCCGGAGTTTGCCTCCCGTTTCCCGCACGAATTTTCCGGCGGACAGCGCCAGCGCATCGGCATTGCCCGGGCGCTGATCGTGGAACCGGAGTTCATCATTGCAGACGAGCCCATCAGCGCACTGGACATGTCCATCCGTGCGCAGGTGCTCAACCTGCTGCGCCGGTTGCAGAAGGAACGCGGCATCACCTACCTGTTCATTGCTCACGATCTTTCGGTAATGCGCTATATTTCCGACCGTATCGCCGTCATCCGCAAAGGGCGCATCGTGGAGCTGGCCGAAGCCGAAGAGCTTGTGGCCCACGCCATCCACCCGTATACCCGCAGCCTGCTTTCCGCCATCCCCATGCCGGACCCCCGCCGGGAGCGGGAGAAACAGCTGCTGGTCTACGACCCCGCCATGCACGATTACTCCGCCGAAGCACCCCAGTGGCGGGAGCTGCGCCCGGAGCACTATGTGCTTTGCAGCGAAGCCGAGGCCGAGCAGTGGCTGCCGCGCTGACCCCCCGACATTTCGGGCTGAATCGTTGTTTTACGGTTCTTTTACGCAACATTCAAAGTTTATTTCTTGACATTCTC